>PMPH01000047.1 GCA_003161045.1 Acidobacteriaceae bacterium
CGCCCGATTCAAACCAATTTCAGCCCACGGAAAGATCAAATCCCCAACAAGCAAACCTACTTGGGGGAAATTTCAACAAGTTCCTAAAGCGGGGACAATTCTCGATCCTGCGATCTACCCGAGGTTGCGATCTTTTCAGGGTTGACTGGCCGCCAGGAAGCCAGGGAGTTGCGGAAGCCGGAGAGCCGCGGAAACTGAAGAATTTCTGGAATAGATTTTCCCTGGTTTCGTGTCCCGCAGATACCGCCGTCAGGAATAATGCCTGTTTTCTGTCTTTTCCGCCTGTTTTCGACTCCAGCGCAAAATGCGCACTCCCCGTGGCGGACAAGCAATAAAGCACAAACACACCCCACGATAGAAGATTCCTGCGGCGATGACAGCGTCACAGAAGATTTGATCGCCCATGCGGCCACCTCTTTCTGCTCCCCGTCCCTGACTTTCCGCTTTTCGTTCCAGATGCTCTGGACTCTCAGCGCCATCTGCCAGAGTTGGATGCAACTCTGGCAGATGGCGCTCAATTCTTCCCGACAGCAAATGCAAGTCCCCACAACCAGGCGCCGCAGACCAACCAGGCGCCGAAGACCGCAGGCCACGGTGGCAACGGGCATGGGCGACTGCCACAAATCGTCCCTCAACTGCGTGCCAGCAGCGTCAACGGCCTTGAAGGGAAGGCATGAATCTTTCGCAGCCCGCCGCGTCCGGCTAAGAGCCGCCCCACGCGCTCGAACGCGCACAAACGGATTCAGCCGGCTGCGAGCGGATTCAGCCGGCCTCAATCGGGCTCAGAGGCTACTCGGCCGCCTTCTCCGCGGCGAGCCGGGCCTTGTTCTCTTCAAACTGCTTGGCGGAGCGCGCCACATGGTCGCGAGCATAGGCCGCGTCATGCCAGCCCTTGACCTCGACCCGCTTGCCCTCCAAATCCTTGTAGATGGAGAAAAAGTGGGTGATCTCCTTCAGCATGTGCGGATAGATGTCGGTGTAATTCCAAATGTTGTCAAAGCGCGGGTTGTTTTTGCCCACCGCCAGCACCTTTTCGTCCAGTACGCCCTGGTCCAGCATCTCCAAGAGGCCGATGGGACGCACCTCCTGCACGCAACCGGGAAAACTGGGGCTGGGCACCAGCACCAGCACATCCAGCGGATCGCCGTCATCGCTCAGCGTCGAGGGAATGAAGCCGTAATCCCCTGGGTAGTGGACCGGCGAGTGCAGGTTGCGGTCCAGCTTGAATACGTGCAACTGCTTGTCGTACTCAAACTTCTGGTGCCCGTCCAGTGGAATTTCAATGACCGCTCGAAAGATCTCGGGGGCGCGATCGCCAATCGGCAACTCCAGATAATTGACCATCTCTTTTGGTTCTCCTTCAATGGGGGAAGTTCTAACCGTGGACACGTAAACGGCGCGGAAACCGTGACCGAAGCCTGACCGGTCACCCGCCGTCCACCGGAACTAATATAATCGTTGATGATGAAGGCACATGTCTATGTCACGCCGAAGACCTCGGTCCTGGATCCGCAGGGCCAGACCATTCAGAACGCCCTGCGCAAGATCGGATTTGCGGATGTAACCTCCGTGCGCCAGGGCAAGTACTTCCAGCTTTCGCTGGCCGATGGGCTAAACGCGGCTGCCGCCAGCGTTCAGATCGAGCGCATCGCCCGCGAGGTGCTGACCAACCCGGTGATCGAAGAGTACACGTACCGCATGGAGGAATAAAGCCCGGCCGTGGCGAGGCTCACGGGTTCCAGAATCTGGATGTGGGGCGCCCAGCGAGGCTCCCTGGTCTCAGGATCGGAAACCTGGGGGCACCCAGCCATCCCGGCCGCACTCGCCGCGCATGATCCGGCCCACTTGGCGCAACAGATCGCCGCCGCCGTCGCTTAGAATCATTGCATGTGCGGAATCGTCGGTTATGTCGGTCCTAAAAAGGTAGTTCCTGTCATTATTGAAGGGCTGCGGCGGCTGGAATACCGTGGCTACGACTCGGCGGGCATCGCCGTGGGCAGCCCATCCTGCTCGATACTCGAGGTGCGCCGCGCTCCGGGCAAGCTGAAAAACCTGGAAGAAGTTCTGCGCGAGCATCCGCTCGATGGCACCTACGGCATTGGCCACACCCGCTGGGCCACGCATGGGCGGCCCACGGAGGAGAACGCCCACCCGCATCGCGATTGCACGGGCCGCATCGTCGTGGTGCACAACGGAATTGTCGAAAATTATCTCGAGCTGAAGCGCGAACTCATCGCGCAGGGCCACAAATTCGTCACCGAGACTGACACCGAGGTCATCGCCCACCTGATCGAAGAGGTGCAGAAAGAGGCCGAGGCCGCTGGTCAGCCGATTGCGCTGGAAGTGGCCGTCCGCCGCGCCGTCAAGCGGCTCACCGGAGCCTTTGCGCTGGGAGTTCTGTCGGCCCTGGAGCCGGACAAGATCGTCGTCGCCCGCTTTGGCCCGCCGGTGATCATCGGCGTGGGCGAGGGCGAGTACTTTGTCGCCTCCGACGTGCCCGGCATTCTGAACCACACGCGCAACATTTATTTTCTGGCCGACGGCGACATGGCCATCCTCACCCTGGCCGGCGTCAAGCTGACCGATTTTGACGGCAATCCCATCGAGCGCAACCTCACACACATCCAGTGGGATCCCATCCAGGCCGAAAAGGGCGGCTACAAGCACTTCATGCTCAAGGAGATCTGGGAGCAGCCCAGGGCCATTCGCGACACCACGATGGGCCGCGTCTCGCTGGACTCCGGCCAGATTTTTTTGGGCGAGATGAAGATCGCCGACGAGGAGTTGGCCGCCGCCACCTCTCTCAGCATCGCCGCCTGCGGCACCAGTTGGCACGCCGCGCTGACGGGCAAGTACATGATCGAGCGGCTGGCCCGGCTGCCGGTTGACGTGGACTACGCCAGCGAATACCGCTACCGTTCGCCCATCGCCGGCCCCCATATGCTCGGCCTGCTCATCACCCAGTCGGGCGAGACCGCCGACACCTTGGCCGCGCAGCGCGAGATGAAGGCCCTCGGCTCGAAGACCGTGGCCATCTGCAACGTGGTGGACGCCATGGTGGCCCGCGAGGCGCACGGCTCCATCTACACCCACGCCGGCCCGGAGATTGGCGTAGCCTCGACCAAGGCCTTCACCGCGCAACTCACCGCGTTGTTTTTGCTGGCGCTCAAGCTGGGCCAACTACGCGGCCACCTCGACCAGGCCCAATCGGTCGTGCTGATCGAGGAGCTGAGCCGCATCCCGGCCAAAATTGAAGAGGTGTTGCGCTCCCGCACCGCCCAATGCGAGCAACTGGCCAAGGATTTCTCCACCGCCCGCGACTTCCTCTATCTCGGCCGCGGCATTCACTTCCCGATTGCGCTGGAAGGCGCTCTGAAGCTGAAAGAGATCTCCTACATCCACGCCGAGGGCTATCCGGCTGGCGAGATGAAGCACGGCCCCAATGCGCTGATCGATGAGACGCTGCCGGTGGTGGTGCTGGCCACGCGGGACGAATCCGATCCTGCGTCAAAGCTGCGCTACGAGAAGACGCTCTCGAACATTCAAGAGGTCACCGCCCGCTCGGGCCGGGTGATCGCCGTGGCCACCGAGGGCGATACGACCATCGGCGGCCTGGTCGAGCAGGTCATCCACGTTCCCCCGGCCACCGAACTGCTCTCGCCGCTGATTGAGATCGTGCCCTTGCAGTTATTGGCTTACTACATCGCCGTCCGGCGCGGCTGCGACGTTGATCAGCCCAGGAACCTGGCCAAATCGGTGACTGTCGAGTAAGGCTTTCCCTGCGGAACGGCCAAGGAATCGCTTTCTTCAGTCCCGAAGCGCTGGTGGGAGGCTAGAGCGGTTCTCCAATTCACGTACACTGACCAACTCTGTGCAAGGTGGCTTTTTCTTAAGAATATGTCTAAAAACCGGGTTTGGAGCGAAGGGTACGGGCTTTAGCCCGTACATCAATGCCGGGAGTAGATCGGGCTTTAGCCCCTGAGGGAAGCTTTTCGCAGCCATTTGCATTCCCTCAGCGGCTAAAGCCGGCAATTCAACCTTGCCATCAACGGACGGGCTGAAGCCCGTCCCCTTCAAAGCTCACAGTGTTTATACAGTTTTTAAGGAAAAAGCCACTTGAGTGCGCGGTTTCGGCGCACAGCAATTGGAGAACTGCTCTATTCGCCTTCCTCCGGCGGCTTCTCGGTGATCTGGCTTTCTGTAAGCCGTTCAAGCTGGTGGCGCCAGTCGAGCGACTCGACAAAGCTCTTCGATTCGCGCCAGCCGGGTTCGACGATGACGTGCAACTCCAGATAAACCCGCGTCCCGAGCAAGGATTCGATCTGGCGGCGGGCTCGGGTGCCGATTTCCTTCAGCTTGGAGCCGCCTTTGCCGATCAAAATCGCCTTCTGGCCGTCGCGTTCGCAATAAATCGCCGCCGCGATGCGGGTGAGCGGCAATCGGGCCGGGGCCTGGCCTTTTTTACGGGCCGGAGCCGGCGGCTCAGCCTCTTCGAAGCGCTCGATCACCACGGCCGAGGCGTAGGGAACCTCTTCGCCGGTCTCGACCAGAATGCTCTCGCGGATCAGTTCGGCGACCATGAACCTCTGCGGCTGGTCGGTGTACTGGTCCTTGGGGTAGAAGCGCTCGCCCACGGGCAGCGCCTCGACAATCTTGCGGACGAGCAGCTCCATGCCGTCGCGCTTGCGGGCGCTGATGGGGATAACCTCGGCGAAGCCGAAGTGGCGGGTGAGCGTGTCGATCAAGGGCAGTAGCTGGTCCTTGGCCACCAGGTCGATCTTGGTGAGAACCAGGAAGACCGGGCAGTCGAGCTTGCGAATCAGACCGAAGAGAAACTCGTCCTCGCTGGCCCAGTTAGTGCGCTCGTGCCTGGGAGCGTGGGCGGCTGGAACTGCAACCGAGGCTTTGGAATCAGCGGCTTCCCAGGTCCCAGAATCGGGACCTGGGGTGCCCGCAGGCTCTGGGGCACCCGGTTCCGCGTTGGCCGGAAGATGCGGTTCTGCGCTGGCGGGCGCACCCGGTTCCGCGCCTGCCTCGGCGGGTTCCGCGGCGGCAGCTTCCAGTTGCACCCGGCGCGTCGCATCCATCAGCACCAGCACCAGGTCGCGGGTTTCCAGAGCCTCGTACACCTCTTGCAGCATGCGCCGGTCAAGGTGCGATCCGGGCTTGTGGACGCCGGGCGTATCGACAAAGACGATCTGCGCTGCCGGATGCACGCCTTTGCGCGCTGGAACTTCGACCACCCCGGCGATGCGGTTACGGGTGGTCTGCGGCTTGGCCGAGACGATGGCCACCTTTTCGCCGGTGAGAGCGTTCAGCAGAGTGCTTTTGCCGGCGTTGGGCCGGCCGAGAATGGCGACAAATCCAGATTTCAAAGGTGGTAATGCTCCTGACTGAGTTTACGGCATTTTTGGATGAACGGACCGAAAGAGTCCCAGTGAGAGGTTCGTGGTTTCCCACCCTAGACCACCCCAACGACGAAGACCTGTCGTTGGGGACCCCGATGCGACAAGAACAGAAACGTCGCGAGGGTGGGGCACCCAAGAAGTACAGTTTATTCAGGTTTTGCCGGGCTAGCATCCCCCGCCGGCGGGAAGACCCGCAGCCGCTCGACGCGGCGATCGGTCGAGGCGACGACTTCCAGGCGCAGGCCGGCGGGTTCGAGCAGGACCACCTCGCCGGGAAGCGGAATGCGGCCCTCGATCTCGCTGACCAGGCCGCCCAGCGTGGTGGCTTCGTAGGGCTCATCCAGTTCAACCGGCGCGCCTACGAGGTCTTCCAACTGATCGACGGGAAAACCGGCCGGAACCAGCCACGAACCGCCGGGCTCGCGCTGGGGATCCTCGATGAGCGTCTCCACCTCGTGCTCGTCGCGGATGTTGCCCACGATCTGTTCGAGCAGATCCTCGATGGTGACCAGCCCGGAGACGCCGCCGTACTCGTCGATGACGATGCGCATGTGCTGCTTTTCGCGCTGCATCTCGCGCAGCAGCTCGTAGCCGCGCTTGGTCTCGGGAACGAAGACGGCCGGGTGCTGGATGCTGGCGACGGTGCGGGTGCGGGCCTCCTCGTCGCGGATTTGCAGCAGGTCGTGGACAAAGGCAATGCCGGTGACGTTGTCGAGCGAGCCGGAATAAACCGGCACGCGGGAGAAGTTATTCTCGCGCAGCAGGTTGAGGAACTCTTCGAGGGTGATCGTCTCGGGAACGGCAAAGACTTCAGGCCGCGGGGTCATCACCTCGCGCACCAGCTTGTCGCCGAACTCGACGGCCGAGCGCACCAGGTCGCGGTCGCTCTCTTCGAGGATTCCCTCCTCTTCGCCGGCCTCGAGCAGCGCCTCTACATCGGCTTCCATCTCCTCCTCGGGGCTGGCCGACTGCTCGGCCAGCGAGGCCACGGAGAAGAAGAAGCGGACAAAAACGGTGATGGGCGTCATCAGCCAGAGCAGCAGGCGGATGGGCCAGAGGAGGCGCGCCGCCCAGCGGCCACTGGTGCGGTTGAAAAGCAGCGAGGGCAGAATCCGATTGCAGAAAACCACCACCAGCACCACGGCGAGAACCGCCTGGGCGATCTCCGCAGAGGTGGGCCGAACCAGCAGCGGAGCGCGGTCAAAGAGCACCGCGCCGAAATCCAAAGCAATCAGGCCCAGGGCAAGCTGCTGCAGAACGGCGGCGCAGAGCTCGGCGTGTTCGCGGCTCAGGCCCAGCCGGGGCTCGACCTGTTCCTCCCATGCGTCCAGGTTTTCCTGCTCCTCGCGCGACAGAATCTTGCCGAACTCGCTGTGGACGAGGCAGATGTAGGAGGCCAGCGTCTCGACCAGGGCCAGAAAGACAATCAGGAGGATGAAGAGCGGGGTCATCGGCCACCTGCGGTGGGGCTAACCTTTTTCGGAGCTTTGAAAGGGCGCGGCTTCAGACGCGCCGCCCGACCGGCAACCAACATTTTGGGCTTTAGCCCCCGATGGATTGTCTTTTCCGCAATTTGCATTCCCTCAGCGGCTAAAGCCGGGCTCTTCTTGGGGCTCTTTACGGCACGGCTAAAGCCGTGCCCTTTCAAAGCTGGGGCCGCTGGGGCCTTTGATGGAGTTTTTGTGGCTGGTTTGCAGGCGGACGGCCTGGGCGCTTCGGCGCGCTCGATGAGCCCCTGCGGCAGGCCCAACCGTTCGCGGAGCCGCCCTTCGCGGCGCGCCATTTGGCCCTCATCGGCCTCGTGGTCGCCGCCGGCCAGGTGGAGCAATCCATGCAGAATCAGCACCTTGATCTCGGTCGAGAGGGAATGCCCCTGCTCGAAGGCCTGGCGGAGCGCGGTGGGCACGGATATAGCCAGATCGCCGGCGATCTCCTCGGCGCCAATGCCCTCGGCGGGAAACGAGAGCACGTCGGTGGCCTTGTTTATGCCCCGGAACTGGCGATTGAGTTGGCGAATGGCGGCGTCGGTGGTCAGCAGCACCGTGACCTGGCCCTTGAGGCGGACGGTTTTTTGGGCGAGCGTAAGAAAGCGGGCCAAGGTGCGGGCGGAGGGAATGCGCTGGTTGCGGGGGGTGGCCGTTGGGCCGGAGGCGACAGGCCGCTTCGCCGAAGTTGCCTTCGGCGCGGGGGCGGGCTCCAAATCTGGGTCGAGAAGGATCATCGTGCTCGGGGCCGCAACCTGCGCTGCCCCGGTTCACTCTCAATTCTACGCGAGTTGCGGTTTTAGAGCGGTTCTCCAGTTAATGTGGAGTTTCAAGAATTGTGTAAGGTGGCTTTTACTTCCACCCCAGCGACGAAGACCTGTCGCCGGGGATCCCGAAAGGAAAAAGCCACTCAGCGGTGGTGGTTTCCCTCTACAGCAACTGGAGAACCGCTCTACTGCGGTTTGGCCGGACGCAGCGGCTGCGCCTGGGGACGCTCTTCGCGCGCCGGAACGCCGACCTCAATCGCCTCGCCGAGGGCCAGCGGCAGCTCCCGCTGCTGCGACTTGACCGACTCGTAGGCCCGCACGATGCGCTGCACCAGAGCGTGGCGGACTACGTCGCAGTCCTCGAAGTGGCAGAAGTGAATGCCTTCGACGCCGTCGAGAATGTTGATCGCGTCCAACAGGCCGGATTTGCGCGGGTTGGGCAGGTCGATTTGTGTGATGTCGCCGGTGATGACCGCCTTCGAGTTGTAGCCCATGCGGGTGAGGAACATCTTCATCTGCTCGATGGTGGTGTTCTGCGCCTCGTCCATGATGATGAAGGCGTCGTTCAGCGTGCGGCCGCGCATGAAGGCCAGCGGGGCCACCTCGATGATGTTCTTTTCTAGCATCTTGTCGACTTTTTCAGGTTCGAGCAGGTCGTAAAGAGCGTCGTAAAGGGGGCGCAGGTAGGGGTCCACCTTGTCTTGGAGTGTGCCGGGCAGAAAGCCCAGCCGCTCGCCGGCCTCGACCGCGGGGCGCACCAGCACAATGCGGCTGACCTTCTTGGCGTTCATCGCGGCCACGGCCATGGCGACGGCCAGGTAGGTTTTGCCGGTGCCGGCCGGGCCGACGCCGAAGACCATGTCGTTCTGCTCGATGGCCTCGACGTACCGGCGCTGATTGATGGAGCGCGGCTGGACGGTTCTCTTCACCCCGGCCGAGCGCTGCTTGCCGCTGTCGGCCAGCGAACGCAGCGTGGTCGCGGAGTCGGTCACCACCAGGCGCAGCATTCCGTTCAACTCGCCGTTATGAGGGTTGACGCCCAGCCGGCGCAGCGCCTCGAAGTCCTGAAAAACCTGCCGGACGCGGGCCACGCCGGTTTCAGGCCCCTCCACATGCACGGCGTCGGAACGAAGATCGATGTGCACATCGAGCGAATCTTCCATCAGCATGAGATTTTCATCGTGAGTCCCGAAGAGGGGCTCGAGGTTGGGCGTGATCTCCAAAGCGATCTTCAAAGTTTTCTAAAGCCTCCACGAGGACGTGCGGTTGCGGTGAAGCGGTGGCGGACGGGGCTGAGAGTTGGCGGGCACGGGGTGGCAATGAAGAATAGGCCGGCAGCCGGCGAGGCAAAAGCAAGCGCGATGCCCCGGACGGACTGCAAGCAAACCGTTGAATGTAAAGGAGAGTGCGAACCAGCGGCGGACGGCGAGGCTGAACCACTGGAGGACGGCAAGGCTGAATGAGCGGGAGACGGCGGGGCGCAAATTCCGTCCGAGCCTGAACTCTGGGCTGAGGAACGAAATCGCGGGTTGGCGTGGGTAACCAAATCCGTTATCTGCGCTTGAGATTAGCGCCGCCGGAGCAGGGAGTCAATGCGGGGAAGAAGGTTTTTGTGTAAAAACAAGGCGAAATGCAAGATTTTTTGATGAAAATGCGTTCTGAGCAAATCTTGGAAATGCTCTCTGGCAGTTTTTCTTTGAGGCGCCGGTTTTTCCCTGGAATGCCTGACGGGACGTAGAACCGGCGGGCGGGACTGGTGGCGCGCTGTCCTTCGTAACCTGCGGCCACTCGTAATCCGTCCAGCTTGCAATCCGTTCAATATTGCAATTTCCCTGCCGTTTCGTTATGATTCAAAAATGTGTCCGGGGGGAACCCTGGGCCGTCACAAACACCACGGTTTCTGAACCCGTTCAAGGGAGCTGGCAGCGGCACGCAAAGCGCGTTAGCCGTGTGCCCGGCACCCGCGGGGTCTCCGCAAAGCGGGGCTGGCAGGGGCGGTGGGAGACGAGGGAAGAATGGCCAGAAAAGTCAGCAAGAATATTGTGAAGGCGCGCGAGGCTGTGTCCAAGCCGTCGTATGCGCTCGCCGAAGCGGTGGATCTGCTCAGGCAGGTGAAGTACGCCAAGTTCGACGAGACCGTTGATTTAACCATGCGCCTGGGTGTGGACACACGCCATGCCGACCAGATGGTGCGCGGGACCGTGGTTCTGCCGCACGGGCTGGGCAAGACCAAGACGGTGGCCGTGATCGCCACCGGCGACCGCCAGAAGGAAGCGACCGAAGCGGGCGCGGACTTTGTGGGCGGCGAAGAGATGGTAGAGAAGATTCAGAAAGAAGGCTGGACCGCCTTCGACGCGCTGATCGCCACTCCGGACATGATGAAGGTGGTGGGCCGCTTGGGCAAGATCCTGGGCCCCAAGGGCCTGATGCCCAACCCCAAGACCGGAACGGTCACCATGGACGTAGCCGCGGCGGTCAAAGAGATCAAGGCCGGCAAGGTGGAGTTTCGCGCCGACAAGACCAGCCTGGTGCACGTGCCGGTGGGCAAGCTGAGCTTCGACGTTCAGAAGCTGATCGACAACGCGACTACGGTGATCGGCGCGGTGGTGCGCAACAAGCCTTCGGCGGCCAAGGGCAAGTACATCAAGAGTGTAACGCTCAGCTCGACGATGGGCCCTGGAGTGCCGCTGGATTCGGCGGTTGCCGACGCGGCTGGCAAGCACTAACGACAGGGATCAGGGGGCAGGGTTCAGGGTTCAGAAAAGCCTGCTCTCTGCATGACCCGGTCTGAGCAGTCAAAACAGGATTCGCAACAAGCGCCCGTTAAGGGTGAGGAGAGGGGCAAGGGGACGAGGAGCGAGGGTTGGCGTGCAATGAAGAACTGACCCCTGATCCCTGACCCCTGATCCCTGCTGGAGCAGGACGATGGCGATTTCAAAGGCGAAAAAGACGGAGAAGGTCCAGTTGCTGGCGAGCGAGCTGGAGAGTTCGACGACGGCGATTATCGGCACTTTTACCAAGCTAACCGTGGCCAAGGACTTTGCCTTGCGCAAGGTGATCCGCGAGGCGGGCGGCAAGTACCGCGTGGTGAAGAACAAGCTGGCGGCTGTCTCCGGCCAGGGCACGCAGGTGGAGGCCGCGCTGAAGGGCCTGAAGGGCGTGAACTCGGTGGCCTTTACCTCGGGCGATCCGGTGGCGCTGGCCAAGGTTTTTGCCAAGTGGGCGGGCGAGAACGCGGAGTTTCAGTTCAAGCTGGGCATGGTGGACGGCAAGCTGCTGACGGCCGACGAGGTCAAGGCGCTGGCGACGATGCCGGGCAAGGAAGAGCTCTTCTCGAAGCTGCTGTTCCTCATCAACGCGCCGGCGCAAAGGCTGGCGACCGTGCTCAATGCCACAGGCCGCGACATGGCGGTGGTTCTGGGCCAGGGCGTGGAAAAAGAAAAGTTTGCCGCGGAGGCTGCGGCCTAGGGTATTTTCACCGTTTCGCGCCATGAGGGGTTGTGCGATCCCACCCTAGCCGCAAGGACAAAAACGCGGCGAGGGTGGGGCACCCCAGCAGCGTGATTTGGTTGCGAGTTTTGGCTGTAGGGCAGGCGGGAAGTGCGCGGGTCTGGGCGCATCGGAAACTTCCGGTTTGGCTTGCGGCCGTAAAGAAAAACAATTCAAACGGTTCTGATTGGAGAAAAAAATGGCGGATATTGCGCAGTTGGAAGAGCAAATTGTGGCCCTGAGCCTGCTGGAAGCAGCGGCTCTGGTGAAGAAGTTGGAAGAGCGTCTGGGCGTTTCGGCGGCGGCGGCGGCTCCGGTTGCAGTTGCGGCGGCGGGCGCGGTGGCTCCCGCAGCTGAGGAGCAGACCGAGTTCCAGGTGATTCTGAAGGACTTCGGTGCCAATAAGATCAGCACCATCAAGGCCGTGCGCGAGGTTACCTCGCTGGGCCTGAAGGAAGCCAAGGACCTGGTCGATGGCGCCCCCAAGGCGATCAAGGAGAGCGCGACCAAGGAAGAGGCCGAGGCGATCAAGAAGAAGTTCGAAGGCATCGCCACCATCGAAATCAAGTAGGCTCGATCGAGCAGAATCGATCAGGCGAGTCCGGCCGCAAGGCCGGGCAACTTGCAAGGCTGGCCGGGACGCGCTACGATAATCGTTGCGCGTCTTTTCGGCAAGCCCCGTTTTTTTGCGGGAAGTGAAGCGGTTTCAGCCGGAGCGCCTTGACAGTTGTGGAGTGGTACGCAAGCCTCCGCTGGCCGGGGCAGAGCCAAATCCTCCGGAGCGTGTACCGCGTTGTAGTTAAGTGCTTTAAGGCCAAGGAGATAGGCTGGGTTTCCGTTGGCGGTTGACGAGTGGCTGGCGAGCGAGCGGCAGAAGCGAGCTTTGGGATCGGCGAGAGTAGTGCAAAGGAGTTCGGATGGGGGCACAGGCGATGGGCCGCGCTCGTGAGGCATTGTGTCCTTACGGGCTATTCGTGTCTCCCGACTGCAGCGGAGCGAAATTTCAGAAAAAATCTGCCTGCCACACCAGAATCGCAAACAGGTTCAGTCGCCGTTTCTGGTTCCTCGATTATGCGCAGTTTAGCGCACCTGCCGGATGTGCGGCAATGCCCGCGACGCGTTTTTGACCGAACTCAAGGGGAAGATGCATGACCCCCTGATTTTCCCCCGGCGTACGCGCGGCCTGATATAGAGGCCTGCCGAGAGCGCAGGGATGGGGACTGGAGATTCAAGAGCGCCAGTCCGGTTTTTTCGACGTACTTACCATAATCAGCCGGCGCCGAAGAGA
>PMPH01000076.1:0-24027 GCA_003161045.1 Acidobacteriaceae bacterium
GAACCAGAAGATGTCCTCGACTTTATATCTGCAACTCAATTGGATGACAGGTGTTTCACCGACCCAACGAACAGCCCCATGAACACGGGTACCGGGAAGTTCTTTGACAAACACAACTTTCACACCGGCGCTCTTGCATTCCTTAGTCAGTCGGGACTTCAATTCAGCGATAGATAATCCCATCACGTTATGCAAGCTACCCAAGACCTGCTTAAACATGCTCTTGTTGAACTCGGGTACTTGAATCTTCTTGGCCTCAAGTTCGCCTAATCGTAACCATGCTGCTGTTGCTTCTCGCGAAGCTTCAAATGCGGATGAGCGACGGTACGCGGCTTGTGGGGACATCCAGATTTGTTGCCAAGCNNAGAACTGAAGCAACGCCCTCGCAAGACCGATATTGTCTTCGTACGCGGCAAGAGCGTTCCTCTTTACCAGTTCCTTTACTGGAAACGACTTCACCCATTCATGGATTTCCTTTAGAGCCTTGTCCTCCTTCAGGGAGGCCAGTGATTCGCGGTAATTCCGCTCCAAGTTGTTCCAGAACGAAGCTGGTACTCCGAGGACGCGCTCAAGCTGCAAAGCGGTCTCGGCGGTTATGGCGGCTTTCCCGTTGATAATTTCGTTGATTGTCTTGAGCGGTCGCCCGGTTCTCTTTGCCAACTCAGCTTGTGAAATGCCAACGGATTCGATGGTCTCATGCAGAGTGGCACCCGGCGCAATCGCGTAATCGGGCTTGAACGCGTAGCTGCTCTTAGTTGCCATGGTAGTCCTCAATTCTCAATACTCTGATTTCGGTCACCCGTTCCAAGTCGATTCCCCCGTCTGGCTTCCTCGGTATCGGGTCATCGGCAACTTCGAAGACGAGTCGCTCATTACGAGAAATATCGACCGCAAACTGTTCATCCAAGTTCTCGGTTAATTGATGGCAACGAGGCGGCGGGAGCGTACTCAAGTCAGCCAATGTGTTTGCGGCTTCGAGTTCGAGCAAACGCTGACGAATTTTGTCTGCGCGAGTTGAGCCCCATTGACGGTTGCCGAGCGATTTTGAATTCGCTGCCCTCGCAAACTTCCGAAATTGGAAGGATGTTTTCATTAACCCTAAAGGTTAATAAATCCTACTCCTAGGATGATTGAATTGCAAGAACGATTCACATCCCCACAAGACTAAAAACGGCTTATGATGAAGGCAACTGAAGTAAGCGCCACAAAATGAAACACATAGACCAGATTTGCTCGTTTATCTAGCAACCTGACTGGAGCCTTCCGTCGGCTCGAACAGCCGCAGTCGTCCCAGACTGACAAATCGGACTGTCCGGCGCGGCTTGGTTCTGGTCATTTCCCCGCTGTAGCCGACTTTTCGCCAAATGGACGGCTTGTGATGAACAGTGAACTTCCCAAACCCGTTGAGCTTCACAGAAAACTCTGCCTCGTCCAAGTGCGAGAGCAAAGTGCCCTCTAGGCAGTCGATGAAGGTGCCCACTACCAATTCAGCTTCCTTTTTCGTGGCCAGAGAGAGTGCCGCCTGAACCCGCAGAACCAACTCTTCCATCCCTGCCCGTGCTTTGGTCGTCATTGAACTTCCTCCTGGAGCGTTCCTCACCGAATCTGCCGTTTTGAGGGCTGATGCGTTGGTGGCAACCCCGGCTTTCTTGCGGGTATATTCCGGGCTATAAGCGCCTACGTACCTGCGACCTTGCCTGTTTTGCCACCAAATGATGCGGCTTGCCCAAAAACACCTCAGAGGGCAAGTACCGGCGCAACTCGCCGCAGAGCGGGCACCCGACCGTGATCGACTGGAACGGGAACTCCCGGACGCCGGACGGCACATCGCGGCGGCACCGTTTGCAGGTGACGACGAACTGTCTCCGCTCGACGGTTGGGAATCCGAATGCCATTGACCGAGTATAGGAGAAGATGAGGCGAATATATCCACAGCCATCAACCAAATCAAGAACAGCTTTACGACTGTTTTGGTGCTAATCTGACTGGTCATTCCTGTGAGTCAGCAGATAATCTGGTGGCTGTTCTGGTGGCTGTTCTGTCTGTGATTTCCTGCATCCATCTGCAACCTGATGCAATCTTGCCATGCCTGTAAGTGTTGCAAATACAATGCATAAACCGAATAATTCGACTTAATGCAACTCTCTGCAAAGGAGCTAAAAACTGATTCGTAATCAGCAGGTCGTCGGTTCGAGTCCGACTTTCGGCTCCAGAAATTTGGGAAACGGCTGTTTCCCGTGGGATACAGCCAGATGAGCACCGAACAAGGTTCAAAACGGCGTTGGAACTGCTGCCAAACGACAGCGATTCCAGCGCCGTTTACTTTACTTTGCCCGCGCGTTCAGCTTTCCGATCACCTGCTTCAGCGCTTCGAGCTTCTGACCGGCCTCGCCCAGTTTGCCCGCCGCCGTCAACCGCTGGTAATCGTCAAAGTCCCTGCCGGCCTCGGCGATCAGCGCGTTCAAATCCTGTTTCGCCGGGGGCGCGGAAACGGGTGAGGCTCCTGGCGATCCCGCCGGCTGAGCGGCCGCCGCTGGCGGAGCCTCGGTGGCGCTCAGCGACGAGACGCTGCCGTCAAAGAGGGACGACAGCGCCGCCTGGAAGGTGGGCGCGTAGGCGAGACGGTCCTGCAGCGCCAGCACCACCAGCCGCAGCTCGGGCATGGGGCTGCGTTCGGCCTGCAGGTAGATCGGCTCGGCGTAGAGCAGCGCCTTGCCCGAGGGAATCACCAGCAGCGCTCCGCGCCGCACATGCGAGCCCTGCTGATTCCACAAGGTCAACTGGCCGGAGAGCTGCGCATTCTGATCGATGCGCGCCTCGATCTGCAATGGCCCATCGACCAGCCGGGTTTTGGGAAAGTCGTAGACGATGGCCGCGCCATAGTGCTGGCCATCGCAGCGTCCGGCGATCCAGCCGATCAGGTTGTTGCGGTTGGCCGGGGTGAAGGGCAGAATCTCGACAAACTCGACGCCGCTTTCGCCGGGCAGCTTCATCAGCACGAAGTTGGGCTGCATGGGCTGGGTCGTCTGCTCGCCGCCCTCGCCCATGCCGACCTCGCTGGCGACGGTCCACAGGTCTTCGCGGTTATAGAAGACCTCGGGATTGGTCATGTGATAAAGGCCGTAGACCTGGGCCTGCAACTGGAGCAAGAGCTCGGGGTAGCGCACGTGCTTGCGCAGAGCGGGCGGCATCAGGGCCGCGTCCTTGAACAGACCAGGGAAGATGCGCCGGTAGGCCGCCAGAATCGGGTCTTGATTGTCGAAGACGTAGAAGGTGGTGGTTCCGTCGTAGGCGTCGACCACCACCTTGACGCTGTTGCGCATGTAGTTGACGGATTGGCCGTTGACCGCGTAGTGCGTGGCGTAGGGGTAGGTGTCGGACTGCGTGAAGGCGTCGAGAATCCACGACAGGTGGCCGTCCTCGCCCAGCACCAGGTAGGGGTCCTGATCGAAGCTGAGGAAGGGCGCCAGATCGGCCGCGCGCTCGCGCACCGTGCGCCGCATCAACAGCAGGCTCTGCGCGTTCACGTCGTCGCTGAAGGGCAGCTTGGCCAGGTCGCCGCGGTCAAAGGCGATCAACGCGCGGCGCAGGAATCCTCCCAGCACGATGCCGCGATTGCCTTGATAAGAGGTGAAGTTGTTGGTGTCGCCCTGCGGGTAGTTGAACTCCTGCTGGTGGGTCTTCACATACACGTCGGTCGAGGTGCTCTCGCCAAAATAGATCTCCGGCCGCGTCACGTTGATCCCCGGCGCCGTGCTCTGCACCGGCATGTTGCTGAGCAGCAGGTTGGGCAGGCCCTCGGGCGTAAACTCGTTCACCGGGTTCATCGTAATGCCGTAGCCGTGGGTGTAGATCAGCTTGTCGTTGATCCAGTTGCGGCTGCTCTCGGGCAGTTTGTCCACGTCCAGTTCGCGCGCGGCCAGCATGACCTCGCGCATCGAGCCGTTGATCTGGTAGCGGTCGATGTCGATGTCGGGAAAGTCGTAGTAGGTGCGAATCTCCTGAATCTGGCGCAGCGTATCCTGCAGCGCATGCCAGTCCCACAGGCGAATGTTCTGCAGCGTGGCCTGATTGTTGGCCGGGTCGGCCGCATCCACGGTGGTCTCGGCGGGAAACTCGCGCTCGTCGAAGCGGTTCAGGCCATAGGCCTGCCGGGTCATCTCGATGTTATGGACGATGTAAGGCCGCTCGCGGTCCAGCTCGTTGGGCTTGACCAGAAAGCTCGAAACGTACCAGCCCACCAGCCCTATCGCGACGTAACAGATCACGGCCGGAACTATTGCCGCCGCCAGCCAGCGTCCGCGCGGCGCAAAGAGGCCTCCCAGTAGGGCGATCAGCGCTCCCACGAGCAGCGCCGCGCTCACCACCAGCAGCCCGGTGAGCGCCACGTGCGCGTCG
The DNA here is from genome assembly GCA_003161045.1 of Acidobacteriaceae bacterium. Lineage (GTDB taxonomy): Bacteria > Acidobacteriota > Terriglobia > Terriglobales > Acidobacteriaceae > Telmatobacter. The sequence continues at coordinate 4,399 of PMPH01000076.1, forward strand.
GTGTAGGTGACGCCGTCGAAGATCGTATGGTGCGCGAAGAGCAGCTCGAAGCGGCCAAAGTAGACCCGCAGGGCGACGATGAGCAACAGGGAAGAGAGTGCGATCGAGAGTCCGCGCCAGGGCAGTTCGCGGAGAGTGGCGCGGCCCCCGCTGAGCGCGCGCGAGCTGCCGGAGACCAGCAGAAAGACGGCGGCCAGAACGCAGGCGATGACGCTGAGCGTCAGCAGCCAGCCGGCGATCAACTGCCAGGCCGGCAGGGTGAAGAGATAGAAGCCGAGCGGCAGGCCGAAGATGGGATCGGCCACGCCGGCCGCGCCGCGCGGCGCGTACCACCAGAGCGCCAGCGTCTGCCATTGCGCGGCCATGGCGCCGCCGGAGACCAGCGCGATAGCCAGCGAACCGCCGATTGAGACCATGCGCAGCACCGGCCGTAGCGAGAAATTTACCGGCTGGCCGCCGATGTACAGGGTGTGATCGGTGGGCAAATCGCCCTGGTGGGCTCGCTTGAGAGCGGAAAATGTCCCCAGCAAAATGAGAAATGTGAGCGCAAAAAAGGCCGCGAAGATGCCCCATTCGAGCCCGCGCGCCTTCCAGAAGACCTCGCCGTAGCCGAGCGACTGAAACCACAGCAGGTCAACCCAGTAGGAGAGCGCGGTGCGGCCGCAGAGCACGATGACGGCGACGATGGCGATGAAGATCAGCAATCCGCGGCGGTTATGTCCCCGCGGCGGTGTCAGCCTGGGCCAATTGATCGTATCGGGCAACTCTTTACCCCACTCTTTCTGTTGTTCTGCTTGTCTTCCTGCGTCTTTGAGGATTTTTCTGTTTTTCCGGTTTGAGGAGGCCTTCGAGCGCCTGAAACCCCGCGTCTCAAACCTGCCGGCCGTTGCGACTGTAGCGGAACCAGGGACCTGCCGGTCAACCCCACTCCACTCTAATCCTCTTCACTCCCGCCGTCTGCCTGCCGCTTCCTCGTAGGCTGCCGCGTACTCCCGCGCCGGCTGCTCCCAACTGTAGTTCCGCGCCATGCCATTGAGCATCAGCCGCTTCCAGCCAGCCTGGTCCTCGAAGGCAGCCAGCGCCCGGTCAATGGCGGCCAGCAACGCACTCGAATTCAACCCCTTGAATTTGAAGCCGGTTCCGGTCTGTTGCGTTGAGTTCCACTCTTCGATGGTGTCGTCCAGGCCGCCGGTAGCCCGCACCACCGGCACGGTGCCGTACTTCAGCGAATAGATCTGGTTCAGCCCGCAGGGTTCATAGCGCGAGGGCATGAGAAAAATGTCAGCTCCGGCCTCGATCCGGTGGGCCAGAGCGTCGTCGTAGCCGATGCGTACGGCCACATTCGCCCGGTTCCAGTAGGCCCAATCACGGAAGAACTTCTCCAGGGCCGGTTCGCCTGAACCCAGCGCCACCACGGCCACCTCCCGCTCCGACAACTCGCCGGCGATCTGCTCCACCAGGTCAAAACCTTTTTGCGTGGCAAAGCGCGAGACGATGCCGATGACCGCGGTCGTCTCCTCCACCTTCTCCAACCCGAAGGCCCGGAGCAGCTCGGCGCGGCACAGCTTCTTGCCGTCCAGTTTCTCCGGCGAGTAGTTTGCCGCCAGGTTCGCATCCGTCGCCGGGTTCCACTGCGCGTAGTCCACGCCATTCAGAATGCCGCGCAGGTCGGCCGCCCGCCCCTGCAGCACGCTGTCCAGCTTTTCTCCGAACTCCGGCGTCTGTATTTCCTCGGCGTACTTGCGGCTCACCGTGGTCAGAATATCGGCGTAAACCAGTCCGCCTTTGAGGAAGTTGAAGCAGTCGAAGTGTTCCAGCTTGTCCAGCGTGAAGAGCTCCCAGGGAAAGAGCAACTGCCCGGTGGTCGCGGGCGGAAACTGGCCCTGGTAGCCGGCGTTGTGGATGGTCAGAACGCATCCGGCCTTCTTCAGCGCCGGGTCGGTGTTATAGGTTGTGCGCAGGTAGACGGGAATCAGCGCCGTCTGCCAGTCGTGCACGTGGAAGACCTCCGGCACGCCCAACTGCTTCGTGGCCTCCAGCACCGCCCGCGAAAACAGCGCAAAGCGCTCGGCGTTGTCCGGGTAATCGACGCCGCCAGTCCCATACAGCCCCAGCCGGTCGAAGATCTCCGGGCAATCCACAAAGTAGTACTGCACCCCGGCGTGGCAGCCCCCGTCCACAATGCCCACAAAGCGGTTGTAGGAGTCAAAAGGAATGGTGATCGACCGCACCGCGTAGGCCAACTCCTCCGGGAGCTGCCGCCGCACCCCGGCATAAAGCGGCAGGTAGACCGTAACCTCGTGGCCCAGCTTGACCAGCTCCGGCCCCAGCGCCCCCACCACGTCGGCCAACCCGCCGGTCTTGGCAAACGGAACACACTCCGAGGCGGCAAAGACAATGTGCATGAAAATCTCCCTGACCCAACTAAAAAATTCGCTGGCAAGCAATAAATTATCATCCTGAGCGGACCCTGACCCTGAGCCTTGCGAAGGGGAAGGGGAAGGGGAAGTCGAAGGACCTGCTGTTGCTTTTGCTCTTCTTCGTCACCCGCAATCGCCCCGGATCGACCAACCACGCAGCCAAAGGGCCAGTCTACTACGCCTCCGCTTTGGGGCGCGGGCTCTGCCGCCAGGAAGAGTTCACGTTGCTCTGGTTACTTTGGTGCAATCTTTTGTGGCCATGGCGTGAGCCCCCATGGAAACTATTATGCATAGAATCTTGTCCAAAACCCGTACACTGTTTAATGAAAATCCACCAAGTTTTGCTCGATTCACTGCTGCGATCCAGGCAGAACTGGTTTTATCCGGATGAGAGAAACTAGGTCAGAGGAAGAGGGATGCACGATGAGGAAATTCCCGCTCGTTTTACTGGCATTGACAGCGGCTATTGCGCTGACTTCAACGGCTTGGGCCGACCAGTTTACCTACAGCTTCAATGGCTCCGGATTCGACGCCACGCTGACCTTCACGGCTAGCCAGGTTGGAGGCGGCTCGGGCGTCTACGACATCAGCAATGTTTCTGGAACCATTCTTTCCGCCGGGACCGACATAACCAGTCCGGTCAGTTTCAGTGTTCTCGTCTATTCCGACCCGAATGGAACCGGCGCCAACACCGTCTATTTCCCCAACGTCGGGTTCATTTACGACAACCTGATCACCCCCGGCGCGGCGCTGGTCCTGGACTATAACGGCGTGCTCTTTGAAGTTGGCGACTTGTATATCAACCTCTACTCGAACAATGGCGTCTACCAGTGGGCCGACTCCGGAGCCTATACGAATTTCAGTAATATCTCCGACCCCATGGTGGACCCTCCCGTCAGCGCCACCCCGGAGCCCGGTTCTCTGCTGCTGTTCGGCTCCGGGTTCCTTGGCCTTGCGCTCATCCTCTACTGGAGATCAGGCCGTCGCGCCCTGAAGCGAACTCCTAGAGCGGAAGCAGAGTAAGAGCGGAACCGGGGCAGCCGCCGCCTTGCGGAGAGTATGCCAGGCGGCTTTTGATTGAGGAAAGAGCCGGGTGCGTGCGCCCCAGGTCCGGATTTTCGGACCTGGAAGAGGCCCCACGGCGTGTGGTGCGGATGGTTGCGGAAAATAGCCCTCCGTTGCCGCATAATGGGCAATGCAAGAAGAAGCGGTGACTCACCTGCGTCCTGTCCGCCTTCCCGGCAGCCCATTCCGCAGCGCGCGTCCGATTTTTTCCATTTTTGCCTGTGAAACTGTGATTCTCAAACTAACTTTTTTATTATGAATAATTTACAGCATCGCGCTCCACAAAATCACATAAACTGTGAACCAGATAAACCCGGCAGCCCATAAGCCTTGCCGTGAGCCCGCCCCAGCCCGCCAGCTTCGACTACCATCAAAGCAGCCCATGCCCGTCAAACCCAAGCTCGGACAGAACTTTCTTGTCGATACCGGCGCCAGCCAGCGCATCGCGGCCTCGATCGGCGACCTGACTGGCCGCACCGTGGTCGAAATCGGCCCTGGCCGCGGCGCCATCACCGAGGCCCTGGCCGCCCGTGCCGCTCATGTTGTAGCCATCGAGCTGGACCACGAGCTGGCTGCCGGACTGCGCGTCCAGTTTCTACTGGACGCCGCAGCCCGCGTCACCGTCGTCGAGCAGGATGTGCTGCAATTCGATTTTGCGGCGGCCTCCGCGGCGGCCGGCGAGCGCCTGCTGGTCGTCGGGAACCTGCCCTACGGCATCACCTCGCCCATCCTGCTCAAGCTGGCCGCGAGCCACGCCTCGCTGGACCGCGCCGTGCTGATGGTGCAGCGCGAAGTGGCCGACCGCGTCGTTGCCCAGCCCGGCTCGCGCGACTACGGCCTGCTCTCGGTCACGGTGCAAATCTTCGGTCCGGCGCAGCGGCTCTTCACGCTGCCACCCTCGGCCTTCTCGCCGCCGCCCGAGGTGCACTCGACGGTCTTCCGCTGGCGCTTTGCCCCTCGCTTTGCCGAGTTGGGAGTGGAAGAAACCAGTTTTCTGCGCTTTGTGCGCCAGTGCTTTCATCAGAAACGCAAGACGCTGGCCAACAACCTGCGCGCCGCCGGCATTCCGCCCTCAACTGTAGCCGCTGCCCTGGCCCAGGCCGCAATCGACCCCCAGGCGCGCGCCGAGGCCCTGCCCATCGAGGCCTTTGCGGCCCTCTGGCAGTGGCTGCAAGCCAGAGGGGCTGACGAAGCAGCCCCTTGTTCTGAATCCGCCTGATTTCAGAGCATTTTCACTGATGGAGTAAGGTCTGGGTGCCCCATCCTCGCCGCGTCTTTGTTGTTGCGGCTAGGGTGGGAGAACACAAAGCAGGCCTTATACGAACGCTGAAAATGCTTTAGCGCTCCGCCACTCCTTGCAACTGAAGCGTCTGCGCGGTGTGGATGTGGCAGATGGCGACGGCCAGGGCATCGGCGGCGTCGGCCGATTGCGGGACTTCGGCCAACTCCAGCAGCCGCGCCACCATAAACTGCACCTGCTCCTTTTTCGCCATTCCATAGCCCACCACGCTGGACTTGATCTTGAGCGGCGCATACTCGGCCACCGGCAGCCCCCGCATCGCCGCCGCCAGCAGAGCCACCCCCCGCACCTGGCCCAGTTTCAGCGCCGACTTGGCGTTCACCGAGTAGAAAACCTCTTCGATGGCCACCGCATCCGGCTTCCAGCGTTCCAACTCGGTGCTCAGCGCGAGATAGACCTGTTCGAGGCGCTCGGCCGTGGTTTTGGACTTGACCAGCCGGATGGCTCCCATCGCCTTCAGCGCCAGCCGTGGTTGCCGTCCCGCGTCGTCGGTCTCGACCACGCCAAAGCCCGTCACTTCCGTTCCGCAATCGATGCCGAAGACCCGCATGGGCCTGAGTGTACCTCAGCCGCAGCCCACATTTCTGGCGCAATGAGCCTTTGCCGCCTGGGGGGGCAAAAAACCGCCGCGATTGCGGCTCTCAAATGCAACGCTTCCCAAATACAACCGCCCCCAAACATAACGGCGGCCTGGGCGCATTGCCCAGGCCGTCGCGGTGAACTGTGGGTATTGGACTAAGGCCATCGCGCTAAAGCGAAAGCCCGAGCATCTTCACTCCTGTTCCCATGCCGCGATCGCTTTGTGGCGATACCCGGCAAGCCGGGCTCCTTCGGCGACAGGCTTCGTCGCTGTATTGAAGAATTGCCACCCCGCGCATCGCGCCGAGGAATACATCTCACAGTGAAAGTGCAGTAGCGTCCCATGCGGCAAGAAATCCCTCCGCCTGGGGCAACAATTGGGGTCCGGGGCGCGATGCCCTAGGCCTCAGTCACCTCACGTTCCAAACAATCCGAAGATTCTTTCTGCATCAGTTGGACCTACCTCCTTTCCCGTGTGAACTCAATCTACCCCCGATGTCATCGCACGTCAACAAAAGTTTTTGCCGGAGTCTGAACTTTCCATTTTCTGCTTTTTCCGGCGCGAAACTTCCCATTTCCGATTCCCATTTCGCATCTTCATCCCGGCAGCTTGAACCGCAAATGCCCGCCGCTTCAACTGCAAATCTTCAGCACGGAGGCAAATTTTCGCGGCCAATCCCCGTCCTGGAGGCGCAAATCCTTGCACAATTTTCATCTTCGAAAGGCTCATCGTCGCCTTCGAAAATCGGCCTCCGGAGATAAAGNNGGCCTGTGCAGAGGTTCCCTAAGACTTCGACTTTACGCCCGAGGCCATTGGCTCCATCTCCGGCACACGGACGATTACCGACAACAGCCTGAACGTCACGTCCGCGCAGCAGCTGATTCCGCTGAGCGGCACGGGCTTGGCGAAGTCGATCGTCCTTTCGCCCAGTCCGCTGACGCCTGCCACCGCGACGGTGGGAGTTCCGTATAACGGCGGCACCGGCGTAACCTTCTCGACCACGGGCGGCGTCTCGGGCGCCACCTATACGTACCTGCTGAGCGACGGCGCCATTCCCGCGGGGATGACGCTGACACCTGCCGGGCTGCTTTCAGGTACACCTGCGCAAAGCGGGTCGTTTGTCTTCACTGTCACGGCCAGCGACAGCACCGACAAACTCAGCGGCAGCCAGAGCTACACGCTGACGGTGAGCGCGCCGACGATCATGCTTTCGCCCACCACGCTCTCCGCCGGAGTCAATGGCACGCCGTACAGCGCCGCCATCACCGCCAGCGNNAGTGGCTTTTTCCTCTCCGGGGTCCCCGGCGACAGGTCTTCGTCGCTGGGGTGGTCTCCGGGGTCCCCGGCGACAGGTCTTCGTCGCTGGGGTGGAAGTAAAAGCCACCTTGCACAGCGTTGGCAAGGGCGCATGAATTGGAGAACTGCTCTAACAGCTACGCATCTGGGGGCAAGAGCAGTTGGACTGTTTTATCCACGGATTTCCTGAAAGTCGATGAATTTCATGGAAATCAGATCAACCAATTCCGGGAAAACTTATTGAATTTCACCTCATTCCTCTCCCAATCGCTTCCGCAATCGCCCGGCTGCCGCCCAGGCATTTACAATGGCGTCTATGCATCAGGGACTGATTCGTTGCGCCCTGTCGTGTGCTGACCTTATGACTCTTCGACTCTTTCGCACTCCCGCGGCCTTCGTGTTATCGACGGTGCTGCTTGCCACCTCTGCCCTGGCGCAAACCCATGCCGCCGCGCCGGAGAGCCCCTACGGCGGTCTCACGGTTGAGGAGATCATCGCTCGCGTCAACGACCAGATCATCACCAGTTCGGACTACGACCGCGCCATGAAGGAACTGGATGACGAGCAGCGCCAGCGCGGCGCCACGATGCAGGAGGCCTCCGAGGCCCGGCAGAACCTGCTGCGCAACCTCATCGACCAGCAGCTCTGGCTCTCCAAGGGCAAGGAGCTGGGCATCACTGGCGAAACCGAGCTGGTGAACCGGCTGAATGAGGTTCGCAAGCAGTACCACCTGGAAACCCTGGAAGACCTGGAGAAGGCGGCCCGCGAGCAGGGCGTCTCGTTTGAGGATTTCAAGGCCAATATTCGCAATCAGATCATCACCCAGGAGGTGATGCGCCAGGAGGTGGGCCAGAGGGCTCAGTTCACCCCCGGCGAGGCCGAGCGCTACTTTGAGCAGCACAAGCAGGATTATGCGCAGCCGGAGAGCGTCACCCTAGCCGAGATTCTCGTCTCCACCGGCACACCGGCCCCCTCGGCCACGGTTCCAGGCGGCGTGCAGCCGGACGATCCCGCCAAACTGACAGCAGCCAAGGCCAAGGCCGACGATCTGGAGGCGAAACTTCACGCCGGGGGCGACTTCGGCCAACTGGCGCGCACCTTCAGCGACGGCCCCACGGCCACCGAAGGCGGCGATCTGGGCCAGTTTCGCCGCGGCACTCTGGCCAAGGTGCTCGAGGATAGTACCTTTGTGCTCAAGGCGGGAGAATATACCGAGCCGATTCGCACCAAACAGGGCTACGTCATTCTCAAGGTGGTGCAGCACGTCACCGGCGGGGTTCCGCGGTACAAGGATGTTCAAGAGCAGGTCGAGCAGAACTTCTACATGGCGCGGATGGAGCCGGCCACGCGCGACTATCTGACCACGATGCGCGAGCAGGCCTTTATCGACATCAAGCCCGGCTATGCCGATACCGGCGCCAGCTCCAAGGAGACCAAGCCGGTCTACAGCGCCTATACGCCGCCTGCGCCCAAGAAGAAGAAAAAGGTGGAGCGCACCCGCTTCCGCGAGAGCACGCGCACCTTCCGGCAGAAGTCGCCGCAAGCGGCCGCGCCGGACGCCGGACCCGCCGTCGTGCCGGCCAAGAAGGGCAAGAAGAAGGCGGGCGCCGACGAAGCCTCGATGAATCCAGGCAAAAAGGAAAAGATTCGCTACGGCCGCGCGCCGGCCGAGACCTTGCCCGGAGCGCCGCAAACTACGACCGAGGATCTGGGCGCGGTGCAGCAGACGGCTGATGCAGCTCAGCAGCCGGTGAATCCGCTGGAGACCAGCACCAGGCCGGAAAAGAAGATGCGCTTCAGCGCGCGCGCCAAACAGCCCAAGAAGCCCAAGGCCAAGGGACCGAAGAAGGACACTCAGGCTCCTTCCGCGCCCGACGCCGCCGAGGTTGCCGACCGCGAGACGCAGTCTGGTCCGCTGGGGCTGGCGGGCGAGACGCCCGCGAAGAAAAAGAAGAACGCTGCCACGAAGGGCGAGAAGACCCGGCTCTCCGACCAGAGGCAGAAGCAGAAGCACGAAGCCAAGCCGGCTCAGGATTCCCGTGATGTGCGCGGCTGGTAGGCCGGAAGCTTGAAGCGGTTTTTCGATTCACCTGTGCTCGTCAATGCCGCCGAACAGCTTGTTTCTCCCCCCTGGGAAGAAACAAGCTGTTCGGCGGCTGGATTTTGTGTCCGGCAACGGAAGAATCGCCAGAAAACTGGAAGGCTTTGCGCTGCCGGCCCCGCAGAGAGTTTCAGGGACGGCGCGGCAGTCGCAGAGCTTGGCTGAACCTGGGCTTCTGTAGCCTTTACAATCGACAGTGATGACCACCCCGACGCACGCGCAACAACTGCTCGCCATTCTTGCCCGCCAGAGCTTCCGCCTGGGCCAGTTCAAACTCTCCTCGGGCGGCACCAGCGACTATTACATCGACTGCCGGACGACCACCCTCGACGCCCAGGGCGGCTGGCACACCGGCCAGGCCGTTGTTGACCTGCTTGCAGGGCGGAGCATTGAGGCCGAGGCCGTGGGCGGACTCACCATGGGCGCGGACCCCATCGTTTCGGCGGTCGCTATCGCCACCGGCTGGCGCGCCATCGAAGCAGTCCAGCACGGCAAACCCGAACCGCGCGTGCTCCAGGGCTTCCTCGTTCGCAAGGCCGAGAAGGCTCATGGCACCAGCCGCCGCATCGAGGGCTTCTGCCGCGCCGGCGCGCGCGTGGTCATCGTGGACGACGTCTGCACCACCGGCGCCTCGACCATCAACGCCATCGAGGCCGCCCGCGAGGCGGGAATGGAGATTGCCGCCGTGGTCTGCCTGGTCGAGCGGGAAGAGGCCAACGGCCGCCCGGCGGTTGAGGCCGCCGCTCAAGGCGCGCCGTTTTTCAGCCTCTTCACCGCGGCGCAGGTCCGCGCCGAGCACCTGAAGCAGTTGTCCGCGCAGTGAGCGCGCCCGCGAAGGTCGGGCGGAAGATGGCCTGATTGCAGCCGTGAAAATGGGTGAGGCGACTCGCGAAGAATCCCCCTCTAGCAGCCTGCCTCCCGGTAGCAGCCCAACTCCTTGACCATGGAGCAGTGGGGCAAGAGCGCCTCGATGGCGCGCAGGCGCTCGCTGGCGGAGTGAATCTGGCAATCCACATAGAATATGTACTCCCAGGGCTTGCCCTGCACCGGCCGGGACTCGATCTTGGTCAGGTTGGTGCCGATGTCGGCCAGCCCGGCTAGCGCCGCCACCAGCGAGCCGGGACAATTCTCTACTGAAAAAGCCAGGCTGATCTTGTTCGACTCGGGATCGATCACGGTGTCGGCGGCTCGCCGCACCAGGAAGAAGCGGGTAAAGTTTTCCGGGTTGTCCTCGATGCCGGCTTCGAGAATCCTCGCCCCATAGTAATGAGCCGCCGTTTCGCTGGCGATGGCCGCAGCGCGCCGGTCGTCCTGCTCCACCAGCCGCTTCACGCTGCCCGCAGTGTCGTAGGCGGCGAGAGCCGTCATCGCGGGGTGAGCGGCCAAAAATCGCCGGCACTGCGCCAGCGCCACCGGATGCGAATAGACGCTCTCAATTTCGCCGATCGCTACGCCGGGGAGGACGATCAAATTGTGCCGGATGCGCAGCCGCGTCTCCCGTTCCACTCGCAGATCGTGCGTCAGCAGCAGGTCGAAATGCTCCAGGATCGAGCCCGCCAGGCTGTTTTCGATGGGGATGACCGCGGCCTCGGCGGCTCCATCGGCCACGGTTTTGAAGACGTCGGCGGAAAGCGAACAGGGAACGATCACCGCCTCGGGGACCAGTTTCATCGCTGCTTCGTGGCTGAATGAGCCGTGCTCTCCTTGAATCGCAATTTTCATGCCGGTGTGTTGTTCTCCTGTAAGTTTCGCCATGGTGGGCGCGGTTGAGGTGTCCTGGAGTTGCTGCTTTCTCGCACCATACCACAGCCCGGCCGGGGGGTAGAGCTGGATCAGGCGGGCGATGGAGCCGGAAGCGATGAAATTCAGCTTCGCAGCCACAGATCGGCCGCCACAAAAGCGAGAAAAACCATCGCGATCACGCCGTTCATGGTAAAAAAAGCCGCGTTCAGCCGGCTAAGGTCGCGGGGCGAAACCAGCGAGTGCTCATAGGCCAGCAGCAGCCCCACGACCACCACGCCCAGCCAGCCAAGTCTCTGAAAATGAAAGAGCAAGCCGAACCAGAGCAGCAGGCCCAGCATGGCCAGGTGCATCGCTCGCGCCGCCCGGAAGGCTGCCGGAATGCCGATCGCCTGGGGCAGGCTGTGGAGGCCCGCGGCGCGGTCGTGCTCGCAATCCTGGCAGGCGTAGAGCACGTCGAAGCCGCCCACCCACAGCATGACCGCCGCAGTCAGCACCACGATGCGGGCGTCGAGTGAGCCGCGCACGGCGATCCAGGCGGCCGACGGGGCCAGCCCCAGCGCCAGGCCCAGCACCAGGTGCGACCAGCGCGTGATGCGCTTCATGTAGCTGTAGCCCAGGAGCACCACCAGGACCACCGGCGACAAATAGAGCGTGAGCCGGTTCAGTTCCGCGGCGGAGACGACGAAGACTCCGGCGGCTAGCAGCGTAAAGCCCAGGACGAATTTGCGCGAGAGCAGCCCGGCGGGAATGGCGCGGCTTCGCGTGCGGGGATTGGCCGCGTCCAGTTCGGCGTCGGCCCAGCGGTTGAAGGCCATCGCCGCCGAGCGGGCCGCGACCATGGCGGCCAGAATCCAGGCGACCTTCGTCCACAATGCCAGCCGCCCGCCGGGCAGGCCCTGGGCGGCCAGCAGCACTGCCGTCAGCGCAAAGGGCAGCGCGAAGATCGAGTGCTCCCACTTGATCATCTCCAGCGTCGTTCGCGTTTTAGCCCACAGGCTTGGCATGGCCGGCTCCATTTGCCAGTCTACTTGAGCGAATCAGGTCGAGCGAATCAGGTCGAACGAATCAGGTGAACAGTTGAACAGGAACGGGCAAACGGGAAGCCGGCTCGTTCAAGCCAGCATTTTGTACGACAATAGCTTCATGGATTCGATCCGCATCGACAAGTGGCTGTGGGCGGCGCGCTTTTTCAAGACGCGGGCGCTGGCCTCGAAGGCCTGCGACCTGGGGCGCATTCGCTCGAATGCAATCGACGCCAAGCCCGCCCGCGAGGTCCGCGTCGGCGATCGGTTGGAAGTGAAGAATGAGGGCGGCGAGTTTCAGGTCGAGATTCTCGGGCTGAGCCAGATGCGCGGGCCGGCGGCGGTGGCGCAGGCGCTCTACCGCGAAACCGAAGCGAGCAAGGCGGCGCGGCAGAAGGCGGCCGAGGAGCGCAAGGCAATGCAGCAGTTCGCGCCCCTGCCCGAGCACCGCCCCTCCAAGCGCGACCGGCGGCGCATCATCCAGTTCCGCGGCGGCGCGTGAGCTTGAGTTCCGCCGCGCCTGGGCGAAGGCACCCGCGGCCGGACGAGCAAAACCACCAATGCATTCTGGAAGATCTGCATTGTGGTCTGAAAAAGCCAGATGGTGCTGTCGGCTGAGATAAATCGAGGTAAAACTGTCTTAGGCTGCTAGAGTAAGCTGAGTGTACGCGATTATTCTCTAACTTATGCAATTTTACTATTGATTTCTGGAGAAAATATCCGTAGAATAAGATTCTAGTATATCGTCCGGAGTAGGAGAGTGGCCTTGCCCGCACTGGGGGCGGCTTGAGTCATGGTCCGTGACGTTAAGGCAAGATACATCCCTCTGAGGACACCGAATCAATGGCAAAGCGTCGTGGAAATCCGAATTGGGGCAAGCCGGAGCCCATAGGCCCGGTTGTGCCCACTGTGACCTCCTTCGAACAGATTGTGAAGGAATTCAAGCTTAACCCGGATCAGTACATCCGGTCCACCCGTCTGCGGGAGTGGGCGCGCCGCAACAAGAATTCCAAGTACATTCCCGAGGCTCTTCTCGAAGCCTGGGGTTTCGAGATTGAATCAGCCTTGTAGGCCGTCTCCTCCTGACTGTTTTCTGCAAAGCGCCGCCTTGGGGCGGCGTTTTTGCTGTTTGCGCCTCTAATGGGCGAGAATAAGGCTGGCCATGAAAGAAACCGCTCACAGCTTCGAACCTCCTTTTATCGATGTCCCTGGCGCTTTGGCCGAGTTTCGCGCCGGCCGCATGGTGGTCGTGGTCGACGACGAGGACCGGGAGAACGAAGGCGACCTGACCCTGGCCGCCGAGTTCGTGACGCCGGAGGCCATCAACTTCATGGCCCGCTTTGGGCGCGGCCTCATCTGCCTGACGCTCACCGAGGATCGCGCCGACCATCTGCGCCTCTTCCCCATGACGCAGCAGAACTCCTCGCGCTTCGGCACCGCGTTTACCGAGACCATCGAGGCGCGCGAGGGAGTGACCACGGGCATCTCGGCCGCTGACCGGTCGCACACCATCCGCACCGCCATTTCAAGCGGCGCCAGCTACACGGACCTGGCCCGTCCCGGCCACGTCTTCCCGCTGCGCGCCCGCAGGGGCGGCGTGCTGGTGCGCGCTGGGCAGACCGAGGCCTCAGTCGATCTGGCCCGGCTGGCCGGCCTCAATCCCTCCGGCGTCATCTGCGAGATTATGCGCGACGACGGCGAAATGGCCCGCATTCCCGACCTCATCCCCTTCTGCCAGGAACATAGGCTGCGGATTCTTACCGTGGCGGAGCTGATCCGCTACCGGTTGCGTCACGAGCGTTACATCGTGCGCGCCGGCGAGAGCCGCATCCAGACCCGCCACGGCGAATTCCGCATGATCGCCTACGAGAGCAAGATCAACGGCGGCGAAAGCCACATTGCGCTGGTGCGCGGCGAGCTTTGCCCCGGCTGCCCGGCCATTTCCGCCGATCCCGCCGTCGCAGCCCTTGCGGGAAATCCCGAACTGGCAGCCTCCGGCCTGGGAGAGCCGCAGCCCTCTTGCGAGCAGGCCGTTCTGGTGCGTGTTCACACCCGCTGCACGGCGGGCGACGTCTTCGGCGCCGACTGCCACTGCCGCGAGACGCTGGACCAGTCGATGCGCATGATCGCCGAGGCCGGTTGCGGCGTCGTGCTCTACCTGCACAACACCTCGCGGGGCTTCGAGATCGACCGCGCTCCGGCTCCAGCCAGCGCCTTTGATCCGGCCAGCGCTTTTGAGCCAGATGGGGCGGCGGCGCATGGTCCAGCGGCCGAGGCCAGCGCCAACCGGCTTGTGCTGCACCGGGAACTGCGCGCTCGCGAAGGCCCGCAGGCCCGCAGCGGGCGCATCCTGCGCGACACCGGCCTGGGTGGCCAGATCCTCTCCGACCTGGGCATTCAGCGCATCCGGCTGCTCTCGAATACTACCGTGCACATTCCCGCCCTGGTCGGCTTCGGCCTCGAGATCGTCGAGCAGGTGGCGATTCCCCTCGGCGATTCCCCTCGATGAATCCAGCCGGGTGGCCAGTCTTCCATGCAGGGGCAGGCTGAGGCTTCAGCCCCGGCATTGCCGTAGTTTTTAGAGCATTTCTCCTGTCGCTGTCGAGGAGGCTTGCTTCCCACCCTAGCTGCAAAAACAAGAACGCGGCGAGGGTCGGGCACCCAAGACTCTATGCCTATAGGAGAAATGCTCCAGTTCATGGTTTACGCAACGCGGGGCGTCTTTTGACGCCCCTCGTTCAGAGACCACTCCGTCGTCCGGCCACCAGGTTGAAAATCAGTATGATCACCGCGAGCACCAGCAAAAGGTGGATCAGACCGCCGCCAACGTGAAAGCTGAAGCCCAGAAGCCACAGAACCAGCACAATTACAAAAATTGTCCAGAGCATTGGCGCCCTTTCTCCGCACTGCGGGCACCCGAAAGCTGAAACCTGCCCAAGGCGCCCGCGCTGCATCTTACAAACCGGTTATCAACTTCTAGTTCCTGCCATGGGCCTGCGCTTTTGCACCCCTGACTGCATTGATGAACGGGGCTGCACCGGCGGGCATCGCAACTTCGCCGCCCAGAGCGCGGTGCGTGGAGACGTCATGCCCGTAGAAGGCATCCATGGAATCGTTGTCCCGGCGAACATCGGCTCCGGTCAGAGTGAGTCCAGCAAAGGCGCCTTTGGCTCGTGAGTAGGTCAGGATCTCGGTATTCAGCTTCCAGTCGGTATCGGCTGTGGCATGGCGTCCAACCGGTCCGGCTGCCGCTGAGGCATCCGCGCCCAACTGAAATTTGGCGGATTCCAGCCGCTGCATTCCTCTGTCGCCCTGGAAGATCATGACCAGATCCACGCCTTCGAGGCCGATCTGCAATCCCCAGCTTCCGCCGGTAATGGCAAAGAACGCCGGTGCGCTCCATCCGTTTGCGGTCCGGCAGGTGGCCAGGCCTTTACCGTTCTCCGCGCCAAAAACAAAGCCGCCCTTGATCATGTGCGGCACCACAGCCACGCACTTTGCGTGCTCCATTACTTCTTCTGGAATGCCTCTATCCGGAGCCGACATAATCTCGTGCAGCACCCGGGATGCATTATTGACCCGGTTCTGCACCTCTTCACGAGTCTCACTCCAGGCGGCGCTAGCCGCACCTAGACTGAGTAATGCCACAAACGTCATCAGTTTTTTCATGCATCTCACCTCTTTCTACCCATGCGCAGGGTTACCTGCCTTACGCGCACTGAGGCGCACAAGGTGTCCTCCAAGTTAGATGCAGGCCGTTGCGCCGTCTGAGCAAGAATGCTCATGAGACAGCCGGCGCAGCGCCAGCACCAGAGAAACCCGGATTGAAAATATCCCAGAAATATTTTCAAAAGTGTGCAAAAAGAGACAGATTCATCCTCTCCGGATGTATAATTTTCGCGATATGCCGGTGGGAGCAAGCACTAGCGGCCTCCCATGCGTTATTCCTGCTGCGGCTGCTCCCGGCGACAAAATCCTGATGATTGCCGATGCATCTGTTTTCATCGGCGGAACTGCTTTGTGGACCACAGCGCATTGCAGCTGCGCATCCTCCCGCAATTCACGCTACATAGCCGTATCCGGGTCGAGGCCTTCATTATGATTGGAAATGAGAGTCACACTTTCGATACCGCCGCCTTTCTGGCCAATCGCGGCCTGGGACGCAAGATCATCCAATTGCAACCGAAGCAGAGCTTTTTTTCGCAGGGAGATCCCGCGGACGCGGTTTTTTATCTTCAGAAAGGCCGTGCGAAGGTCACGGTGGTTTCAACTGCCGGCAAGGAGGCCACGATCACACTCCTCTCCGAGGGCGATTTTGTTGGAGAGGAGTCGCTCGCGGCCGTGCCAGGGCTGCGCTTGTACACGGCCGCCGCCGTCACTGCCTGCACCGCGCTCAAGATAGGGCGTGAGGAGATGGCCCGTGTGCTGCGCGAGGAGCATGAATTCTCCGACCTGTTCCTGAAGTTTCTTCTCGCACGGAATATGCGCACCCAGGCCGATCTGGTTGATCAACTCTTCAACTCCAGTGAAAAGCGGCTGGCGAGAATTCTCCTGTTGATGGCGGAGTTTGGTCAGCCCGGAGAGCCCAAGACGCTGATTCCCAAGATCTCGCAGGAGACCTTGGCGGAGATGATCGGGACAACACGGTCGCGGGTAAGCTTCTTCATGAATCGCTTTCGGAAGATGGGATTTATCGATTACAAAGACCGCATTCGCGTGCATGAATCTCTGCTGAATGTGGTTCTGCACGACCGGATGCCTGACGACAACGCCGAAAAGCCATCTATATATGTCATTCCCAGGAGTTATTCGAAGCCGGCAAACGTATCCCCGGAAGAGCTGTGCTGAAGGTAGTGTCCAGAGTTTTCGCACTATCGATCTTCCTTGGAACCCTGGAGAGGAAAAGCCACTTGAGCGGCAGCGGTTCCCCTCTATAGCAACTGGAGAACCGCTATAGCCAAACAGTAACTGAGAAAACGAACAGCCACCGGCACCAAAAAGGCCACCCGGAGGGGACAGTCTTTATCTCTTGAAATGTGGCTCTATTTAACAGATTCAGAATGCTTTATATGGCGGAGAGGGGGAGATTTATTTTTCCTTTCGCCAAGCTATTGATTCCATGGAACATACCAACGGCAAGCCCAATCGTTTCAGCACCTTGCCTCTGACCTGTTGCTTACTATCGCTTACAATCGCGAACTCTCAGCTACGCCGATTTGGCCGAAAATAGTAACGAGTAGTAACGGAACCACCTCGTTTTATCCATCCCCGGTATCCTGTGACGCCCCTTTCCGTTGGCCGATACTCGGCAATAGAGGCAGCCATGCCAGGATTATACCGAAGCGTGGAGGTCTGAACAGGCCGTGGATTACTTTCGCCTTTACTTCGCCTATACTACCTCCATGCCTCCACAAGACCAAACCCACCGTGTGTACCTGTCCTTCCAGTTTCGCGATGGATGGCAGTGCCAGTTTCTGGAGCAGGACTTGAAGACTGCTCTACCCCGCAAACTGCACTTCGCATCCTCCGACAAGCTGATCGAACTGGTAAAACGCGCCGGGGGATTCACCGACCAGGAAACCTGGCTAATGGTGGATCAGGACATCGCGATGGGGAGGGGTGGGCTGTTTCTGCAACTCACGGAGGAGCAGTACGCCAAGCTGACGATGCGATGAGCTTGTGCAGTCCAACCATCACCAACAAAGCTTCTATCGAACCGTGACGTTACTTGCGCTTCCGCTTCTGGGTGTCAGCCAGTAGCTCCGAGCGCCCGATGACCGTTCGGGGGTTCTCCAGCTTTGGCGGGTCGGAAATGCCTTCGAAGGCTTCGCTCGACTTCCATGGGCTCAGGGCGTACACGCGAGGCTCCCGCAAAAAGTTCACTCCCTCGCTCCACGCCGCCAGCATCCGCTTCCCGGTGTCCCTGAAACCAGCGAGGTCATTCATCATCACGCGAACCGCAGGGGCGGTATCCGCAACGGCGTCACTGATGCGCTCAACGATTTCCTTCTGCTCTCTCACGGAGATGTTGAAGTTTGCAGCGATGAACCGTGCAAGAGTCTTTCCCGGCAGCCACGTCTTCTTGCCCATGAAACTGATGCCAGGAGGGTTGTCTCTGTATCCGGTATAGACCGAAGTGGTGAAGAAGTCATAGGCCGGAGCGAGTCGGGCATCTTTCCGGGAAGTGTAGAGCAGAGCCAAGTTCTTCGAGTGGCAATCGGCGTTCCGCAGGGCGTAGGTCATCAGCAGCATCGCCGTGAGCTTCTGGAAGGTCTCGTAGTGGTGCTTGCCGTCCACGTAGGTGCGAACCGCCTTGGCGATTCTCTCCCATGTGGTTTCGTATTTGTTCTGTGGCCGAAGTCCAAGCAGAGCGCAGAAGTCTTCCATTGCCCGGAAGGGCTTGCCGTTCTCGTCCACATCGAAACGGTGTACGAGCAGAACATTGCCGTCCTCCGACAGTTCTGTTTTCGCGCTTTCGACCACTCTGGCCGTCACCTGCATACAGAGATGTTCATTGGCCGTGGCAAACGGAAGCCTCGCTGATGAGCCCTTGATGATGTGCTGATGCGTGAGGAGAGTCGCCTTCTTGTGCTGCCCAAGTCCACGCTGCTTCTGCGCTGCCGTGTCCAGAAACTTCGGCAGGACGCCCGATACACCGCTCTTCGCGTGGTCGCGGACAAGCTGGGAGAACGCCTCCTCAGAGTTGTCGCCTTTGAGAAGTTCCGCTACCTCAATCGGCTTTGCTGGTTCGTCCAGTGCTGCTCCCGGTGGTGCGACCTTCAACCTTCCCACCATGTTCCGCCCGATGACGGAGAGGAGGGCAACCGGACTTGCGCCGATGTGCGGCCCGAACTCCTCCTGCAAGACTTGCAGCAGGTACCCCTCCGGGAGATTCATTCGGAAGATGGGGTGGAGTTCGTCATCCCAGAGGTAGGATTCCGTTCGCACGGGCATGGTCAGGGATACGAGGCTCTCAGGGGCGACATCGGGGACGTAGGTCATGACGCTCTTGAAGTCGCCAACCTGTTCGAGGACTGCGACATGCTGATCGAGGACGTGGACATTCAGCTTCATGCCGTGCCACCCCGCTCACGCCGCAATTCATCGAGGGTGCCAGCCGCCCCGACTTCGGCGAAGGTCAGTTCCAGCCCGAGTACGGCAAGCACGGCCATTAGCTTCCGTGCGCCGAACTCCGAGAGTTGCCCCTTCTCTAGGCGAGATAGGAGAGGTTGGGATAGCCCCGACAGTGCAGCCACCTGTCCCTGCTTTAAATTGAGCAGCTTTCTTCTCTGGGCTAAAGCCTGTCCGACTTCGGGTATCGCCTGCATATTTGCAGTATACGTCAAATAATGAGAGTAGTGACATTATTTTGCTGTATACATTAAATGTAATCGTGGCAATGATGCCGATTCAGAGAACGGAATCTCTGACCACGCGACCCATGAGAAACCGAGGTGCCCGGACATTTCGCCCTCTGGAGGTTACGGGGTTGCCCCATTCTGCCGCTACATCGGCATCGACCTCCGTGACAGAAATCCAGTCGTCGCAGGCGTCTTTTGGGTTTACGTTGCCGACTACTCCGGCACGCCGGAACCCGTCCAGCCTCCGCCCAGCCTACGCCGGTACTGGACGCGGCGCGGTCTCGCCGAGTGGCTTTGCAAGGAACTCTCGGCGGACACCCCGACCATCGTCGGCATCGACCACGGCTTCTCGTTCCCCATCGCCTACTTCGACCGCTACCGCCTTCCCCGAGACTGGCCGAACTTCTTGCTCGATTTCCAGAAGCATTGGCCGACCCACGAACCGAACATCTACGTTGACTTCATCCGGGACGGCAACATGGGAGATGGCCGGAAGCGGATGGGTGAGACCACTTGGCTCCGTCTGACGGAACGGTGGACGGCGACCGCCAAATCGGTCTTCCTGTTCGACGTTCAGGGTTCGGTCGCCAAATCGACATTCGCCGGTCTGCCGTGGCTCCTCTACCTGCGGAACTGGTGCAAGCGGCCACTCCATTTCTGGCCGTTCGACGGCTGGGAGGTTCCGCATGGTTCCTCGGTCGTCGCGGAGGTCTATCCCTCATTGTGGACGCGGCGGTTCCC
>PMPH01000076.1:24130-24398 GCA_003161045.1 Acidobacteriaceae bacterium
GCAGGACGAAGCAGGACACGCTGGAATTGCTGAGGATACTCCGGGATGGCGTTCCAGAGAGGAAATCGAGAACAGGCAGTAAGGCATCGCCGCGCAGTCTCAAGCACGGACTGAAGGCGCGGCGAGTGTCAGGGTGGGGAGGTAACCTTACCGACATTCCCATGAGTTCGGGGAGTACACCTGGCGGTCGGGGCAACTTCCAATCGGTCAAACTGCAAAGGCCCGGTCGGGTTACCGTGTGCAGTCACTCCGCAAGGGACACGACCGC
>PMPH01000092.1 GCA_003161045.1 Acidobacteriaceae bacterium
CGCAAGAAGGGCCGCAAGGGCGGACGGCAGCGAGCCGCGAATCTGACCGCCGAGCAGCGCAGCGAGCAAGCCCGGAAGGCGGTTCAGGCCCGGTGGGCAAAGCGGGCAGCGAAGGCCAACAAGAAAGGTACGAAATGACCTCCCGTACAGCCGTTCTCTATGCACGTGTATCCAGCCGTGAACAGCGTGAGGAGGGATTTTCCATCGAAGCCCAGGTCAAATTGCTGCGTGCCGCCGCATTAAAAGACGGAATTAAAATCGTGCGCGAATTTGTCGAAGTCGAGTCCGCAAAGGCAGCCGGTCGCAAACAATTCGCCGAAATGGTCACGTTCTTCAAGCGCAATCGGACGTGCCGGATTTTATTGGTGGAAAAGACTGACCGGCTATACAGAAATCATCGGGACGCCCTCACGCTGGAAGACCTGGACATCCAGATTCATTTTGTAAAGGAAAACGAGACCCTTTCCAAGGACGCCAAATCCCAAATTAAATTCATGCATGATATTCGTCTCGCCATGGCGCGCAATTATTCGGAGAATTTGCGGGAAGAAGTAAAAAAAGGCATGAGCGAGAAGGCGTCCCAGGGCACGTACCCCGGACGTGCGCCCTTCGGATACCGCAACAACACGGCTGCACGTACCATCGAAATTCACCCCGAAAAGGGCGCTATAGCGCAGCGCGTCTTTGAGATGTACGCCTCGGGGCGGTATTCCCTCTCGGCTCTCTCGAAGAAACTGCGGGACGTGGCAGGGACGTCCATCTCAAAAACCAACCTGCACAAGATGCTCACGAATCCGTTTTATATCGGACGTTTCGAGTGGGGCGGCCAGACGTACCAGGGCACACAGCCCTGCCTCATCAGTCCCGAACTGTACGTGCAGGCACAGGCGGTTCTGCACGGCCACAACAGGCCGAAGTACAGCAAGCACGACATGGCCTTCCGGGGAATGCTCACGTGCGCATACGACAATTGCGCGGTGACCGCAGAGCTAAAGAAGAACAAGTACGTGTACTACCGTTGCACCGGCCACCGGGGACCGTGTGCCCTGCCACGCTTCACAGAGCAGGAAATATCAGAGAGATTGGGGCACGTCCTCCAGGACGTGTGCATCCCGGAAGAAGTTGTGCGGAGCATAGACGCTTCCTTGCAAGGGGTACACGTGCAGATGCGGAACCAGTCGGCGCAGGAACGTGCGCGCCTGGAGCGCGAACTGGCGACGTTACAGAGCCGCATGGATGCGGCCTACACGGACAAACTGACGGCAAAATCACAGGAGAATTCTGGCAGCGCAAGCAGGCCGATTGGCAGACCGAAGAATTCAGGATCAGGTCGCTGATTTCGGGTTTGGCTGAGGGCAAGAGCGGCGAGCGGCTGCTGGACGTGCAAAGGAATTTAGAACTCGCACAAAAGGCTTATTTTCTTTATCTTACGAGGAAACCTGCGGAACAGGCCGAATTGCTAAGAAATGTACTTTTGAACTGCTCCATTGACGCTGTAAGTCTTTATCCTACATATAGAAAGCCCTTTGAGCTGATTGCTCAAAGGGCCAAAAAACAAGAATGGTCGGGGAGAGAGGATTTGAACCTCCGACCCCCTGGTCCCGAACCAGGTGCTCTACCAGGCTGAGCCACTCCCCGAACTTGGGTTGCAGTCGCGCACCTTGGGGGCGGCCTGGCGCACTTGACCCCTTGATTGCGCTTGAATCAGTGTAGCAGAATCCAGGGAGATTGCGGCGCGAACGCCCGGATTCAATTCTTTCCGCCTCCTTCAATCCCTTCCATCGAAACAGAGCGTCTATTGAAACAAAGCGTCTATTGAAAAAGAACCCCGCTTGACCCAAAATGGACCCGCTTGACAGCCGCCGCAAGCGTCCATGAGGCTGGTTGCATGGGCCGTATGCCCCGGCGATGGTAATGGTTTGTAGAGGAAAAAACTATGGAACCCCAGGACGAAATCGCGCCCGGTCAGTGGGAGATGCTGGCGCAGGTCTTCTGTGAGCAATTGATGGCCTGCCTGGATGAGTGTGCCCGCGGGCGGCGAGGGTTGTTTTCCAGCTTCGAGCACTTGGTCGGCCAGGACGAGGAAAATCCCTGGCCGGAGGCGGCCCGGCTGCGCGAGCTGGCCCTTGCGCTGCAAGGCATTATGGCTCAGCAGGAGGAGCGAAATGCGCTGTGCGACGAGTTTCTTGACCTGTGCACGATGCACGGCGAGAGCCACCCCGGCGAACGGAAGCTGGCGCGGGCCTTTCTGGAGCGCATCGAACGGGGCGAGGTAGGTTCGCAGCCGCCAGGGGAAAGACGGCCGTGGTAATGCTGCACGCCTTCCTGGCGCTGGTGGCTGGCTTTGCCGTTACGGTCCTGCTGGCGATGGGGCTGACGGCCCTCGTCGTCCGCTTGGCGCCAGGTTGGGCGGAGACGCGGAGCGGACTGCGGAAACTGGGGCCCCCTACGGGTGATTTGTGCCCGGCGAGGTGGGGACCGGCCTGCATCTTCGTCAACCTTGGCTCTTCATTCCTGGCTGCGGCGGCCGGCGGCTACTTGACCGCCTGGGTCGCGGCGGCGAATCCGCTGATTCACGTGCTGGCGCTGGGGATGGTGGTGCTGGCGCTCGCCGCACTGAGCGCCCTGAAAGAGCGCGGCAGGCAGCCGGTCGGATACCAGTTGGCGCAGGTGGCCATCTCGCCCATCGGCGTACTGGCCGGGGGGCTGGTGCGGCTTCGTGTGCTGGGAATTCTTTAGGATGGGAGGCCTCCAGGCTCTCCCGCGCATCGCCCGAGGAGAAGTTGCTCGCCCCCCTTTATACTGAATAGATTGCTAGGGTGGTGTCTCCGAAATTCGATGTAAAACAACCGCGGTCCCCTTCGACTACGCTCAGGGCAGGCTTTCGACTACGTTGGGCGCAAAGAACGCGCCCAACTTCGCTCAGGATGACAGTTCATTTTGTGAACGAATTTTAGAGACAGGACACTAGAGGCAAAAACGCGCGCCCGGCACAACGGCGCGGGGCACAGGTTGGGGTTCCGGCGACAAGTTTTTCGCCGCTGGGGCCGGGAGGAGCGGGCTTTGGCTCAGGCGGAGATTGGCATTATCGGCGGCAGCGGGCTCTACTCGATGCCCGGATTCACCAACGTACATGAAGAGTGCGTGGAGACGCCCTTTGGCGACCCCTCGGAGGTCTTCGTCCTGGGCGAGCTGGAGGGGCGCAAGGTGGCCTTTCTGGCGCGGCACGGGCGCGGCCATCGCATTCTTCCCTCGGAGCTGAATTTCCGCGCCAACATTTACGCCTTCAAAAAGCTGGGCGTCGAGCGGATTCTCTCGGTTTCGGCCGTCGGCTCGCTCAAGGAAGAGCACAAGCCGACGGATTTTGTGATTCCCGATCAATTCATCGACCGCACCTGCCATCGTGTCTCGACCTTTTTCGGCGAGGGCGTGGTGGGCCACGTCTCCTTTGGCGATCCGGTCTGCGCGACGGTGGCCCAGGCCGCGGCCCAGGCCTGCGCCGCGGTGGGCGTCACCGGCAAGCTGGGCGGAACCTACGTTTGCATGGAGGGCCCGCAGTTTTCCACCCGCGCCGAGTCGAAGCTCTATCGCAGTTGGGGCGCGGACGTGATCGGCATGACCAACCTGCAGGAGGCCAAGCTGGCCCGCGAGGCGGAGATCTGCTACGCCACCGTGGCCATGGTGACCGACTACGACTGCTGGCGCGAGGGCCACGACGCGGTGACCACCGAGGAGATTGTGGCCGTTCTGCACCAGAACGCGGAGAACGCGGCCAAGGTGGTGAAGGCGGCCGTGGCGGCGATGCCGCGCGAACGCGCCTGCGCCTGCGCCTCGGCGGCCCGGTTTGCCGTGATGACCCAGCCGGAAACGATTCCAGCGGCGGCCAAAGAGAAGGTGGGTCTGCTGTTTGGCAAGTACCTGGGGTGGTAACGCGGAGTTAGCAAACAGGCAGGAATCCTGGTCAGCAAGGTTTCCGGGGTGCAATTTAGCTCCAGGGTTGTGATTTAGCCGTTAGCGCGGCTACGCCGGCAGCGAGTTGGCAAGTTAGCGTTTCTGTTGCGCCAAGAAGCGCCGGGTGCCCCACCCTCACCGCGTTGTTGTTTTTGCGGCATCGGGGTCCCCAACGACAGGTCTTCGTCGTTGGGGTGATCTAGGGTGGGAGACAGCAAGAAAGAGGAACAAATGGCGATTACCGTAGTGGGCAGCGTGGCCTTCGATTCGATCGAGACGCCGGCCGGACGCAAGGAGCGCTGCCTGGGTGGGGCGGCGACTTATTTTTCGATTTCCGCGAGCTTTTTTACCAGTGTGCGCGTCATCGCCGTGGTGGGCGAGGACTTTGGCGCGGCCGAGGAGGCAGTTTTCGATGCGCGCGGCATCGACACGCGCGGCATTGAGCACGCCCGCGGCAAGAGCTTCTTCTGGCAGGGCTCGTACCTGGAAAACCTGAACGAGGCCAAGACCCACGCCACGGAGCTGAATGTCTTTGCGGACTTCGAGCCGAAGATTCCCGATTCTTACCGCGACTCGGAGTTTCTCTTTCTGGCCAACATCGATCCGGTCTTGCAGCGGCGCGTGCGCGAGCAGATGCCCGGCGTGAAGCTGGTGGCCGGCGACACCATGAACTACTGGATCAAGGACCATCGCCCGGCGCTCAAGGAAGTGCTGAAGGGGCTGGATGTGCTGCTGATCAACGACACCGAGACGCGCATGCTGGCCGGCAACAATAATTTGGTGCAGGCGGCGCGCGGCGTGCTGGCGCTGGGCCCGCGCACCCTGGTAGTGAAGCACGGAGAGTATGGCGCGACGGCTTTCTTCGGCGATCACAGCTTTGCGCCCAAAAGCGATGGGAGCGCGCACCATCCCTTCCGGGCGCCGGCGCTGCCGCTGGAAGAGGTGGTGGACCCGACGGGCGCTGGCGACAGCTTTGCCGGTGGTTTTTTCGGCTACCTGGCCTCGCGGCGCGAACTGACGCCGGCCATCCTGCGCCGCGCCATGTTCTATGGCGGCGTGATGGGCTCGTTTGCCTGCGAGCGCTTCGGCACCGAGCGGCTACAGAAGCTCACGCGCAAGGAGATCGACGAACGCTTCACCCTCTTCCGCGAGTTGACGCACCTTGACTGAGATTCCCATGGGAACTGATAGGCCCGTTGGCCGCGTAAGGTGGCCGGAGTGGCTGGCGGTCGTGGCCGCGTGCGCGGCGGCTTCGATCACGGCGATTGTATGGAGCTGGCGGCACGGCGCCATGCTCGACTACGGCGACGCGGTGGCCCACTTGCACATTGCACGGCGGGTCTTCGATGCGCACCAGCCCCGGCTGACGGAATTGGGCTCGGTGTGGCTGCCGCTGCCGCACCTGCTGCTGCTGCCCTTTGTGCAGATTTACAGCTGGTGGGCCAACGGCCTGGCGGGCGTAGTGCCCTCGGCGCTGGCCTACCTGGCCGGCTGCGCGGGAGTGTACCGGCTGGCGCGGCACTGGCTGCGGCCGGCTCCGGCGGCGCTGGCGCTGGCTTTTTTTGCGCTGAATCCCAACCTGCTCTACCTCGAAACCACGGCCATGACCGAACCGCTGTTTGTCTGCGAGATGATCTGGGTTGCGGTCTGGCTGGTGGAGTGGCGGGCAAGTTTGGATTCAAGCCCAGATTCAGGCCCGGACTCAAGCCCAAATTCAAATCTGGACAGCGCGAGCCTGCATGAGGGTCCAAGGCAAGCTCACCGCCTGCTCTGGTGGATTGCTCTGGCGCTGGTGGCCGCGGTTTTTACCCGCTACGACGGCTGGGTGATGGCGCTGGCAGCCTGGGTGTGCGTGGGGCTGGCTCTGCTCCGTCGCGGCCGTTTGCTCTCCCGCACCTTCTGGCTGGCGAGCGCCGTGGTGGTGGCCGCGCCGGTGGCGTGGTTCATTTACAACGCGGCAGGCTTCGGCGATTGGCTTTACTTCGCGCGCGGTCCCTATTCGGCCAAGGCCATCGAGGCGCGCACCTCCGTGCCGGGCTTTCCGCCGCATCCGGGCTGGCACAATCCCTGGGTTGCGCTGATCTTTTTTGTGAAGACGGCGGAGCTGGACGCGGCCGCTGTGGCCTGGGGCAATATGCTGCTGGCCGTGAGCCTGCTGGGGACCGTCTGGGCCTGGCTGACGGCGCGACGCCGGGCCTTCACGTGGGCGCTGCTGCTGTGGTTCCCGGTGGCATTCTACGTGTATTCAGTCTCCTACGGCTCGGTGCCCATTTTTTTGCCCGTCTGGTGGCCGTGCTCCTGGTACAACCTGCGCTACGGGATGGAAATGCTGCCAGCCTTCGCACTGGGGCTGGGCTTTGCGGCGCAGTTGGTGCTGGGGGCGGTCAATGAATTCAAGCCGCGGGAGTTCAACCCGCGCTGGGCGAGCGGCGCGGCGGGCGCGCTTTTCCTGATGGTGGCCTTGAACGCCTGCCAGATGGTGCGCGAGCGGCCGCTGGTTTATGTGGAAGGGACCAAGAACATCGAGGCGCGCAGGCCCTACGACCTGGAGATTCCTCCGCTGCTGCGAGCGCTCGAGGCCGGGCGGCCAGGGGCTGTCGTTCTGATGAACACGTCGGTTTTTCCTGAAATAGTCGCATTCACCGGAATTCCGTTGCGCCAGACGATCAACGAGAGCGATCTGGAGATTTACAGCGAGGCGCTGGCCGCGCCCGCCGCTCATGCGTCGATTGTTGTTGCCTTCGACGGCGACCAGATCGACCGCGCGGTGAAGGCTCATCCCGAGGGGTTGACGGCGGTTCGCCGGTTTTCGACAGCGGAAGAGCCCGCGGGGACAATTTACGTCTCCGGTACGCCTCTGGAGCGTCAGGCGCAAAGAGTCTCAACAGGCCCGGCAGAGCGGTGATAGCATCGGGCAAGGAAGCACAATGAGCATGATGCTGGCACAGTTCGCGCAACCCTTCGCCTTTGACCGGCTGCAACAGATGGTGGTGGTGAACGGCGCCATCAGCCGCCTGCTGGTGGCCTGTCTGCTGGGCGGTGCGGTGGGGCTGGAGCGGGAGATCAACCACAAGGCCGCCGGGGTGCGCACCAACCTGCTGATTTGCATGGGTGCGGCATTTTTCACGCTGCTGTCGGCGGTACTGGCCGGCGACGCCAACCCGGACAAGGGGCGCGTGGCCTCGAACATTGTGCAGGGCGTCGGCTTTCTGGGCGCGGGGCTGATTTTGCACAACCGCAGCCGGGTGAGCGGATTGACCAGCGCGGCCAGCGTCTTCGTGGTGGCCTCGATCGGCATGGCCTGCGGCGCGGGGCTGTATGCGGCGGCATCTGTCATCGTCATCGTGGCGCTGGAGTTGGTCGGTCTTCTGGAGCGGCACGCCAATTTGAAGGCCTATCCACAGGTCTATGAGGCGCGCGGCCGCGCCCCGTCGCTCATGCTGGAGGCAATCCTGGACGCGATGGACAAGGCCGGCGAGCGGCTGACAGGCGTCGACCAGAACGTGATCGGCGAGTTGCAGCGGGTGAGCTTTGCCCTGACCACCACCAAAAGACAGCATGAGCGGCTGCGCGGAAAGCTGCTCGGCGAGCCGAACATCGAGGCTCTGTTTACCTTCCGCGATCCGGAGGAAGATTGATTCCCTTTGCAAAGGCTCACGCCTGCGGCAACGACTTTTTGATTGTGACCGAAGAGGCGGCCGGGAGCCGCGACTGGGCTGAACTGACGCGTCGGCTCTGCGCGCGCAACACCGGCATTGGCGCCGACGGCGTTGAATTTTTTCACTGGACCGGCCCCCGTTCCGGCCGCATTCGCCTGCACAACGCCGACGGCTCGATCGCCGAGATCAGCGGCAACGGCACGCGCTGCGTGGACGCGTGGATGGCGCGCGAGCGCGGCTTCCAGCCCGGCGATGAAGTGGAGATTTCGACCGATGCGGGCTTGCGCATTTGCCGCGT
>PMPH01000100.1 GCA_003161045.1 Acidobacteriaceae bacterium
AACCTGGGCATCGCGCTGCGCATCGACGAAAGCTATGTGCCGGAGGAGAACCAGCGGCTGCGGCTTTACAAGAAGATTGCCGGCGCGGCGAGCGAAGCGGCCATCGACGAAGTGCGCGCGGAGATGGAAGACCGCTACGGCGCGCCGCCGGACGCAACGGTCTTTCTGCTGGAGGCTTCGCTGGTGCGCCTCGAGTGCGAGCGGATCGGCATTGCACAGGTGGATCGCAAGCGCTCGGAGTTGCAGATTCGCTTCACCGGGAATGCGGCCGTCGAGCCACAGAAATTGATGCGGTTGGTGGCGCGCAACGCCAAGCGCGGCGCGCAGTTCACGCCACAGGGGCTGTTGAAGTTTCCTTTGGCTGCGACGCGCTCTGACGAGGTTTTGCTGGAGATTGGCGAGCTGCTGGCCAGCCTGGCGCCACCTGCGGTGGGGCAGACTGCGGCCGTGTAGTTCTTTTGTCTCCCACCCTTTTCGCAAAGAACGCGAAAAGGATGTGGCACGGCGCTTTTTCTGGTAGTTGAAGAGTAAGTTGAAAAGTAAAGAGAGAGACGATGAAAAAGTTTTTCGTTTTGCTTGCGATTGGAGCTTATATGACTTCCGCGATGAGCGCTCATGCCACTCATGAAAACTGGAAACAGAACTTTGAGAAGGTTTCGGACGAGTACTTTGACCAAGTGTACTTCCACTATGGGCCGACCAACGGAACGCTGACCGGCTATCACCAGTACGACGCGCAACTTGAGGATTACTCGCGCCAGAACATCGACGCCGAGATAGCGGATTTGAAGGTCTTCGAGAAACGCGTCGCGGCGATTCATCCCGATGCGGCCGCGGCCGATTTTGTTCCGCGCAGCGACCGCGAGATTGTGCTGGCGAATATTCGCTCGCAGTTACTGACGCTGGAAACCATTCGCCCCTGGGAGAAGAACGCCGACGTGTATTCGAGCACCTGCGCGGGTGGAGCGTTCGCACTGATGGAGCGCAAGTTTGCCTCGCCCGATGAGCGGTTGCGCTCGCTCATTGCGCGGGAGAAGCAAATGCCCGCGCTGCTCGGCGAGGCGCGTGTGAACCTGAAGAATCCGCCGCGGATTTTCACCGAAATTGCCATCGAGCAACTGCCGGACATTATCGGTTTTTTTGAGCACGATGTTCCGCTGGCCTTTGCCGACGCCAAGGACCCGGCTTTGAAGGCCGAGTTTGTGCAATCCAATGCGGCCGTCATCACGGCTTTGAACGGCTATCTCGGCTGGCTGAAGACGGATTTGCTGGCTGAGTCGAATGGAGACTTTCGCATCGGCGCGGAGACCTTCTCGAAGAAGCTTGAATACGACGAGATGGTGGACCTGCCGCTGGATAAGTTGCTGGAGATTGGCTGGGCCGATCTGCGCAAGAACCAGGCGCACTTCAACCAGGTTGCCAAAGAGTTGGAGCCGGATAAAACGCCGCGCGCGGTGCTCAATGGGTTAGGCGAGGATCATCCCGCGCCCGATCAGCTTTTGAACACCTTCCGCGCTACCTTCGATGGACTGATCAGCTTCATTCGCGCGCGCCACATTGTGACGATTCCATCGGATGTGCGGCCCATCGTCGAAGAGACGCCGGCCTTCATGCGCGCCACCACCTTCGCCTCGATGGACACGCCGGGACCCTTCGAGACGCACGCCACCGAGGCTTACTTCAACGTGACCCTGCCCGACCCGTCGCTGAAGCCCGAAGAGGTTGAGGGCTACATGCATTCGTTCAATGTGGGCACGGTGATTTCGACCGCCGTGCACGAGGCTTATCCGGGCCATTACATCCAGTTTCTTTGGCTGCCGCAGGCGCCCAGCCGGGTGCGCAAGCTGCTGGGCGCGAATACCGACATCGAGGGATGGGCCCACTACTGCGAGCAGATGATGCTCGACGAAGGCTACGGCCAGCCCGGCGCCGGGGCGAAGAACGAGCGCGAATCCAAATTCCTCCGCCTGGGCCAGTTGCAGGAGGCGCTGCTGCGCGACGCCAGAGTTATTGTGGGCATCGAGATGCACACCGGCAGGATGAGCTTCGACGAAGCCGTGGAGCTTTTTCAGAAGGAAGGCTACCAGTCGAAGGAAACGGCCACGGTCGAGGCCAAGCGCGGCGCCGGCGACCCCACTTACCTCTACTACACGCTGGGCAAGCTGGAGATCATGAAACTGCGCGCGGACGTGAAGAAGAAGCAGGGCGCGGCATTTTCGCTGGAGGAGTTTCACGATAACTTCTTGAAACAGGGCTTTCCGCCGATCAAGATTGTGCGGGAGGCGATGCTGGGAGACGATTCGCCGGCGTTATAAGGGGATGGTCTCCCACCCTAGCCGCAAAAACAAGAACGCGGCGAGGGTGGGGCACCCGGCGCTTTGCTTAGAATGACAGGCGAGGGTGGGGCGCCCGGCAATTTCTTTGTCCGGTCAAGTTGGGTTCGATTGAAATGAGGAAGACGGAATGAGCAAACAGGTACGGAAGGCGGTTTTTCCGGCGGGCGGATTGGGCACACGTTTTTTGCCGGCCACCAAAGTGATTCCCAAGGAGATGCTGGCGCTGGTCGATAAGCCCCTCATCCAGTACGGCGTGGAAGAGGCGATTGACTCGGGGATCGAGCACATCATCATCGTCACCAGCCGCGGCAAAGGGGCGATGGAGGACCACTTCGACCACAGCTTCGAGCTGAATGCGGCGCTGGAGCGCAAGGGCAAGCACGAACTGCTGGCGGTCTCGCGCGGGGTTTCGTCGCTGGCGCAGATCAGCTACGTGCGCCAGAAGGAGCCGCTGGGGCTGGGCCATGCGGTGCTCTGCGCCAAGGATTTGGTGGGCGACGAGCCCTTCGCCGTCATTTTGCCCGACGATGTGATTGACGCTGAAGTCCCCTGCCTCAAGCAGATGATCGGCATCTTCGACGAGCGGGGCTGCTCGGTGCTGGCGACGCAGACCGTCGAGGGGCCGGCGATCAGCGCCTACGGGGTGCTGATCGGTTCTCAGGACCCGGACAACGAACGGATTTACAACTGCACCGGCATGGTGGAGAAACCGAAGTTTGAAGATGCGCCCTCGAAGCAGGCCATCATCGGCCGCTACGTGCTCACGCCGCGCATCTTCGAGCTGCTGGAGCAGACCACCCCCGGCGCGGGCGGCGAGATACAGCTCACCGACGGTATTCGGGCGCTGCTCAAGGAGGAAAAGGTTCTCGGCTACACCTTCGAAGGCAAGCGCTTCGACGCCGGCGACAAGCTGGGAATGCTGCAGGCGACGGTCGAGTTTGCGCTCGAGCGCAGCGATCTTGGACCGCCGTTCCGCGCCTACTTGAAGGGGCTGGCGCTGTAGGCCGGAGGCGCGGTTTTACGGGCGGCAGCGTGGCTCCAACCGAGGGCTGGCGGCCGACGGCGGTTTTTCGCGTCTTCTGCCCTCAATCTCCCGCTGCTACAATCGAAAAGGCCGAAACTGTGGCGATTTCAACCGTTACCCGAGCAAGAAAAGAAGTTCCAACCGATGACCCTGCGCCTCTTTAATACCCTCACGGGACAAATGGACCCGCTCACGCCCTCCGACGGCGCAACCCTCCGCATGTACGCCTGCGGGCCCACGGTCTACGACTACGGCCACATCGGCAACTTCCGCACNNGTGGACGTGCTGCGGCGCTTCCTGGAGCTGACCGGAATCCGCGTCCGCCACGTGATGAACGTCACCGACGTGGACGACAAGATTATTCGCAACGCGGCGGCGGCAGGGGTTCCCATCGGCGAGTACACGCAGCGTTTCGAGCAGGCTTTTTTTGAGGATTTGGATGCCCTGCGGGTTGAGCGGCCGGAGATCATCGCGCGGGCCACCGAGCACATTCCGCGCATGGTGGAACTGGTTCAGCGGCTGGCGGCGGCCGGGGCGGCTTACCAGACCGAGGACGGGAGCTGGTACTTTCGCCTCGCGGCCTTCCCCGATTACGGCAAGCTGAGCAAGAAGGATTTGAGCGGGATGGAGGACGGCGCCCGCGTGGACCTGGACGAGTACGAGAAGGACTCGGCGCGCGATTTTGCGCTGTGGAAGGCGGCCAAGCCGGGCGAAACCTCGTGGGATACGGCGATTGGGCGCGGCCGGCCCGGCTGGCACATCGAGTGCTCGGCGATGGCCATGGAGTACCTGGGCGAGAGCTTCGACCTGCACTGCGGCGGCGAAGACCTGATGTTCCCTCACCACGAAAACGAGATTGCGCAATCGGAGAGCGTGACCCACAAGCCTTTTGCCCGCCACTGGATGCACGTGCGCTTCCTTTTGGTGGACGGGCGCAAGATGTCCAAGAGCGAGGGCAACTTCTACACCGTGCGTGGTCTGCTGCTGAAGGGCTACAAGGCCTCGGCCATTCGCCTGGCGCTGATTTCCGTGCCCTACCGGCACCAATACAACTTCACTTTCGAGGGGCTTACCGAGGCTACCAACGCCATCGAGCGGCTGCGGACCTTCCGCCAGCGGCTGATTGCGGCCAGCCTTGAGGAGGACGAAAATCCCGAGCTGCAGGCTGCCTCTCAGAAGGCGCAGGCCGATTACATGGCCGCGCTGAACAACGACCTGAACATCGCCGAGGCGCGCGCGCCGATCTTCGATCTGGTTCGCACGGCGAATACAGCCATCGATCAGGGGCAGCTGAAGGCCAGCGACCGGGAGGCGATTCTGGCCGTACTGGCCAGCTTTGACGCGGTCTTCTGCGTGATCGAGGACCACGACGCCGAGCCTACGCGCCACGCCCTGGAGTGGGCCGCAGAGACCGGCCGGATGAGCGAAGTGGCTTCCGAACTCGTGGCCAGCCAGGCGCTGACCGATGAGGCCATCGAGGCTCTGGTGGCTGAGCGGAGTTTGGCCAAAAAACAGCGGAATTTTGCCCGCGCCGACCAGATTCGCAACGAATTGGCGGAAAAAGGCGTGGTGATCGAGGACTCCAAGGACGGCGCGCGCTGGAAGCGGAAGTAGGGCGATTCGGTTTGGAACGGCGATGGAATTTGAAGTCAATTTCGAGATCGAGGAAGATGGGCGCTGGATCGCGGCAGTTGAGCGACTGCCTGGAGTGCTGGCCTACGGCTCGACCCGTGAAGAAGCGCAAGCGAAAGCCGAAGCCCTAGCGCAAGAGGTCGTTCAAGAACAAGCTCGGAGTTGAGGAGGTCACCCCATGGAAGCCAACGAAGCCCAGGAGTTGCGGGAGCACGCCGAAGACGCCGGGCACGAGCGCTCGCTGCGGCCGGTGGCCTTTACCATGAGCGTGGTGGCCGTGCTGGTGGCTGTGACCACGGTGCTGGGCCATCGCACTCACACCGAGGCGGTGCTCTACCAGGACAAGGCCACCGACCAGTGGAACTACTACCAGGCGCACAAGATTCGCGCCAACGACACGGCCTTGGCCGCCGATCTGTTGAGCGTGGTGACCATTGGCGACAAGGAGGCCGCGAAAAAGCTCCTCAAGGGCTACGCCGACCACGAGGCGAAGTGGGCCGACAGCTTGAAAGAAGAGCAGCAAGAGGCCGAGGGGCTGGAGGCCAAGGTCGGGAAGGCCGAGGCCCGCGCCGACCGCTTCGATCTGGCCGAGGCCCTGCTGGAGATCGGCCTGGTCATCATCTCGATTACGCTGCTCACCCGCAGGCGGATCTACTGGTTTGTAGGGCTGGTCTCTTCAGTTGCCGGCATTGTGGCCGGGGCCTTGGGGCTGCTGCTCAGGTAGGCCCCGGATACACCGGCTCCAAACCGGCGCCAGACCCGTCCCTGGGCAGGAACCCGGAGCAAAACCCCGGAACCGTCTGCCATCTTCTTCTCTTTTAATAAGTTGACGCTGCCGGAGGGGCGCTCAGTTGGGCCGGCCACCGGAGGTGGAACGGCGGCGGAAGCGCTCGTCAACCGGCTGGCGGTCCTTGAAGCCGGAGTCGGCGGTGTGCCAGTGCTCGATGGCCGGTTCGCCCATGCGCCAGCAGAGGAGCACCACCTGATCGTCGAGGCGGAAGGGAAAATCGAGCTGCCCGGTTTCGAGATCCCTCACTTGCACCCCGATCGAGTCAATTTCAGCGACACTCTCGCGGACGCATTGCAGGTGGTTTTCCACCTCCGCGCGCATCTTGGCCACCTTACTCGCATCCACCCTCATGCCGCCAGAGAGATAGATGCGCCGGGCCAGCGAGGAGAGGCCGGAGCCCGCTTCATCCGCGGACCGCTGGCCTTCGATGGCGCGCTTCAAGAGCGACTCCAGCACCGGGAGCAGAGATTGCGCTTCATCGAGCGTGAAGGTCTTCATCGCGAAACCCCCTCGCCACATAGCATACGACAAAACAGGGGTCAGGAAACAGGGATCAGGGGGCAGGGAACAGGGCCGAAGCTATAATTCGCGGCTCAGAAGGAGCGTTTCAATCTGATAAGAAACGCCCCATGGCTTTTCGTATCGTTCGGATCGTTTCCTCGACTGATTGAAGTTCTGAGTCTGTCAGTTCACCTGTCGGTCTCAATCATTCCTCTCTCGCGGTGTTCCGGTTCCCGGCTTTCTGTTCCCTGTTCCCTGATCCCTGTTCCCTGTTTGTCACACTTCCAGCATTCGGTCCAGCGCCACCTTGGCCCAGCGCTTGACGCTGGGGCGAACCTGGATGCGGTTGACCACGCGGCCCTCGGCCAGATTTTCCAAGACCCAGGCCAGGTGCTGCGGGCTGATGCGGTACATGGTGGTGCAGAGGCAGCCGGTGTCGTCCAGAGTGATGACCTTCTTGCCCTGCGCGGCAAAACGCTTGGCCATGCGGTTGACCAGGTGAATTTCGGTGCCCACAGCGAACATCTGCCCCTTGGGAGCCTGATCGACGAGTTGGATCAGACGTTCCGTCGAGCCGAGAGCGTCGGCCTTCTGGCAGACCTCCCAACGGCACTCGGGGTGGACGATGACCTGGATGCCGGGGTAGCGCGAGCGCACCTGATCGACGTGGCTGGGAAGGAAGCGCTGATGCACGGCGCAATGGCCCTTCCAGAGGAGGACGCGGCTGTCCTCGAGCTTCTCTTTTGTCTGGCCGCCGCAATTTTCACCAAGCTGGATGGCCCACGGATCCCAGACGGTCATCTCGTCCAGCGGAATGCCCATGGCGTAGCCGGTGTTGCGCCCCAGGTGCTGGTCGGGCAGGAAGAGAATGCGCTTGCGGCGGGCGAAGGCCCACTCGAAGGCGGCGCGAGCGTTCGAGGAGGTGCAGACCAGCCCGCCGCGTTCGCCGCAAAAGGCCTTGATGGCGGCCGTCGAATTCATGTAGGTCAGCGGCAGGGTCTCGTCGGCGAGGCCGAGGTGTTCGAGGGCCTCCCAACAGGCCTCCACCTGCGAGATTTCGGCCATGTCGGCCATTGAGCAGCCAGCGTTGAGGTCGGGCAGGATGACCTGCTGGCCCGAGTGGCCGAGTATGTCGGCGCTCTCGGCCATAAAGTGGACGCCGCAGAAAACAATGAACTTGGCGTCGGTTTCAGCGGCGATTCTGGAGAGCTTGTAGCTGTCGCCGGTGGCGTCGGCGAAGCGGATCACCTCGTCGCGTTGATAGTGGTGGCCGAGCAGGATGGTGGTCGAGCCCAGCCGGGCGCGCGCTTCCGCAATGCGTCCGTCCATGGTG
The DNA here is from genome assembly GCA_003161045.1 of Acidobacteriaceae bacterium. Lineage (GTDB taxonomy): Bacteria > Acidobacteriota > Terriglobia > Terriglobales > Acidobacteriaceae > Telmatobacter. The sequence continues at coordinate 7,618 of PMPH01000100.1, forward strand.
TGGTCGGGAAGCGCCAGGTAGTTTTCGAGACTGCAAGTACTGCCAGCCTCCGGCGAGGCTGCCATAAGATCATCGAGAACCAAGTTCACGGTATTCCGCCTTCAGTCCGACTCGCCCTCCAATTTCTCTGCGAAGGCAGCGGACGGGGATGTTGAAAGCTAACGTGGCCGCAGTGGGTGCGCTGGCGCTCCGAAAGGTGATCGGCTTTCAGGCCGGCTCTATCGGGAGATCCCCCACCCACGGGGTTGTTGTAGCCCCTTTACCATTACAGATGCGCTCATCGAGCGGAGGATTCGAGGAAAATCCGCCCCAACAAAAGCCGCCTCCGTTGGCGATTAGTGTAACGCAGTTGTAACAGTGGAGACAAAGAAAATTATGGCCGCCGGTTAAGTCCTTTGCAGAGAATTGGCTGGCCGCAACCGGTTCTCCCGTGAAATCTGCGTTTGTGAGCGCCGCGCGTGGGCAGGTATCATTACCCTTCATGACGACGCCGCCGACAATTGAGTTTGCCAGCCTGGGAATGTGGGATTCGCTGATCCTGATGGTGATGGCGCTGGTGGTCTTCGGGCCGCGGCGGCTGCCGGAGATCGGCCGCCAGATTGGCCGGCTGATGTACGAGGCTCGCAAGCTCTCCAACGAGTTCAAGTTCCAGATGGAAGAGGAGTTACGCAAGGCCGAAGAGGCTGGACGGCGGAAAACGGAAGAGCAGCGGCTGGCGGCTGCGGCGCAAGCGGGAGGGACTAGCGAGGCGGTTTATCCTGCTGCGAGAGCCGCAGCACCCGAACCCACAGCCGAGGGGTCCTATCCGCGCATTCTGCCGCCTTCGCCCGGCGAACCCGTGGCGGCCACGCGGCCTGGGGGCTTGGCGGCTTCGGCGCAGACGGCCGGGACAGTTGAGGCGGTTTCCCAGGTCTCAGAATCGAGACCTGGGGCGCCCGGGGGAGCTGGTGAAGTGCCCGTTTCGGCTGGTGAAGTTCCAGTCGAAGCCCGGGCGGAGGCGGACAAAACCACCCCGGCGACGGACGAGGCCCACCATGGTTGATCCCGCGGAGGTCATCGGCAAGGCGCGGGCCGCGGTGACCGAGCGCGTGGAGCTGCCCGGCATGAGCCTGATGGAGCACCTGGACGAACTGCGCCGCCGCATCGTCCGCTCGGCCATCTTCCTGGGCCTGGGCTTCGTCGCGGCCTGGGCCTTCCACGACCGCTTCGTCGGCTTCATCCAGGCGCCGCTCAACCACATCGGCAAGACGCTGGTCTTCACCCACCCGATGGACCCGTTAAACCTGGACTTGCAGGTTTCGCTGATCGCCGGAGCGATTCTGGCCTCGCCCTTCATCCTCTATCAGGTGTGGCTCTTCATTGCGCCGGGGCTCTACCAGAAGGAGCGGCGGTTTGTGGTGCCCTTCATGGCGGCCACGGTGGGGCTGTTTCTGGCTGGCGCGGCCTTCGGCTACTTCTGGGTGCTGCCCGGCGCGCTGAAGATTCTGATTGTGGATTTCGGCCACAACTTCACCTCCATGGTCACCATCGAGGAGTACACCGGCTTCTTCCTGTCGATCATCCTGGGTCTGGGCATCAGCTTTGAAATGCCGGTGCTGATCTTTTTTCTGGCCCTGTTCGGCCTCGTCAGCCCGCGCTTCCTGTGGAAGAACATCCGCTACGCGATTCTGGCGGTCTTCATCGTGGCGGCCGTCATCTGCCCCAGCCCCGATCCCTGGACGATGTGCATTTACGCGCTCCCCATGCTGGGGCTTTATCTGCTCGGCATTGGCGTGGCCTGGTGGGTTCACCCCTCGCGCCGCAAAGCCAAGGAGGCCGCGAAGTGAGCCGGCATTTTGAAAGGGAGAGGCTGAAGCTGTGCCCTTTCAAAGCAGAGTCTTTTCTGCTTTGCGACAAAATTTGTTTGGAGATTTCCAAGGAGTTCGCACCATGAGTTTGTTCAGGTTTTGGAAGATAGTTGCGCTCGGGCTGCTATTGCTCGCTCCCCTGGCCGCTCCGGCCCAGGTGCATTTCAACGGCGGCAAAGCGCTGGAGTACGCCCGCCAGTTTGTCGCTATCGGCCCGCGCTGGCCCACCAGCCCAGGTCACATGAAGGCCGAGGAGTTCCTGCGCAACCACTTCCGGCGCGACGCGCTCGAAGAGGATGCGTTCACCGCCTCGACGCCCATCGGCCCGGTCCCCATGCGCAACTTCATCGTGCGCCTTCCCGGCAAAAAGAATGGCGTGATCGTGCTGGCCACCCACTACGAGACCAACTACTGGCTCAGGAACATTCACTACGTGGGCGCCAACGACGGCGGCTCGACGACCGGCCTCCTGATGGCCATCGCCGACCAGTTGCGCGAAGAGACGGCGGGCGGCAGGAAGCTCGACGGCTACTCGATCTGGCTGGTCTTCTTCGACGGCGAAGAGGCCATCGAGAGCTGGTCGCGTTCTGATTCGACCTACGGCAGCCGCCACCTGGCCGCCAAATGGGGCGGCAACGGCACGCTGGGCAAGATCAAGGCCTTTATTCTGACCGACATGATCGGCGACAAAAGCCTGGACATTCAGCGCGAATCGCAATCCACCGGCTGGCTGGTTGATCTGGTTGGTCAGGCCGCCAAAAAATGCGGCGACGAGCGCTACTTCTTCAAGCGGGAGGGGGCGATTGAGGACGATCATCTGCCCTTTCTCGAGCGCGGCGTGCCGTCGATCGACATGATCGACCTCGACTACGGACCTAACAACAGCTTCCACCACACGGCGCAGGACAGCATGGACAAGATCAGCGCCAAAAGCCTGGCCATCGACGGCGATGTAATTTTGGAGACGATCAGGCTGGTCGATCAGCGGTGAGGGCAGGGAAGAGGGAACAGGGAACAGAGAACAGGGATCAGGGAACAGTGCTCCGCAAAAGCCGGGCCTGAAGGCCCTGCTCATTGGCTCTCTTTCAGGGGGCTGAAGCCCCCTTCTCCCTCCAGAATCTTCGATTTACAACTGTAGAGTTTGCTCGGCTCCGGTTTTCGACGGCGCTCGCTACAATCAAGCAAACGATGATCCAGTACCTCTATCTCGGGCGGGTGGACTACGGCGAGGCGCTGCGCTTGCAGGCGGAGGTCGCCGGGCTGCTCGCCGAGCGGCGCGTCCAGAACGTGCTGCTGCTGCTGGAGCATCCGCCGGTGCTGACGCTGGGGCGCAACGCTCATCGCTCGAATATTCTGGCTTCGGATGAGCTGCTCAAGCAGCGCGGCATCACCGTCCACGAGATCAACCGTGGCGGCGACGTGACCTACCATGGGCCAGGGCAGTTGGTGGGCTACCCGGTCTTCGACCTGCGCAGCCTGCACAGGTCGGGCAGCGGCCGCATGGGGCCGGTGGACTTTGTGCGCGGGATGGAAGAGGCGCTGATCCGGCTCTGCGGCGGCTTTGGGGTGCGCGCCGGACGGATTGCCGGACTGACCGGGGTGTGGTGCGGCGGGGCTGGTTCGGCGGGCGGCGGCACATCGGACGCGGGCGGGCTTTTGGAGGAGAGTGGAGGCGCGGAGCCGGAGCGCAAGATCGCCGCCATCGGCATTCACGTCGCGCGCGGCATTACCTCGCACGGCTTTGCCTTCAACGTCACCACCGACCTCAGTGATTTCGAGTTGATCATTCCCTGCGGCATTGCCGACCACCCGGTCACCAGCCTGGAAAAAGAGATTCAGCGCCAGAAAGTCCGGAATCCGCAAGCGCTGCCCGCTTTGGAAGCGATTGCGGACCAGGCGGCGCGGAACTTCGGGCAGGTCTTCGGTGAACAGGTGCTGGCGGTCGAGAGCCTGGCGGCATTGCGCGCACAGGCTGCGGCCAGCCCCTTGATTCTGTCGCAACCGCCTCCGCAATCTTCCGTTCCGGCGCAATTTCCCGCCGAGGACACGCCGCTCCAGGTTCCACCCGAGGTGGAGCGGCTGCGCGGCCGCGCCGAACGCCCGGTCCGTGCCTGAGGGTTGGGGCCGATTGGGGTTTGTGGCTTTCCATATCTTAAAAATGCAAAGGCTGGGGCGACCGCAGAGCCGGGTGGCCGCTTCGCGCCTGAGAATCCGCTTCTGCCAGCCGCCAGTCCGCCGCGTCGTTTCACGCGCCGCAAGCGCCGCGATTTATAATCCGGCAGGAAGCGGATGCGCCCCGAAACTCTGCCCTGAGCTAGTCGAAGGCCAGCCCTGAGCGAAGCCAAGAGGGGATTCCGCATCGCGGAGAGATTTTCATGCCAACTGACGTGATCATGCCCCAGATGGGCGAGTCAATCTTCGAGGGCACCATTACCAAGTGGCTCAAGAAACTTGGCGACCCGGTCGAAAAGGACGAGCCGCTCTTTGAAATCTCCACCGACAAGGTGGACGCGGAGATTCCCGCGCCGGTGGCCGGTGTGCTCGCTGAGATCAAGGTTCCCGAAGGCGCAACCGTTGTGGTCAATACGGTGGTCGCGGTGATCGGCACCTCCGGCGGCACCTCCGGTGCGGGGAGCGGCGCCTCCGGCGCAGGTGCGTCTGCCCAGGCGGCGGCAACTTCACCGGCTTCCACTACGGCAGAGGCTGTCCCAGTCGCTTCCGTCCCTCCCGCTTCGGCTCCGGCAGCCAGTTCGGCAGCCACGGAGCCGTCCGCCGCGCAGCAAACAGAGTTGACCCCACCGCAGGTGGAGCAGGTGGCTGGCAGGAGGCTTCGCTCCTCGCCGCTGGTGCGGCGCATCGCCAAGGAGAATCAGCTCGACCTCGGCCAGATCGCCGGCTCCGGCTTGGAGGGCCGCATTACCAAGGAAGATGTCCTGCGCCACCTGGCAGAGCACGGTCCCGGCAGCGTCCGGGCCACCGCGGACCTCGCCAAGTCAACCGCAGCGGAGGCCGCGCCGCAGGCGCAGTTGGCCCCACCGCAGGTGGCGCAGGCGCAGTTAGCCCCACCGCAGGTGGCCTCAGCGCAGGTGGTTCCGCTCACCAAAATGCGCGCCATCATCGCCCAGCGCATGGTCGAGAGCGTGCAGACCAGCCCCCACGCCCACACTGTCTACAAGGTGGACATGACCCGCATCGCGAGGCTGCGCGAGCGCGAGAAGGCCCGCTACGCGCAGCAGCACGGCGTCAAGCTCACTTACATGCCCTTTATCGCCGCCGCCGCCGTCGAGGCGCTGGCCAAGTTCCCCATCGTCAACGCCTCGCTGGCGGAGGGCGCGATCCACTACCACCGGAACATCAATCTGGGCATTGCCGTGGCTCTGGAGTGGGGGCTGATTGTGCCCGTGGTGAAACAGGCTGAGGAGCGCAGCTTTCTGGGCCTGGCCCGGGCCATCGCCGATCTGGCTGCACGCGCCCGCACCAAGAAGCTGCTGCCCGACGAGGCCTCGGGTTCCACCTTCACGCTGACCAACTCCGGCGTCTTCGGCGGGGAGTTCGGCACGCCGATCATCAACCAGCCGGAGTCGGCGATTCTGGCCATCGGCGGCCTGCGCAAGGAGCCGGTGGTGCTGACCGACGCCGAGGGCAACGACACCATCGCNNCATCGACGGCGCCGACGCCGGCCGCTTCATGAGCGAGTTCAAACAGACGCTGGAGGGCTGGAACAAGGAAATCGGGTAAGATTTGGGGTGCTCAGCCGGAAAGACACGCTAAAATTCTTGCATGAGTGTGGATGCTGAACCGACACTGACCTTGCCCCCGCAAAAC
>PMPH01000157.1 GCA_003161045.1 Acidobacteriaceae bacterium
GAATCAAATTTCCGGCGGTGAAGTAGACCGGATTGCAGAGGCCGCTGGAGCAGAACTCCTTTCCCAGCTCATGCGCCTCGCGGTCGGTCTCCGGCAGATGCTGGCAAAGATAACCGGCCCCCCGCAGCAGCCCTTCAATCAGCTTTTCGTGCTTCCAGGTCAGGCCTCCGAAAAGAATCGTGACCGTGCCGCGCTCGCTGGCGGTAAAGGAGTGCTCGGTAGGCCGCAAAGGGCGCACAGGCGGACCGGCCAGGCTGCCGGAAGCCCCCATGTTTTTCGTAGACGCTGATGGAACCGAAGTCTGCATTACATCACACTCCTGTGGCCTGGCGAACAACGCGTACTAACCTGCGAGTATGCTTTTGCACTGCCTTTGAGAGTGTCGATCCGGCCCTTCGCAGCCGTCTTTTTGCCGCCTCCAACCAACCCAACTCCTCGGATTCGCAAAAAACCTTTGACATTGTAGCGAGAAGATACGGACACGCCACGCCCCCCGGTCCGCTTCCCGCGTGGCCTTCTTCCGTGCATATTCCTCGGCAACTCACGCGCCCGGTTCTGCCTGCTGAAAAAATGCTTGGGGAGGACAGCCGGTAGAACTCGCCGGGCGCGCCTAAACTCCTCTATTAGCCACGCCTCTCCGATTTTAATAGTACCGGCACGTGGTAAGAGTATTTTGTCCTCGATTTTTACCCCTGTCAATAGGACTTGCCCCTTCCCAAAAATCCTGCGGCCAACAGCGTAGATGCCTTTCTCCATTGAAATGAATCATCTACAGCATTGTTCGCCTGAAGTGGCGCGGGCTTATTGTAGAATGGATTCGCCGTGAAACAGGCTGGCAGGCAATCCAAATCAGTTGCGGTGCGGAAACGCCCCGGTGCCGGCAGACCCGCCGCATCCGAGGTTGCCGGGCGGGTCGAGCATTTGCTCGATACGGCGACCGAGGTTTTTCTTGAACACGGCTACGGCAATACGAATATCTCCGAGATTGCCCAGCGCGCCGGCGCTTCAAAGAGGACAATCTACGCGCGTTACCCAACCAAGGCCGCGTTGTTTACCGCCATCGTCACCCGCAAGACTGGCAAGCTGCAGGAGTCATATGCCGAGACCTTGGTTCCCGGAAAGCCTTTGGGCAAGGTCTTGGAAGGTTTCGGAATTCAGCTTCTGCGCGCCATGTCGCAGGAGGAGTTGCGCGCGCTGAATCGGGTCTCCGTGGCGGAATCGCAGAAGTTTCCCCAACTCGCCAGCAAGTTCTGGGAGGTCGGTCCGAAGCGTTCCATGCTGATGCTGCGGGATTACCTCGCCGTGCACCCTGAATTCAAGGGTGGTCAGCCGGAACACGCCGCCGAGATGTTCTTGTCTCTCTGCTGCGGACTCACGGTGGTCAGGGCGCAGCTTCAAAAAAGCCGCCGCATGCCGGAGGAGACCATTCGCTTCTATGTCATGGAGGCGGTGCGCATCTTCCTCTCCGCTTACTCCCGCTCCGCGCCTGCGCGTCCGAGCCGGGCAGCGCGCCAGAGCCAGGAAGCGCCTCCGAACCGGCCTTCCCGCGGCGATCCCTCCTGAGGCGATAATGGATCGCGCTTTGCGCCCCGGCGCGTGCGATCCTGAAAGAGCCATGAAGATTCTTCTCGGCATTCTCGCCGTTCTCGTTGTCGCCGCCTCCTTTTATGCCGATTTCAAATGGCGCCGGTGGCTGGCCAACCGCCGCAGGGGAGAAGACCTGCCCGTGGAAACCCCATCCGCCCGCCGCCGCCACCAGTAGCATTGCAACTTTTCCGGTTTTCTGCCGTTACAATGACGCATAGGGAGCCGTGAAACTTCTATGTCTCATTTTTTTGCCCTTGACCATCGTTTTCGCACTCACAGCCGGCGGGCCAGCCTGTTTTTGAGCCTTGCCGCCGCGCTTCTTCTGGCTGGCGCAGCCGGGGCGCGCGCTCAGTTTGGCGCTTCGTCGCCTGAAACCCCGGTGCACGATCCCGCCGCGCTCCGGCCACCGGCTGGCGCCCGCGTGGCCATCGTCGAGTTCGAGGATCTGGAGTGTCCGGATTGCGCCCGCGCCAACCCTCTGCTCAAAGAGGCCGCGGCCCGGTACCACATTCCCTGGGTGCGCCACGACTTCCCGCTGCCCTTCCACGCCTGGAGCTTCGAGGCCGCGGTCGATGCCCGCTGGTTCGACACTCACAGCAAGGCCCTGGGCGACGAGTACCGCGACCAAGTCTTTGCCAACCAGGCTTCCATCTATAACCCCGGCGTGCTGCACCAATTTACCGCGAAGTTCGCCGCCGCGCACCACATCGCCATGCCCTTCGCCATCGACCCGCAGGGCAAGCTGGCCGCCGGGGTCAAGGCCGACTACGCCCTCGGCCAGCGCGTCGGCATCCAGCACACCCCCACCATCTGGGTGGTCACGGCCAACTCCAAGGGTGCCCCCTTCATCGAGGTCGTCGACCGCAGCAGGCTCTACCAGCTCATCGACCAGGCCATCGCCGACACCCGTTCGCGGTAGGGCCGCCTTGCAGCCTTCGGTTAGAGCATTTTCACTGATAGTGCAAGGTCTGGGTGCCCCACCCTCGCCGCGTCTTTGTTCTCGCGGCTAGGGTGGGATAGCACGAAGCGTTTCTTACAGGAACGCTGAAGATGCTATAGCCTTGAAAAGCCAAACGGCGCATCCCGCTCTGGGGTGCGCCGTTCTTTTTTGGAGGCCGTTCCGCTTACTCCCCGATCTGAATCTGCACCAGCGCCGGCGGCTTGTGTTTGTGCCCTTTGCAGAGGCAGACCTTGCTGGTTTGCGGCGCGCGCCAGTGGTCGATGTGGCTGATCTGGTGGACGCAACTGATGGTGCAGTTGGGCGAGCAGCTTTTGGCGGTCCGGAACTCCCTCTTCACATCGGCCGTGGTGTAGCCGGCAAGCGGCACGCCGGGCGCCCCCCGCTGCTGCGAGCAGTAGTGCACCAGCCCGTCCTCGCAGATGTAAAGGTAGCGCGACCCGGCCCGGCAGCGCCAGTCGTTCGGCCGGCCTTCCGCAATGGCTTGCTGGAACTGATTGAAGCGCGTGTAGTTGCGCTTCTTCATCTGGCGCATCTCGAAGTAGACCCTGGACTCGGCCTCCTCCAGCGGCTTCAGTTGCCCGCCGCCGTCGTGGATGATGCCGATCGTCGAGGTAAAGCCCAGCCCCAGGGCCCGCCGTCCTATCACCAGCGCGTCGTTGGGATTTTTAATGCCGCCGCCCACCACGGAGTTGATGTTCACGTGGAATTCGGCGAACTCGGAGAGCATTTCCAGCTTCCTGTCCAGCACCTTCAGGCTCTTTTTCGAGACCTCGTCCGGCTCCAGGTTGTCGATGGAGATCTGCATGTGGTCCAGGCCGGCCCGGTTCAGCCGCTCGATGCGGTCAAGATTGAGCAGGTAGCCGTTGGTAATCAGCCCGGCCATCGCCCCGGTTCGCCGGATGCGGCGAATGATCTTGTCCAGTTGGGGGTGCGTCAGCGGCTCCCCGCCGGAGATGGTGATGACGCTGGTTCCCAGCCGTCCCAGGTGGTCGATTCGCTGGTACATCTCCTCGACCGGCACCGGCTCGGAGAGGTTGTCGTACTCGTTGCAGTAGGCGCAGGCGAGGTTGCAGTAGCGCGCCGGCACAATCTGCGCCAGCACCGGGTGGCCGGTGAACAGCAGGGCGCGGCCCACCATCGCCACCTCGCGCACCTTGCGCGTCGCCGCCTTCCACCGCCCACGCAGCGTAGATTTCCGGGAAATTGCCATCTCCTCTATTGAATCACAGTCTGTCGCAGCGGTTCCACCCGGCGCCCACTGCGGCCTCGACGGCATCGCCAGCGCGGTGCACCCAGCGATGGTCATTCGCCCTGCTTCAGCAGCTCGGTTTCGGCCTGTTGCAAGGAAATGTCAGCCGGAAGCGGCTTGAACTGGTACTTTTCGTCGTCTTCCACCTGGGAGATGTCCTTGAAGAGAAGAGCGGTGCCCTGAATGTGCACGTGGGTCGCGGTGATCTGCCAGATGGATGGGCCGGTTTCGCGCCGCTCGATGTCGAAGGTGCCGCCGGACTTCAAATTGCCAAAGAGGCCCAAAAAGAATTTGACGCTGTGGATGAGCCTTCCCTTGAGACTGACGATGCGGTGATGTGCGTTGTCGACCTCCATGTCGCCTTCCATGGCGGCGAAGACGCGGGTCTCCCAGTCAGGCGCGTGAAACCGCGGGTCCGGCTTGAAATGCAGCATCGTGCTGTTCATGTCCGTGCCGGTAATCGTCCACACAAACGCATCTGGCAATAGACTCAGCATTTCGGCCGCCTGCTCGTCATCATGTTGCCCGGATTTGCGCTGCTTGCCCTGCGCCTGCGCGTCCTGCACAAAGCGATCCATGCGCTGGCGCTGCTCGGCCAATGGGAGCGGCCGGCCGTTCTCTTGGATCACGCGCCGCAGGCTGCCGTTGCCCGTATCGGCCACCCACTCCTCGACGGTGTTGCCGGGTTTGCGGTCGATTTCGTAGTAGAGCCAGCGGGAATGGTCGTCGCGGCTGGCGGCCAGTTCCGTCTGGACGGCCTGCTGAACCAGCTCCTTCGCATTCTGCTGAACCTGTTTTTTCGCGTTCTGCCCACGGGCCGCGATGGACTGCGCCACCAGAAGCGCCAACACCAGCAACCGTCCGCTACCGCGCATGATCGAGCCTCCAATTTGCTTCCAGGCCGGCGTCAGGGAGCCACGGCGGGGGCAATCTCCGCCAACGCCCTTTCATCGCCCGCCGGGAAAATCTCATCGAGCCGCAACTCGCCGTGGCGTTTGGAGTCCACCTGCAGGGTCAGCGTCTGCTGTTTTCGGTCGCGCAGGATGGTCACCTCGACCGGCTTGCCCTGATTGGCGCGCAGCGCGCGCTCCCAGTCCGCCAGCCGGAGGACGGCGCTGGGGCCGACCTTGAGAATCACATCGAAGGGCTTCAGCCCGGCCAGGGCGGCCTCGCTCTGGCGCGCCACCTGCCTGACCAGCAGCCCGCCGGGGACGCCCAGGAACTCGGCCATCTGCGCGGTCAAGGGCTCAACCAAAGCGCCCACCTTCAAGCTGCTTCCGAAAAATGGCACATGGAAGCCACCCGGATGCCGTGCGCTGCCGCCTTCGGCCATCGCGCCGGAAGACTGCTCGTCGGAGCCGCCGTCCGAGCCGATCCGGTTCCACACGTCGTGCTCCATGGCCTTGCGGTCGGCCAACTCGACGGCCACGCTCCGCTGGCTGCCGTCGCGGCTGATGACGAGGGTGACTTTGCGGCCGGCGGGAATCTCCCTCAGCATTCGCCGCAACTGCGCGGCGCCCTCGATCCTCTGCCCGTTCAACTGAACCACCACGTCGTTGACCCTTAGCCCGGTCTTGCCTGCCGGGGCGTCATGGTCGATCAGCGTGATGAGGGCCCCGCGAACCTCCTTGAGCCTGAGCGCCCGCGCCTTTTGTGGGTCCACATCCGCCAGATCGACGCCCAGGTAGCCCTGAGAGCTGGCGCACTGCAACAGCGGGCTGGGCTCCGCAAGCGGCCCGGCACTCCCCCGCGCCTGCGCCGCCACCTTCATCGGTGCTATTGCCGCCCACGCACCGGTCCCCAGCAACAGCGCGAGTCCAAGAGATTTGTACGGCCTCAAAAAGTGCTTCATCTCTGCCTCTCCGCAACTGCTCGTCCGGTTCGCACTCTGCTCTGGCGATGCGGCCGCCGGAAGGCTCGGCAGCCCCTACTGAATCTCCGGCACATTGTCCAGAACTTGCCGCGAAACCGTCCGGATATAAGGGTTCTGGTCTGAATCGGCGACCGAATGCAGCACCTGCCGCACGCTGGTATCGGCCTCCACTGGCCCCAGAATGTTGATGGCCCTGGTGCGAATCTGCGGGTCGCCGTCGTTCATCAGCGCCTCCAGCACCGCATCGCGCACTCGCACATCCTCGGCCACGTAAGGCTCCAGCCCCTTCAGCGCCTTCTCGCGCACACGCGCGCTGACGTCATTGCGCAGCGCGGCGAGCAGTGCATGGCGAATGCCTGTGCCGGCAGCCTGGCAACTGTGTCCGGCGCGGCACTCGTCCGCCAGCAGGGCCACCGAGTCGTTGCGCACCTTGGCCGAAGCTGAATTTTGACTGGCCAGCATCAGCAACTGACGAATCGCCGGATCGTCCAGCGAACCCTCGAGCTGCCGCGGCACCACCTGGTTGTAGCGCACCTCGACCATCTGGCTGCCGGGCTGCCGGACAATGCCGGAAATGCTGGCACCGGAAAGGTTGGCCATCCCGGCCGGCGCGGCAATTGAGGCAGTCGAGGCTGGCTGGATCTGTCCCTGCGCCGCCTGGCCCGTCTGGACCGCCTGGCCCGTCTGCACCGCCGCCGAGCGCGCGGCGCGATCAAGCGCAACCTGATAGCCCCCCAGCAAACCCGCGCCGGCGCCCAACGCCAGCAGCAGGCAAGCCGCCACGGGCGCCGCCTGCAAATTGGCAAAATTGTTCATCAGCCGCTGGCCCAGCCGTTCATACCAGCGCCACGGGGGCAGCGCATCCAGCGCCTCTTCCAGCCTCAGACGGGAGCGCGCCACCAGGTTGGCCTCTGGCTCCAGCACAGGATTCACATCGGCCAGCAGCTTCAGCGCCAGCAGTTGCTCCCATTCCTTGTGGCACTCCGCGCAACCGCCCATGTGCCGCACCAGTTCGCGCATCTGCTCACCGGCGAGCTCTCCGTAGGCCGCCGCGACAATCGGCTTGTTTGCAAGTTGACAGCTCATCGTTACGTCCTTCCAGCCTCAAAAAACTCGAACTGCTTCCGGGAAAATCCGCATCCCCTCTCGGGGGATTGCCACCGGCCTCTACCGCAACCCCGCCAACTGTGCTCTCAGCTTCTTGGTCGCCCGGAAAAGCGTATTCTTGGCGGTCTCTTCCGTGGTGTTCAGCATCTCGCCAATGACGCGCAGGCGGAGACCCTGGTAGTGCTTCAGCTCAAAAACCATTCGCTCGCGCGGCGTCAGCTTCTCCAGCGCAGCCTGGATCCGCTCACCCAGCAGCTTGCGGTCCAACTCCCTGGCCGGGTTCGAGAACGAACGGTCGTCGGAGACCGAAGCCAGCAGGTCAATCTCCTCCCCGGAGTGGTCCAGAATCACCGAGCGGTCCTCGCGCCGCGTCTTGCGCCGCCGCAGCCGGTCCAGACAAAGATTGGTCACAATCCGGTAAATCCACGTATAAAACGAGCATTCAAAGCGGAAATTTCCCAGGTACCGGTAGGCCTTCAGGAAGGCTTCCTGGTAAATGTCCTCGGCGTCGTGCTCGGAGCCGGTCAGGTGCAGGGCCAGCCGCAGAACCTGCTGCTCATACGTCCGCACCAGCGCGTCGAAGGCCACCCGGGAACCCGCCTGCGCCTCGCGGATCAGCTCCATCTCCGGCGCGCGCGCCCGCATCCGCTCCTCGGCGTTCTCCCGATCCCGGTCCGTCACGCTCATTGCTTTGGTCGCAGCCATCCCTGGGAAGGATTGTACCCTTCTGGCTGCCGGCCAAGCCACGCCTGCCGGAACGCGAACCGGGGAAGTGGGGTAGATCGCCGCATCCGTTGCCATCGAACTTGCTCCAGGCCATAGAGATGTATCTGCCTTGTAATAGACGCAAAAAGCTGCTGTTGGTAAGCGGGCCAGCGCGCTGGGCAGCCGCGTTGAACCTGGCAAGAAAGAATTGGGATACGGGCTTCTGGAATGAGGCGTGCGGGCTTCAACACGCACATAAACGTTGCAAAAGCAACGCGGTTTTGAGTTCCCGAGGAAAGGTTCGTCCCCCGCCCGGTACACTGGAAAGCGATGAACGAAAATCTCTTTGCAGACTCTGCCCCCTCAACCGCCGATGCCCCCAACGAATCCTTCACTGCCCACTGCGACGGCGGCTCACGCGGCAATCCCGGCCCCTCGGGCTACGGCGCCGTGGTCGAAGACGCCGAGGGCCGCGTGGTGGCCGAGTTGAGCGAATTCCTTGGGATTCGGACCAATAATTTTGCCGAGTATTCCGGCCTGTTGGGCGTACTGAAGTGGGCTATCGAGCACCATGTAAAGCGCTTGCGCGTGGTCTCCGACTCCGAGCTGATGGTCAAGCAGATGCAGGGCAAGTACAAAGTGGCCAGCCCCATCCTCCGCCCGCTCTACGAAGAAGCCCGCCGCCTTTCTCGCAGCATTGCCAACTTCGAGATGCGCCACACCCTCCGTGGCGGCAACAAGGACGCCGACCGACTGGCCAACGAAGCCATGGATCGCGGCATGGGAAAGGCGGGGATTCCGCAGGTGGGCAAGCCGGAAGATTTCGCAATAAAGCGTCCAGCGGGGTCGCCATTCAGTGAAGCGGCAACCCCGCAAGCCAGCCGCACAGCCACATCGCGCCCCACTCCGCAAGCGGCCACCAAGGCTCCTCGCCAGGTTCTCGAAGGCTACGTGAAAAACGGCGTGGTCCACCTGTTAGAAGGTGAACTCCCCGACGGAATCTTCGTCAAGATTATCCGCGAGTAGAGCAAACCCTCAAGCGGTCTTCGAGACCCCGCAGAAAAGGCCGGCTGGTTGGCCGGCCTTTCGCTGTTGGTTGCGGATTGCAGGCTCAACCCTGAATGTCGAACTGCTCCGGGTGCAAGGTGGCGTCGCTCTTGACAAGGACGTTCTTGCCAACCAGCTCCTCGAACTCGGTGAGCCAGCTGGCGTTGTTGGATTTGAGCACCTTGACCGTCTCGGGATTGACGCGCAGCAGAACGTCCTCGCCCTCGAAGTGCTTCTTCATCTTGCGCAGCTCGGTGTAAATCTCGTTGCAGAC
>PMPH01000065.1 GCA_003161045.1 Acidobacteriaceae bacterium
ACTTCGAGATTGAGCGCGGCGTGTTTAACTTCAACACAGCGAATTCCCATTTCTTCGAGAGGAGTCCGTCGGAACTCTGGAATAGATGGAGCTACGAGTACCATCCGATAGCTGGCAGTTGGTTTTAACTGCCGCATCAGCCCGTAGTATTCGAAGACTTGGCCAATATCTTCCCGTTTGATCGTGTCACGCTTTAGTTCAATAATGTATTGAATGTCATCCACGTCGAATAAGAGGTCGATACGTCTGCCTTCAATATAGACTTCCCTGCGCTTCTTGCTGACAGTCTGATTGGGAAACAGAACATCCGGGTTGTCGAAGAGATAGTCCTGAAGATCGCGCTCTAGCATCACTGGCCAGTATACAGGCGGGGCCACCCATGCGATGCTTACGCCACTTTGACCTCATCGAGCAGATCGGGGTGACGGTCGAGGACTTTGAGCAGCTTGACCAGGGCTAACGGCGGCTTGGTCTTGCCGTTTTCGTAGCGGGAGAAGGCATTGACGCCGCCGCCGAAGATTTCGGCCGCTTCACGCTGGTCGAGCGCCAGTTTCTTGCGCACCTTGGCGATGAAAGCCGGGTCAACGATGGCGGCATTGACCTGCTTGGAGAAAGCTTGCATCTCGCGCATCACGCGCTCCGATTCGGCGCCGTCCAGGATCGACTCGGCGCAGGCAGTACAAAACTCCCCCCTCACTGCAAGAATCGTCGTCGTCTCGCCTTTGTAGGTATAAGGCAGATCACGGGTATCCGCGATCAACTCAGCCGCACCGCAAACCGGACATTTCATTGGTGGAATATTAACCTAGTTGGTGAATGTTGGCAAGCTACCGCCATCTGGCAATTGCATGAAGATTTCGAGCACAAGAGAAATGAGTTTTGAAAGGGCACGACTTCAGTCGTGCCGTAAATCCGCCGGAAAAACCCTGGGCTTTAGCCCCTGAGGGAAGGTTCTAAGCGCCAAAAACTTCCCTCGGCGGCTAAAGCCGGTGCAAGGGTGGCATCGTCATGCGGCACGGCTGAAGCCGTGCCCTTTCAAAACCATTGCGCCCCATGGCCACCCGCTAACGCAGGAGTTTTTTGCCCGCCCAGGCGACCATTCCCAGACTGAGCAGGACGCACCCCCAGGCGAAAACGTCTCCGTGGGCGGTGTAGAAGGTCACATCGTCGCGGAAGCCGTACTGGGCCGGCAGCGCGCCCACCTGGTGGCGGGGAATCGACTGGCGGACGCGGCCATAGGGGTCGATGACCGCGGTGACGCCGTTGTTGGTGTCCCGCAGAAGCCAGCGGCGGTTTTCGATGGCCCGCATCCGCGCCATGTTCAAGTGCTGCCAGGGGGCACTGGTGTCGCCGTACCAGCCGTCGTCCGAGATGTTGACCAGCACCTCGGCGCCCAGTTGAGCGAAATGGCGCACCTCGTCGGCAAAGACCGATTCATAGCAGATGAAGACCCCGTAATGGTGGCCATTCAGCCGGAAGACCTCGCGCTCGTCGCCGCGGGTGAACTCCGAGACGCGGCCGGTGAGCTTGCGGGCAAAGAAGATGAGCCGCTTGAAGGGAATGTACTCGCCGAAGGGGACGAGGTGGATTTTGTCGTAGCGGCCCACGCGCCCGCCATCGGCCGCAACCACCAGCGCCGAGTTGTAGTCGCGCCAGGAGCGGTCTTCCTCAGAGAAATCCGTGCCGAGGCTGCCCACCACCAGCGGCGCCTGCTCCTCATGGGCAATCGTCACCAGCGCCTGCTGAAAACGCGGGTCGTCCTCGACAAAGGGAGCGGGCGACTCCGGCCAGACCACCAGATCGGGGTGCGCGGCGTTGGGCGGGCAGGCAATCTCGCCCGTAGGAGCCCCGGTCTGGGGAATTCCGGCAATGTAGCTCTTCCCCTCCAACGGTGAAGACCTGTCGTTGGGGGCCCCGGTTTCGCACGGCCCTTCGGCCAGCCGGGCAAATTCGCCGATGTGACGGTCCCACTCCGGTCCTGCCCAGTCGTTCTGCCCGCCCACGTCGAGGTTGGGCTGAATCAGAACAGCCGTGGCAGTGGCGGCGAGCTTGGGCGGCGTAAGAAAAATCCCCTTCCACCCGGCCAGCAGCAAAACCAGGCCAACCAGGCCCCACGTCCGCCGGCCGCAAAAACGACTTTGCGGGTGCCCCACCCTCGCCGCGTTTTTGTTTTTGCGGCTAGGGTGGGATCCCATGGACTCAACCGGCGTTCGTTCATTGTGAGGATGATCCAACAGCAATCCCCCGGCCAGCAGCGCATTCACGGCCACCAGCAGAAAGCTGATGCCGTAAACCCCGGTCCAGGGCGCAAGCTGGCTGACCAGGGCATTGTCCACCTGCGAGTAGCCAAGCTGGTCCCAGGGAACGGAAGTGATGCGCGCGGCGGCCAGCTCCAAAGCAGCCCACAAAATGGGTGCAAAGGCCAGTGCCAGTTTCGTGCTGCCCGTAGCCCGCTGCACCAAGGCCAAGCCCAGGCCGAAGAGTCCAAAGTAAAGCCCCAGAACCAGGCTGAATCCCAATAGCAGCAGTGTCGGCGCGCCCAGCGGCATATCGCCGTAGTGGAGCATGGTGTCGCGCACCCAATAGCAGTTGCCGGCGTACCACAGCACGCCGCAGAGGTAGGCGATGAGGAAGCCGCGGCGCAGCGGGCGGGGCGCGGCCGTCGAGCGGGGCGAGAGTAGCGCCCACAGCAGCGGAACCAGGCCAAACCAGGCGAAGACCGTCCGCCAGACGGGCAGCGGCCCGGCCAGGGGAAACGGCAATTCGAGCAGGGCAGCGGAGAGGACCGCCGCGGCCCACAGCTTCCAGGCTCGCAATTTTCAGGCTCCCAACTTCCAGAATGCGCGCGGCATACTGCGCCGAGTCTATCGCATCAGGAGCAATGGCGCGAACAGCAGGACTCCGCGCACGGCCTGCCGATAGCCGCACTTCGAGGTGACTCGCCGCCAGTCAAGGCAAGGCAAACTGAGTGAAGATTATTCTCCGCGAGAATGTCGTGGAGAGGAGAGAAACAGGCTACAATTTCCGTATGCAGCTGGCTATATTTGCAATGCGCATACTGGAAGTGATGTTTTTTGCTGGCCTTGCGGGGTCTACTGTGGTCATTATCATCAGTTTCATCGAGGACGGCAAAGAGCTGTTCGGCAAGGACGAGCCGCAGGATTGACGGCCCGATTTTGCGATCGTTTTGATTTTTATTGACTCTGGAATGATTTAGAAATAGACTCGCCGCAGCGCGGAATGATTTCAGCTTCCGCAACCCCAGAAAGCCGGCCGTTCCCCGGCACAATTAACGATGGCCTCTAACCGAACGACCGTAGCCCCTCCTTCCAACCGCGTCCGGCTCATCGTGGCATCCTCGGTGATGCTCACGTTCATCTCCTTTTGGCGCGCGGCGGCGATTGTTCTCTGCGATCTTGGCTCCTCCGCCTTTTATGCCGGAGGCATCGCCGAGCAGGCCATAGGCGCGGCAGCCCCGTGGTTCATCCTCGGCATCATGCTGTTCAGCTTCGCGGTGCGCGCGGTCTACGTCGAAAGCTGTTCGATGTTCACCCGTGGCGGCGTCTACCGCGTGGTGAAAGAGGCCCTGGGAGGCACCTTCGCCAAAATCAGCGTTTCGGCGCTGATGTTCGATTACATTCTTACCGGGCCGATCTCGGGCGTTTCCGCCGGCCAATACATTACAGGATTGATGAATGAGTTGATGACGGTGGCCAACAACAGCCACTGGCTTCCTCCGGCCCTGATGGACGCGCATAACAACCCCCTCCAGTTCAATATGAACTACACCTCGGCAATCTTCGCCGCGGCGGTCACCACCTTCTATTGGTGGCAGAACATCAAGGGCATTGAGGAATCCAGCAGCAAGGCGCTGCGCGTCATGCAGATCACCTCCATCATGGTCGTGATCCTGTTGGCGTGGGGCGTTTTCTCCGTGATGGTGCGTGGCGCGCATCTGCCGCCGCCGCCCACGCCTTCCAATCTCAAGTTCAGCACCGATGCCCTGGGCTTCCTGAAAGGGACAAGACTGGTGCCGATCCTCGGCTTGTTCGGCATTCTGATGGCCTTTGGCCACTCCGTGCTGGCCATGAGCGGCGAGGAGACCCTGGCCCAGGTCAATCGCGAGATCGAGCACCCCAAGCTGAAGAATCTGAAGCGCGCGGCGATTGTCATCGCCATCTATAGTTTGATTTTTACCGGCGGCGCCACGCTGCTGGCCTCGATGCTAATTCCCATCTGGCAGCGGACCCACATCTACCAGGACAACCTGATCGCCGGCCTGGCCATGTACATGGTCGGCCCCATGTTCTGGCGCATCGCCTTCCGTATCTTCGTGGTGCTGGTTGGCTTCGTGATTCTCTCCGGAGCGATCAACACCTCGATGATCGGCTCCACGGGCGTTTTAATGCGCGTGGCCGAGGACGGCGTGCTGACCGACTGGTTCCGCAAGCCGCACACCAAATTCGGCACCAGCCATCGCATCGTCAACCTGATTTTTATCCTCCAGATGTTCACCATTATCATCACCAGGGGCAACATCATGACCCTGGGCGAGGCCTACGCCTTCGGCGTCATCTGGTCGTTCACCTTCAACAGCCTGGCTATATTGGTTCTGCGCTGGAAGTATCACGGCGAACGCGGCTGGAAGGTTCCTCCCAACCTGCGCATTGGCAAGACGGAAATCCCCATCGGGCTGCTCTCGGTCTTTCTGGTCCTGCTTTCTGTCGCCATCGTCAACCTGTTTACCAAGTCCGTGGCCACAGTCAGTGGCGTGATCTTTGCCGCGGCTTTCTTCGTCATTTTCACTGTCTCCGAACGCATCAATCTGCGCAAGCACGCCCTGACTGCCCGGGAAATGAAGGACCAGTTTCAACTGGAGCACCAGGATACGGTGAGCCGGGAGTCGGTGGCTATCCGCCCCGGCAGCGTGATGGTGACCATGCGCGACGCCGAAAATCCCCTGGCGCTGAAGTGGACCTTGGCCCGCACCAACACCGATGAGCAGGACGTGGTGGTGGTCAGCGTACGCATCATGGGCGTGGGCGGACCCGAGTACCTGAGCGCCGACCAGCAAAGCTTCAGTGAGTACGAACAGACGCTCTTCACCAAGGCGGTCTCGGTGGCCGAGAGCTTCGGCAAGAAGGTCTCGCTGCTGGTGGTTCCGGCCGGCGATGTCTTTGCCGCGCTGGCGCAGGGCGCTAACTCGCTCGAGGTGGACGCGGTGGTCTCCGGGCTCTCCAGTTCACTGACTGCCGAAGAACAGGCCTTCCACATGGGACAGGCCTGGGAGGCACTGCCCGGGCCCAAGCGCCAGTTCAACTTCTACATCATCGATCACACCGGCGCGACCAAGGTCTTCTTCATCGGGCCACATGCGCCCGCACTGAGCCCCGACGACGTGCAACTGGTGCATCGCCTGTGGCTGAACATGCGCCGCGATCCGTCGATGCACGACCTGCATCATAGCGACATCATCACCTATTCCCTGACCCGGCTGGCTGGCCAGTATGCCCGCGAGAAGCAGGAGATTTTGCGCGACTTGCGCAACTATCGCGCCGTGGAAACTCCCACCAGTATGCACCCTGGCGGCCAGGTGCTTCCCGCGCCGCCTGCCGCGGACCGCCCGCTGCCGCCGCAGAAGCCCACCCGCTACCTGTAAGAGCCGGCCATCCCTGCCGGCATGGGCTTAGAGCGGTTCTCCAGTTAATGTGGAGTTTCAAAAACCGTGAAAGGTGGCTTTTACTTCCACCCCGGCGACGAAGACCTGTCGCCGGGGACCCGGAGAGGAAAAAGCCACTCAGCGGCGGTGGTTTCCCTCTATAGCACCTGGAGAACCGCTCCATCGCGGAACCAGCCTGGATGTTACTCGAAAGCAGCCCGCCCCAACAGAAAAGCCCTGCATTCGCAGGGCTTTTTCATTCTTCGCAGGCTCCAAGCCACGGTGCCCGGTTACCGCAACTCGGCCATCAGGGCATCGAGAGCCGATTGGGGCGGCCGGGTCAGCGATTCCGGCAGCGTGGCCAGCGGCTCATCGACCACATTCAGCTGATCGATAAAGCTCGGCTGCGCCGGGCTGACGTAGAAGACCCCGGTGAGGACTTCCTGCTTGTCGCGCGACTCCATCAGTATACGAACGGCGTTGGCCCGGTCGGTGGGGTTGTAGTCCTCGCGCAGCTTGCGCAGGCGCAGGCTGGAGCCATCGAAGAGCTGAATGTCTTGGCTTTGGCCAGGGTCGTAATCGACGGCGATCTCCTGGAAGCTGGGCACGAATCCGATCTCGTTGACCGGCTCGTCGTTCTCCTGCATGAACCGGTAGCTCTTGGTCGAGCCTTCGTGGTCGTTGAAGGTGACGCAGGGGCTGATGATGTCGAGCATCACCGTGCCATTGTGGGCGATGGCGGCCTTCAGCATCGTGAGCAACTGCTTCTTGTCGCCGGAGAAGGAGCGGCCCACGAAGGTGGCGCCCAACTGGATGGCCAGGGCGCAGGTGTCGATGGCGGGCAGATCGTTGACCACACCGTTTTTGAGCTTTGAGCCCAGATCGGCGGTGGCGGAAAACTGTCCCTTGGTGAGCCCGTAGACCCCGTTGTCCTCGATAATGTAGATCATCGGCAGGTTGCGGCGCATCAGGTGGACGAACTGGCCCATGCCGATCGAGGCCGTGTCGCCGTCGCCGGAGACGCCCAGCACGGTCAGGGTCCGGTTGGCCACGGCCGCGCCACTGGCAACGGCCGGCATGCGCCCGTGCACGCCGTTGAAGCTGTGCGAGCGGCTCATGAAGTAGGCCGGGCTCTTGGACGAGCAGCCGATGCCACTCATCTTCGCCACCTGTTCCGGCTCGACGCCCATCTCGTACATGGCCTCGATGATGCGCTCGGAGATGGCGTTGTGGCCGCAGCCGGCGCAGAGCGTGCTCCGGCCGCCGCGATAATCCAGAATGGGAAGGCCGATGCGGTTGACCTTGGGAGCGGTGGGGGTAGAGGTTGCCATTTAGAAGCCCTCCTGACAAGCAAATTCCTTTGCCGCAAACTCCGCGTTCGCAAACTGTTCGGTAATCGATTCGGCGTCCACCGGCCATCCGTTGTAGTGCAGAATGCTGCGCAACTTGGCGACATGGCCATTCGGAAGATCCAGCTTGAGCAGGCTGGCCAACTGCGCGTCGCGGTTCTGCTCGACCACGTAAACGCGCTCATGCGCGGCCACAAAGTCGTGAATCGCCGGCGTGAAGGGGAAGGCCCGGACGCGCAGGTAATCCACCCGCTGCCCGTAGCGCTTCTCGATCTGGTCGAGGCTCTCGCGCAGGGCGCAATCGGTCGAACCGTAGGCTATGAAGCCGATCTTCGCGCCTTCGTCCCGGACCACGACCGGAGCGGGAACCAGTTCGCGCGCGGTCTCGAACTTGCGCGCCAGCCGGTCCATGATGGCCTTGTACTCCTCCGGTTTTTCGGTGTAGCCGGAGGCGTCGTCGTGTCCCGAGCCGCGGGTGAAGTAGGCCGCCTTAGGGTGGCGCGTTCCCGGCAGCGTGCGCCAGCCGATGCCGTCGCCGTCCACGTCGCGATAGCGGGCAAAACCGCCCAGCCGCTCCAAATCTCCGGCCGTGAGCACTTTGCCGCGATCCAGCGGCTTGGTGGGGTAGTCAAAAGGCTCCGAGACCCAGTGGTTCATGCCCAAATCCGTATCCGTGAGCACAAAAATCGGGGTCTGCAAGCGCTCGGCCAGGTCGAAGGCCTCCTGGGTCAGCTCAAAGCACTCCTTCATCGAACCCGGCAGCAGGATGGGGTGCATTGTGTCGCCATGCGAAAGGAAGGCCGCCGAGAGCAGATCGGCCTGCTGGGTGCGCGTGGGCAAACCCGTCGAGGGCCCAGTGCGCTGCACATTGACGATCACGCCAGGAATCTCGGCGTAGTAGCCCAGGCCGCAGAACTCGGCCATCAGCGACATTCCGGGGCCAGAGGTCGCGGTCATCGAGCGGGCGCCCGCCCAACCCGCGCCCAGCACCATGCCGATCGCCGCCAACTCGTCCTCGGCCTNNGCGCCCAGCACCATGCCGATGGCGGCCAGTTCGTCCTCGGCCTGCACCACGGCAAAGGTCGCCTTGCCCTCCGGCGTCATGCGCAGCTTCTTCAGCAGTTCGGTGAGGGTGTCGATGGTCGTCGTCGAGGGCGTAATCGGGTACCAGGCCACCACCGTCACGCCGGCAAAAACCGCCCCCATGGCGCAGGCCGCGTTGCCGTCGATGATGATCTTGCCCGCCGTTTCGTTCATCCGCTCGATGAAAAACGGGTCCCGCTTGGTCAGATTCTCCTGCGCATAGGCAAAACCCGCCTTGACCGCGTCGAAGTTCAGGTCAAAAGCCTTCTGCTTCTTGGAAAACTGCGCGTGCAGGCTGCGCTCCACTTCGCCCATATCGATGGCCAGCAACTGGGCGGCGACGCCCACGTAGACCATGTTTTTGACCAGCTTGCGCAGCTTGAACTCGGTGCAGACCGAGGCCGTAATCTTGTCGAAGGGCACCGAGTAGAAGGTCAGGTCTTGGCGCACCTGATCCGGGCTCAGACTCTCGATCAGGCCCTCCTCGCAGATGACCAGGCCACCGGCCGGAAGAGCCTGCAAGTCAGCCTCGACGGTCTCCGGATTCAACGCCACCAGAATGTCCGAGTCGCGCTTGCGGGCGACGTAGCCGTCCTTGCTGGCGCGGATCAAAAACCAAGTCGGCTGTCCCGCGATGTTCGAGGGAAAGAGGTTTTTTCCGCTGACCGGAACGCCCATCTCGAAGATGCTCTTCATCAGCACGCTGTTGGCCGATTGCGAGCCGGAGCCGTTCACCGTTGCTACGTTGATGCTGAAATCGTTTACGACGCGCCTGCGCTCGTCGTATGCGCCCTGTGGTTGACTCAGGGCAAGGTCGCCTATGGCCATTTGGCGGAGTTCCCTTCCGAAAAACTCTGGAAAGAGTCTATCTTTCACTCATCTGTAATTATAGTCACTTGCGAGGTCGGGCGTACCAGTTCCGGGCTGTTGGAAACATAATCGCATGAACGTCCATCCAGCTTTGAAAGGGCCGGGTGCCCCACCCTCGCCTGCCATTCTGAGCGAAGCGCCAAGAAGGCGAAAACCTGCCCTGAGCACAGGCGAAGAAACCTGCGTTTTGATCCCTCGCAGCTATCTAGAGCGAGCAAGAGTAAAGCCTCCAGATCCGCCGGAGCCTTTACTCTTTTGCTTGCCTCTCACCGCTTTCATTCGTGGCCGTGTGGGCCTTTTGAGGAGTTTTCTGGCGCATTGGAACGGCCCGCTGGCGGCTTCCCTTGCGGGTAGCCGTGGGCAGCGGGCGCGCCTGTTTCTCCGGGCGGGTAAGGCTACTTCTTGTAGTAGGCGGCGTTGATTTCGATGAACTTCTTGTTTTCGTCGCTCAGTTCATCATCCTCGAAGATGGCCTCGCGCTCGCAAGTGGCGATGCAGGAGCCGCAGTTGACGCAGGCGGCGGGATCGATGTAGAGCTGGGGCACTTCAGCCAGCTTGGGCTCGTCGGCGGTGGGGTGGATGGCATCCACCGAGCAGACATCGACGCAGGACAGATCCTTGGTACAGTTGTCGGTAATGACGGCAAATTTGGACATGGTTC
>PMPH01000163.1 GCA_003161045.1 Acidobacteriaceae bacterium
AGTATACCGAGGATGCAAAACCAGGTCAAATGGCGGCCGGCTCGAATTGCGTTGTGGCCGAAGACGGGCCCACCAAAGGCAGTATCGCAGTGGTAGCCGGCAGGACAATATCGGACTGCGAACCCTTCCCCTCGCGCACCAATTCCCCATCGCGCATATAAAGAATGCGGCTGGCGATTGCGGCCGCCTCAGGATTATGGGTGATCATCAGCGTGGTCTGGCCCAGTTCCCGGTTGGAGCGCAGCAGCATATGCAGCACCGCATCCGAGCTCTTGGTGTCCAGGTTGCCGGTGGGCTCGTCGGCCAGCACGATGGCCGGACGGGTAATCAGCGCCCGCGCAATGGCGACGCGCTGCTGCTCGCCGCCGCTCAACTCCGAGGGCCGGTGCTGCAGCCGCCCCTGGATCGACAGCAGATCGCACAGATGGTCGAGGTAGGCGCGGTCCAGCGGCTCCTTCTTCCCGTTGACGGTGCGCCCGCTGACCGCGTGGGCGATCTCGATGTTGCCCATCGCGGTGAGCGTGGGCAGCAGGTTGAACTTCTGGAAGACAAAGCCGATGCGGTGCTTGCGCAAGCGCGTGCGCTCACCGTCGTTGAGCGTGGCAAAGTCCACGCCGTCGATCACCACGCGGCCGCTGGTGGCCTGCGTCAGGCCGCCCAGCAGATAAAAGAGCGTGGACTTGCCCGAACCGGAGGGGCCGACAATGGCAACAAACTCTCCTGGCTCGACGGCAAACGAAACCCCGCTCACGGCGGTGACCTGAACTCGGCCCGCCGCGTAAACCTTGGTCAGATTTTCGGCGAGAATGATGGGCGAAGACACTTCGGGCTGCACATCTTCCATTGTAAATGCGTTCCTGCGGAAAGGCGTCCGCATAAACTGCCCAATGTAGCAGTTCTCCGATTGCTGTACACCGAAACCGTGCACTTAAGTGGCTTTTTCCTACTGGGATCCCCACGGACAGGTCTTCGTCCGTGGGGTGGAAGTAAAAGCCACCTTGCACTGCGTTGGCAAGGGCAGATGAATTGGAGAACTGCTCTAACTGCTTTTGAACCTGCTTTCGCTCGATGGCAGAGGCCGCTCACTCGCCATCGAGCATTTCAGGATTGCCGCAGTGTCACCAAGTGCGTTCCGGGTGGTTTTTAAGGGAAAATCCACCCAGAATTTGAACGCGGGTTGCGGCTTCGCTTTATACCAAGCCTGAAAATGCCATCGCTCTGGCTTCGGCTGGCAGAAGGGCCCAAACGAGCAAAAGGGGCGGCCACTTGGAGCATGGCCACCCCTTCAAAAAACAATAAAGCAAAGTCTTCGAGGTGAAATTTGGCACAAAACCCAGCTACCAAAGTTCGACGCCAGCAACTGCCGCTAAACCGGCCGCCAACGCGAAGCTTTGTCCGAAGAGTTTAGATGAAAGAGGGTCCGACGGTGAAGCGCCGTTCGGACCCTCTCAAAAACTACTACCGGCCCCGGCCGCGCGAACTTCCGCCACCGCCACCGCCGCTGCCCTTGCGCGCCTGGTAGCAATCCCGGCAGAAGACCGGACGATCGCCACGCGGTTCAAAAGGCACTGTTGTAGGCTGACCGCAACCGGAACAAATCACAGGTGTTCCCTGTGCCGGAGCCGAACGGTAGCCGGAGCCCCCCTGGTCGTTTTTCTTTGCCTGACGGCAACTCTTGCAACGTTTTGGGGTCGAATAACCACGTTCCTGAAAGAATGTTTGATCGGCAGCGGTGAAGGTGAAGTCCTGCCCGCAATCGCTGCAAGTAAGTTGAATATCTCCGGCCATGGGTGTCCTCGTGGAAATTGTACAGCCCAATGTGTCGTTTATGCACAAGGATTCTTTTGAATTGAAAAAACTTGTGTCAGGGATGGATACGCCAGGCCGTTATTCATTCCGGGGCGAGGTCAGGCGGAAGAGTTTTAATGCGTTTTTCATGCGCCTTCAGTGCGTCAGCGGTATAAACGAGCCCAGCTCTTCTCCGCTGGCGGCGGGATGACGGCCAGCCGGGCGCGGCGGATGAACTGGGCGGGCGGATGAACCGAATGGCCCGGCCGCGGTAAACTGGGCTGCATGAGCGCCATTCGTATTGCCGGGGTCATCCCGGCGCGGCTCAGCTCCACGCGGCTCAGCCGCAAGGTGCTGCGCACAATCCATGGCCGGCCGATGGTCGAGTGGGTCTGGCGCGCGGCGCGGGCGAGCGGGCTGATGGACCCGGTGGTGGTGGCCACCGACTCGGAGGAGGTGGCCGCAGTTTGTCGCGAACGGGGGATTCCCGTGGCGATGACCTCGGCCGAATGCCCCAGCGGGTCGGACAGGGTGAGGGAAGTGGCCCGCCAGATCGAGGCCGAGATTTACGTCAACATTCAGGGCGACGAGCCGACGCTGACGCCGGAGTTTTTCCCGCCGCTTTTGGCGCTGTTTGACCGGCCGGAGGTCGAGGTGGCCACGCTGTCGGTTCCCTGTCCGCCTGAGGAGCGAGACAACCCCAACGCCGTCAAGGTGGTCACGGCCCTGGACGGACGGGCGCTCTACTTTTCCCGCGCCACGATTCCATTCGACCGCGACGGCTGTTGCGGTCGCGATCTGGCCCGCGACGGCTGTTGCGGTCTTGAGCCGGTCCGGGATCAGGCGGGAGCGGGGGCGGGCTTCGCGGGCTATCGCAAGCATTTGGGGATTTACGCTTACCGCAAGGCCGCGCTGGAGCGTTTTGCCCAGCTGCCGCCCTCGCCGCTGGAACTGGTCGAGCGGCTGGAGCAACTGCGGCTGCTGGAAAACGGCATTGCCCTTTATGTGGCCGAGGCTCCGGGCGACACCGTTGGCGTGGACACGGAGGAGGATTTGCTGCGGGCCGAGGCGGTGCTGAAGCAGCGCGCGGCGCGCTCAAGCAAGGAGACTCTGTGACCAACGCCATTTACAGCGCCGGATTCGGCTCATCGAGCCGCGGCTATGACGGCGCGCAACTGGGCATGACGCCCACTCGCTTTGCGCAAGGCGGCTGCGGCGAGCAGATCGGCTACGCCACGGCCCCATCGCCCTTTGGCTGGATTGTGGTGGGAGCGACGGCGCGCGGGCTCTGCTGGCTGGCCCTTGCGGCTACCTCCGCCGAGGCCGAGGCCAGCCTGCGCGAGGAGTTTCCCCTGGCCACGCTCGAAGCCGATCCCTCGCTGGCGGGCTGGGTGGCGGCGGCGCTGGCGGAGGTCCGTGGCCCCACGAGCCCATCCAAAAGGCTGGCCCCACCGCAGGTGGACCTTCGCGGGACGGCCTTTCAACTGCGCGTCTGGCAGGCGTTGCGCCAGATTCCGCGCGGCCAGACGCGCAGCTATAGCCAGTTGGCGCGCGAGATGGGCGAGCCGAAAGCGACTCGCGCCGTGGCCCGCGCCTGCGCCATGAATCGCGTGGCCCTGGTCGTCCCCTGCCATCGCGTCGTCGGCGCCACGGGCTCTTTGACCGGCTATCGCTGGGGCCTGGAGCGCAAGCGGCTGCTGCTCGCGGCCGAGCGCGGAAATTCTTGATTTGTCAAAGATTTACGAAGGTTTTGGTTTCCCACCCTTGCGACAAAAACAAAAGGTCGCAAGGATAGGGCCCCCAAACCTCAAGCGGGCACCCAAACCTCAAGCGAAGGTGAGAACCGGCCGCCCCAAACCCTGAAAATGATATTCTCGAGGGGTCAGGAGCAATTACTTATGGCCGCTTCAACGCTGGAAACCACCGCAACGGACTACAAAATCGCCGATCTCAAGCTGGCCGAGTGGGGCCGCAAGGAGATTGCCATCGCCGAGCACGAAATGCCCGGCCTGGTCTCGATCCGCAACAAGTACTCAGCCGCCAAGCCGCTGGCCGGGGTGCGCATCACCGGCTCTTTGCACATGACCATTCAGACGGCGGTCTTGATTGAAACCCTGGTCAGCCTGGGAGCCGAGGTCCGGTGGGCAAGCTGCAACATCTTCTCCACCCAGGACCATGCCGCCGCGGCGATTGCCGCCACCGGCGTGCCGGTCTTCGCCTGGAAGGGCGAGTCGCTGGAAGAGTACTGGGATTGCACCCTCCGGGCGCAGGCCTTCAAGGGCGGCCTGGGGCCGCAGTTGATCGTGGATGACGGCGGCGATGCCACCCTGCTGATCCACAAGGGCTTTGAGCTGGAAAACGGCGACAAGTGGGTCGATGGCCCCGCCTCGAACCACGAAGAGAAGGTCATCAAGGATTTGCTGAAGAAGGTTTATGCCGACGACCCGCGCCACTGGCACAAGGTGGTCAAGGATTGGCGCGGCGTCTCGGAAGAGACCACGACTGGCGTGCATCGTTTGTACAAGATGATGGAGCAGGGCAAGCTGCTGGTGCCGGCCATCAATGTGAACGACTCGGTCACCAAGTCCAAATTCGACAACCTCTACGGCTGCCGGGAGTCGCTGGCCGACGGCATCAAGCGCGCCACCGATGTGATGGTGGCCGGCAAGGTGGCCGTCATCTGCGGCTATGGCGATGTGGGCAAGGGCTGCGCGCACTCGTTGCGCGGCATGGGCGCCCGCGTCATCGTGACGGAAGTGGACCCCATCAACGCGCTGCAGGCGGCCATGGAGGGCTTCGAGGTTACGACCATCGAGGAGACGCTGGGCCGCGGCGACATCTACGTCACCTGCACCGGCAATGTGGACATCATTACCCTCGAACACATGAAGCGGATGAAGGACCAGGCCATCGTCTGCAACATCGGCCACTTCGACAACGAGATTCAAATGGACCCGCTGAACGCCGAGCCGGGCGTCGTCAAGCTCAACATCAAGCCGCAGGTGGACAACTACACCTTCCCCGCAACTGCAAATCTGGCCGCGCACAGCATCTTCGTGC
Source organism: Acidobacteriaceae bacterium (assembly GCA_003161045.1). Lineage (GTDB taxonomy): Bacteria > Acidobacteriota > Terriglobia > Terriglobales > Acidobacteriaceae > Telmatobacter. The sequence goes on from PMPH01000163.1 coordinate 4,849, forward strand.
TGGCCGAGGGCCGTCTCGTCAATCTGGGCTGCGCCACCGGCCACCCCAGCTTTGTGATGAGCAACAGCTTCGCCAACCAGACGTTGGCACAGCTTGACCTGTGGGCGAACAAGGACAGTTACAAGGTCGGCGTCTACGTGCTGCCCAAGAAACTGGATGAAGAGGTCGCCCGGCTGCACCTGGACAAGATCGGCGTCAAGCTGACGACACTTTCGCCCCGGCAGGCCGACTATCTGGGCGTGCCGGTCGAGGGGCCGTACAAGGCGGAGAATTACCGGTACTGACCACCTGCGGTGGGGCAGACGCTCGCTACTCGCTCGCAGTAGATTTGAGGTTTCCCAGGCCCCAGAAACGGGGTCTGGGAAACCCCGCCCATTTCTTTTCTGGCCATTTTCGGCACCCTTCGGCCGCGCTTAGCGCAGGCGGCAACGTCGCGCCCTGACACGAAGCGGATTTCTGCAACACACTCTGCGAACGAAAATCAATTTTTTGCGGCTATTTTGCTGCTTTGCTCACTGCTCTGCTTCCGCTTGCGGCCACCTTCCGCTTGCGGCAAAACAGATGGTGCCAGAGCCTCCACAGCGAACCATGCAGCAGGCGGGTCTGCTCGGCCTTCAGAGCAGCATAGGAGCGTTCCACGTAAACGTCGAACTCCGGCGGCCAGCCGATGGTCGAGCGGCGCTCGGTGAAGTCGCCCTCGGCCCACTGGGCCGCCACCGCCTTGTAACCCACCACGTGAGTGACAAAGTCGAGCAGGCAGTGCGGCATCTGCTCCTCGATGATCAGATAGGCCTTCTCGATGATGATCTTTTCGCGGACGTCGTTGAGGGGCATGAAGATGGTGGTCACCCACAGCATCCATTCCTTCAATTCGCTGTCGAGAATCGGAAAGCTCTGCGTCTTGCCCTGCTTTTTGAGCAGCGAGCGGTAGGCAATCGTGCCCGCCTCGGAGGCGACGTAGAGGGGGCCGTAGAACTCGTTGAGGCGCTTGTTGACCAAGCGAAGCTTGTCGCGCCGACGGGCCAGCATCCGGGCGCTCAGGAAGGTGGCCAGGTAGCCGACAAAGGCGAGAACAACGGTGAGGATGGCCGCGCCTTGCAGGGAATTCGGGAGGAAGATTGCCGGTAGATCCATCGCGCACCTTGTTTGCCGACGAGTATACGCGCGGAGGCCGATGGAAGGACAGAGCAAACCTCCACGGCTGGAAGAACGGGCTCGGCTGGAAGGGGCAGGCTCCTTGATCTCCGCCGATGCGGAGTTTTGGCGCCGGCTGGCTTTGGGGCTCCTTCACAGGCTGGCTGAAGAGCGGGTTGGAGTGCATTTCTGCTTTCTGCCGCGCAGCAGCCCTGGGGCGCGGCTTATAGCGGAACCAGAGTAGCTTTATCCCGGAAGCAAGCCCGCGCCCGTCAAGTCTGCGCTCATCAAGCCTGCGTCGCGGTTTGTTTCCGGCCCCGGCGGCGCAGCAGCCAGTCCATCGAGCCGCCCTGAATGACGATGGAGAAGACGACGACGAGATAGGTGGCGCCGAGAATCCAGGAGCGGCCGAGCGCCGCTGGGACCGAGAGCGCCAAGGCGATGGAAAGGCCTCCGCGCAGGCCACCCCAGGTGAGCACAAAAGTGGAGCTGCGGTGGCCGGGCTGCATCAGGCGCACCAGCGCCAGCAGGGCAACGACGGCCCCCAGTCGCACCGCGTTGACCGAGAGAATGGCCGCCACTCCGGCCCACAGCGCCGGCCCGTCCACGGTGACCGCTATGATCTCCAGGCCAAGCAGAACAAAGAGCACGAAGTTCTGAATCTCGTCGATCACCTTCCAGAAGCGGTCCACGTTTTCGTGGTCCACGCATTCCCGGGGCTGGCGCCGGTTGAAGTGGCGCAGCGCGATTCCGGCCACCACGGCCTCCAGTGGGGCAGACAAATGCAGCGCATCGGCCAGGACGTAGCCGCCCAGCGCCAGCGCCACGGTGAAAAGAATGTCCACCTGGTAGGCGTTAACCCGGCGCATCAACTGCGATGTGGCCCAGGCGGCCAGGATGCCAGCCAGAATGCCGCCGCCGGCCTTCAGCAGCAACATGCCGGCGATCTGCCAGGGTGCCGGCGCATGGCCGCGCGCAACCTCGAGCAGGGTGAGAAAGAGCACCGCGCCGAGGCCGTCGTTGAAGAGCGATTCACCGGCCAACTGGGCCTGAATGGGCTTGGAAACCCCGGTCCGGCGCAGCATTTCCAGCACGGCGACAGGGTCGGTGGGCGAGATGAGCGCGCCAAACAGGAGGCACTGCATCCAGGGAATCCGCAGGCCCGTCAGCAGGAACATCAGTCCGGCCACCAGAAAGACCGAGAGGAGGGTGCCCACGACGGAAAACAGCGAGACGGCGAGTTTTTCCCGTGCCAGTTGCTCCAGATCGAGCAGAAAAGCCCCGGCAAAGAGCAGCAGCGGCAGCATGCCGTGCAGGATGACGCTCTCGAAGTCGATGTGGCGGACCAGGTTCAGCGCCCACGCATGAAACTGCGGGGCCGCATGGCCCGCGCCCATCAGGCAGACCGAAGCCAGCACCGTCAGCAGCATGGTCCCGACGGTGATCGGCAGTTTGAGCCAGCGGGCGCTGAGCAGTCCGAAGATGGCCGCGGTGGCGAACAGGACGCTGAGGACTTCCAGAGTACTCATTGAGGCGACCCGCGAAGGGGATACGTCCATGGTATCGGAAGAACTTGGGAGCGGCTCGGCAGGACGCCTGCAGCGGGCCCAACTGGCCACCGCGAAAAAATCGACCGGCGTTGCCGGAGGGCCGGTCAACGTCTCGCGCGCTTGATTCCGGCAACCTAAGGTCTGGCAGGGCATCCAAGCAATAAGGCAATTTTCGACTGAACGTAGAGTTGCCAGGTGTGTACTGTGTGGCTTTTGCTTTCCCCCCAGTGACGAAGGCCTGTCGCCGGGGGCCCTGGAGCGAAAAGAGTCACTCAGCGGCTGCGGTTTCTGTGTGGAGCAATTAGAGAACCGCTATAACCGGCAAGATTCCCCAACCCGAATCAAGGAGATCCCTTTATGCCCACGATTACCACCAAAGACGGAACGCAAATTTATTACAAGGACTGGGGCACGGGTCAGCCCGTGGTTTTCAGTCACGGCTGGCCTTTGAGCGCCGATGCCTGGGAGGACCAGATGGTGTTTCTGGGCACGCACGGCTATCGCGTGATTGCGCACGACCGCCGCGGCCATGGGCGATCAAGCCAGCCCTGGGATGGAAACAATATGGACACCTACGCCGACGATCTGGCGGCGCTGACCGAGGCGCTCGACCTGAAAAGCGCGATTCATGTCGGCCACTCCGCCGGCGGCGGCGAGGTTGCCCGTTATATCGGCCGCCACGGCACGAAGCGGGTCGCCAAGGCGGTGCTGATCGGCGCGGTGACGCCGCTAATGCTGAAAACGGGAGCCAATCCCGGCGGATTGCCTTTGGAAGTGTTCGATGGAATTCGCGCCGGTGTTCTGGCTGACCGCTCGCAGTTCTTCAAGGATTTGACGGCGGCTTTCTATGGGGCCAACCGGCCTGGTTCGACGGTTTCTCAAGGCCTGCGGGACTCGTTCTGGCTGCAAGGGATGACGGCCGGATTCAAGGCCGTTTTGGACTGCATCAAGGCCTTCTCAGAGACTGACTTTACAGAAGACCTGAAAAAGATCGACGTGCCCACGCTGATCATGCATGGGGACGACGACCAGATCGTGCCCATTAACGACTCGGCGCTGCTTTCGGTTGCGCTTGTGAAGGGAGCAACGCTGAAGGTCTATCCAGGCGCGCCGCACGGGTTGTGCTCAACCCTCAAGAACCAGGTGAACGCCGACCTGCTGGACTTCATCAAAGGGTAAATTCCGCTCATCCCAGCATCTTGGCGGCTTCCTTGGCGAAGTAGGTGACGATGAAATCGGCCCCGGCGCGGCGAATGCCAAGGAGGGATTCGAGGATGGCGCGGTCGCGGTCGAGCCAGCCCAGTTCGAAGGCCGCCTGGAGCATCGAATATTCCCCCGAAACCTGATAGGCGCCGATGGGCACACCCACTCGTTCGCGCGCCGCGCGGATCACGTCCAGGTAGGGCATGGCCGGTTTCATCAGAATCATATCCGCGCCCTCTTCAAGGTCGAGGTCGATCTCGCGCAGGGCCTCGCGCAGGTTGGCGCCGTCCATTTGGTAACTTTTGCGGTCGCCGAACTGGGGCGCCGAGTCGGCTGCCTCGCGGAAGGGTCCGTAGAAGGCCGAGGCGAACTTCGCGGCGTAGCTGAGGATGGGCGTTTGCTGGCAGCCGCAGCCGTCGAGCGCGCGGCGGATGGCCCTGACGCGGCCGTCCATCATGTCGCTGGGGGCCACCACATCGGCTCCGGCTTGGGCCAGGCTGACGGCCGTGCGGGAGAGCAAATCCAGGGAGCTGTCGTTGTCCACGTCAAAACCGTGCGGAGTTTCGACGATCACGCCGCAATGGCCGTGGCTGGTGTACTCGCAGAGGCAGACGTCGGCGATGAGCACCAGCTTTTTGGCCGCGGCGGTCTGCTTCAGCGCGCGCAGACCCTGCTGCACAATGCCGTTCTCATCCCATGCGCCGGAGCCCCGCTCGTCCTTGGCCTCGGGCAGGCCGAAGAGCAGCAGGCCGCCCAGGCCGAGGCTGACGGCCTCCTCGGCCTCGCGCACGGCTTCGTCTACCGAGAGGTTGAAGACCCCCGGCATGGAGCCCACGGCGCGGCGCACCCCCTCGCCGGGGGTGAGAAACAAGGGGTAGATCAGGTCGCCGGGGGCGACGGCCGTCTCCCGCACCAGCGCCCGCATGGATTCGGTGCGCCGCAGCCGGCGCATGCGCGTCTCAGGAAAGCTCATGGCGTCGATTGTACTCTTGAGGTGCGCGCCGGAGAAGATCGCCCGTGGCCGCGCCGGACGGGTAGCGCATGCGGGTCAAATCCTCCGCTGTTAATATCTCTTTGATGAAATCTCCCGAGTTCATGCCTGTTGCCACGCCACCGGTCGCCGCGCCGGAGGAAGGCCGAGCGCCTTTGCCCCTGGCAGGCATCAGCCAGGACGAATTGCGGCTATCCCGCCGGGTTCAATGGGCCCAGGCGCTGGTGCTTGCCGCGCTCTTTGCGTCCCCGGCCATTCTGTGCCTTCGCGAATCGTGCGTGAATGACCCGGATGTGTGGTGGCACCTGCGCGCCGGGGAGTGGATTCTGCAGCACCGCGCCGTGCCGCAGACCGATCCCTTCTCCAGCTTCGGCGCGGGAAAATTCTGGGCAGCCTACAGCTGGCTCTTCGAAATGTTGATCTGGAGGCTTTTTCAGAGCCTGGGCCTGGTGGGCATCGTGGCCTACACGGCTGGAATGGCGGTGGCCATCACGGTGGTTTTGCATCGGCTGATCCGGCGCTTGCAGGCCGACTTCACCCTCGCGGTGCTGCTGACCCTCGCCGCCAGCTACAGTCTGACGCGCCTCTATACGCCGCGCCCATGGCTGTTCACGGTGCTGTTTTTCGCGCTCGAACTCGATCTTCTGATCGCGGCGCGCCGCACCGGCAAGATGCGCGGGCTGCTGTGGCTGCCGGTGATCTTTGCGCTGTGGGCCAATCTGCACATTCAATTCATCGATGGTCTGGTGGTGCTGGCGATTGCCTGGGCCGAGGCCGTCGCGGCCTGCCGCTGGAGCGCGGTTCAGACGCGCCTGCGTCCCGGCTGGCTGGGTTGCGTCTCGGTGGCCTGCCTTCTGGCGCCGCTGGCGAATCCCTACGGCTGGAGGATTTACCAGGTCGCCTACGATCTTGCTTCGCAGTCCGGCGTTCTGGACAAGGTGACGGAGCTGTCCGCGATGCCCTTTCGCCGTCTCGACGACTGGTGCGTGCTTTTGTTGGCTCTGGCCGCTGTCGCCGTGCTGGCCAGGGCCCGCCGCCTGGAGTTCTTTGAGATTCTGCTGCTGGCCTTCTCCATCCTCGTCTCCTTTCGCTCACAGCGCGACGTATGGGTGGTGGTGATCGCGGCCAGCGCTATTCTGGCTTCCGGGCTCAAGGGTGAGGATCAGAACCGGCTCCGGCTGACGGTCTCCTTTGCTCCATTAGTGGCGGTTCTCACCGGTCTGGCGGTGTTGCTGGGATTTTGCGCGCTGCGCGTGAATAATGCCGGACTGGGCGCGAAGCTGGCCGAAAGCCTGCCCGTTCGCGCGGTGGAAGTGGTGAAAGAAAAGGGCTGGAGCGGACCTCTTTATAACGACTACAACTGGGGCGGCTACCTGATCTGGGCTCTGCGCCTGCCGGTCAGCATCGATGGGCGCGCCGCGCTTTATGGCGATGAGCGGATCAACCGCTCGGTGGCCACCTGGAGCGGAGGGCCGGATTGGGCCACCGATCCTGATCTGCGGAAGGCGGGAGTGGTGATCGGGCCGGTTGGGGCGCCGCTGACGCAGTTGCTGCGCCTGGACCCGAGCTTCGAGTTGGCCTATGAAGACAAACTGGCGGCGGTCTTTGTCGCGCGCCCGGCCTCGTCTTCAGCGGCGGCAGCAAGTCCCCGGCCGCCGGCGGCCAGGTAGCGGCGATTCCGACTATTTTTACCCATCCCGAACAGAAGTTGCTCCGTGGCGTGGAAATCCACTCACGTTTCAAGCCCACGCAACGATAAATAGAAGGGGAGATGGTCTATATGGCGACGCGCCCAACGGCAAAGATTGACGATTCGGCCCAGAAGCAGACAAGTGAACTCCGCTATGTGGCGCGCCAGCCGATTCTGGATCTGCACAGCAGGGTGCATGGCTACGAGTTGCTGTTCTGGAATGGACGCAAGCCGTTCGTTCGCGCCGACAGCGACCTGGCGACCCGCACCATGCTCGACAATTCGGTCGTTTTCGGGCTGGAAGAGCTGGCGCGCGGGCTGCCGGCCTTTGTAAACTGCACTGCGGAATCGCTGACTGAGGAGTGGGTGAAGGTTTTGCCTCCCGACATGACGGTCCTGGAACTGTCCTCCAGTGCGGAGCCTACGCCGTATCTGCTGGCGGTTTGCCGCAAACTGAAGGCGTCGGGCTTCCGGCTCGCGCTGGCCGATTTCACCGGCAGGCTGGAGTCCGGCCCCCTGGCCAATCTGGCCGACTACATCAAGGTGGATATAGCCAAGGTCGATGCCGCCAAGCGCCGCAATCTGCTCGACTGGCTGGGCGGCACGCCGGCTTGCCTGGTGGCGCAGAATGTGGAGACGCAGAAACAGTATGAGCAGACCCGCAAGGAGGGCTTCGAACTCTTTCAGGGTTACTACTTCTGCCGTCCGGAGCCGTTGCAGAGCCACAAGATTCCTGGCAACCGCCTGGTTCATCTGGAAATCATGGAGGATCTGCAGAACGCCCCCGTCGACCTGCAGCGCATGAGCCAGTTGGTGATGTGCGACGCCTCGCTGACCTATCGGCTGCTGCGGCTGGTAAATTCGCCGGTCTGCGCCATGCGCCAGGAGGTGACCTCGATCCAGTCGGCGTTGATGCTGGTCGGAGAATCGGCCTTCCGGCGCATCGCCATGCTGGCCATCGCCAGCGACTTCAGCATCGACCAGCCGCCGGAGATTCTTCGCATGGCCTTCGAGCGGGGGCACTTCTGCGAATTGGCGGCCAACCTCTGCGGACTGAATCCCAGCGAGCAGTACCTTATCGGCATGGTCAGCCTCTTCCCGGCGATGCTGCGCATTCTCCCCGAAGACCTGGTGCGGTTGCTGCCTCTGCGCGAGAAGGCGCGCGATGCTCTGCTGGACAAGGAAATCCCGGAGGGTATTCTGCTGCGCTGGATTGTCTGTCAGGAGTACGGAAACTGGGCCGAATGCGATGAGATCGTCCGCTCCAATGGCCTGCATCACGACCAGGTCATGCGCTGCCACGCCGATGCGGTTAAATGGGCCGAAGAGGCGCTGAAGTCCAACGCCTGAGCGGCAGCGGGCGGAATCCATTCCACAAGTCAAAATCCATCTATAGAACCGAAGAAGATCAGAAACAGAAGAAGTTCGCCGGCGAAAATGGAAAAATTGGCCGCCGCCCTGGCGGTTTGCACCCGTCCAGCGTTATTCCTTTTATATTCCTGACGCTTTTTTTACGATTTATATGAAAGAGTTAAAGTGGAATGCAGTGCTCGCTTATGACCACACCTGAAACCGGAGAGATGCTGGACCACTACCGTCTCGATGCGGCCGTGGCGCGCAGCGGCATGGCGACGCTCTTCAAGGCGACCGACCTGCGGGATGGCCGGCAGGTGGCCATCAAGGTTCCCCACGCGGAGATGGAGGCCGATCCGGTGCTGGTCGAGCGGTTCAGGCGCGAGCAGGAGATCGGCCAGACGCTGAACCACCCCGGCGTGGTGAAGACCTTCGACGGGGAAGAGCGCAGCCGCCTCTATATGGTGATCGAGTGGGTCGAGGGCCGGCTGCTCCGGTCGATTCTGAACCAGGAGCACAGGCTTTCCATCGAGCGGGCAACGAAATTTACGCTGGAAATCTGCGACGCCCTGGACGGCATGCACAAGCACGGGGTGGTCCACCGCGATCTGAAGCCGGAAAACATCATGGTCGACGATCAGGATCACATCAAACTGATCGATTTCGGCATTGCGATGAAGCAGGACGCGCGGCGGCTGACCTTCGTCGAGATTTCGGCCGCCCTGGGCACGCCCGATTACATCTCCCCGGAACAGGTGAAGGGGCGGCGCGTGGATCAGCGCAGTGACATCTACTCGCTGGGCGTGATGCTCTACGAGATGCTGGCCGGCGAGCCTCCCTACAGTGGGCCGAATCCGCTGGCGGTGATGAACGAGCGGCTGCTGCACGATCCCCGGCCGGTGCGCAAGCTGCGGGCCGAGATTCCGGCCGAGTTGGAGGAGATTCTGAAGCGGGCGCTCGAACGGGAGCCGCGGCACCGCTACCAGACGGCGAGCGAGATGGCCTGGGAGTTGGAACACCAGGAACTGGTCGGCGTCGAGGATGGTCCGCGTCGGCCCGCGTCGCGCGGCATTCGCTGGCCGGGGGCGCGCCGCATGATGCTCTACGCGGCGCTGGCGCTGGCGCCGATTTTGCTCTTCGGGCTGATGATGGCGCTGGCTCGACGGTAGTAGCCTGTAACGCACTTCCTCTTTCCTTTCAACCCCCACAGAGATTCGCTTCGGCCAGTCGCCCACCCCACCGCTTACACTGGTGGAGCGGGAGGGATCGGCCTGCCGCTTGAACTGTCGCAATCTGTTTTCGTTTCAGTGAATTACAGAAGGGGGACAGAATGCGCTCTGTTGCAAATTTCAGTGCTCAATTTCAGCTTCAGAGCGCGATTCATGAGATGAGAAGCGGTCTTCGGCTGCTATATTGAATTTCCGGGATTTTCCACCGATCGAGTGTTCTTTGCCCAGCAACGGCTTTTGTAGAGAATGTGTGTGACCGCCAGCGCAGCGCACGCATGCAAAAGAAAATCAGGCGGGGAAAGTTCGCATGGCGCAGATATTCAGCCGCAGTTCCAATGCATTGGCCCGCGCGAGCCTGGTTTTGGCGGGGCTAATGGTGGTTGCCCTGGGGGTCGCGCTGGACCAGTTGCAGCGTTCGCCCTGGGTGACGCGGCAGGGCCAGCGCCCGGACCAGCCGGTGCCTTTCAGCCACAAGCACCACGTGCAGGGAATGGGGCTGCAATGCCAGTACTGCCACGTCACCGTGGAGCGGTCGAGCTACGCCGGAATCCCGCCGACCAGAATTTGCATGAACTGCCACGCGCAGCTCTGGACCAACGCGCAACTGCTGGAGCCGGTGCGGCAGAGTTGGGCGACCGGCGAGCCGATTGCGTGGACCAAGGTGCACGACCTGCCGGATTTTGTTTACTTCAACCACTCGGTCCATGTGAACAAGGGAATTGGCTGCGCGACCTGCCACGGCCGCGTGGACCAGATGCCATTGATGTACGCCCAGAACACGCTGCAAATGGAGTGGTGCCTGGATTGCCACCGCAACCCGGCGAAGTACCTGCGGCCCACCAGCCAGATTTACAACATGGCCTGGGAGGCGCCGTCGGAGGAGCATCCTGCGTGGTGCGCGGCGGGCAATGAGAGGGTGGGCGTGCCGACAGCCCAGAGCGTGGATTGCGCGACCGAAGAGCGGGGCGGAAACCCGGTCGGGGCGGGCGGCGAGAAGGCCGCGCTCGGCCTGCCGGCGACTGGCGCGCACGGGCAGGCCGGCAATTCTGATTCGGCCGGCAATCTTGCCGCGGCTGCGCTTGGAACTGCGCCGGTTTACAGGAAATTGACCAGCCAGAACGAGTTGGGCCATTTCCTCGTCGATCAGTACAAGATTCGCACCCCCAGGGAACTGACCAGTTGCGAGGTCTGCCACCGATGAGCGAAAGAATGAAGAGGGGGAACAAAAACGCGGCCGGGGAGTGGGCTGGGCAGGCCTCCGCCCCGGACTTCGTCCCGGACACCGGTCCAGACTCCGATCTGGACTCCAGTTCGGTCTCCGATCTGGTCTCCGACCCGGTTTCACGGCGCGGCTTCATGAAGCTGATGGGCGCATCGATGGCGCTGGCCGGACTTGCCGGCTGCACCAAGCAGCCCGACGAGTCGATTTACCCCTATGTGAAGTCGCCGGAAGACCTGGTGCTGGGCAAGCCGATGTACTTTGCCACGGCGCACCCGTTCGCCACTGGCGCCGTGCCGCTACTGGTCAAAAGCGACGAGTTTCGCCCCATCAAGATCGACGGCAACCCCGAGCACCCCTGCAACCAGGGCGCATCGGACCCGTTCACGCAAGCGGCGCTGCTGGACTTTTATGATCCGGACCGCTCGCAGCACGTGACCTATCGCGGCGAGAACCGCGAGTGGGCGGAGTTTGCGCAGGCGCTGCGGCAGAAGATGGCCAGCAGCCGGGACGGAAGCGGAATTTATATTCTCTCCGCGACGGTCACCTCGCCCACGCTGGCGCGGCAGTGGCGGGCCGTTCAGGCGGCGTGGCCCAAAGTGAAGCTGGCGCAGTACGATCCGGCCATCGCCGGGACGGCGGCGGCCAGTGGGCTGAATCTTCAGTATGATTTGGCCGGGGCTGACGTGATCGTCTCGCTGGACGCGGATTTTCTCTCGGGGGCGGCGTTTCCCGGCTTCCATCAACTGGTCCGCGCCTACGCCGAGCGGCGCAAGGAGCCGGAAAAGTGGATGAACCGGCTCTATTCGGTCGAGAGTACGCCGACCACGACCGGGCTGAAGGCTGACCACCGGCTGGGCCTGCGGGCGAGCGAGATTCCCGCCTTTGCGGCGGAGTTGGCCAGGGCCGTGGGCGTGGCGGGCGTCGAGCCTCGGGCCTATCAGTGGACGGAGGCCCAGAGGAGGTTTCTGGCCGCCGTGGCCAGGGATTTGAAGGCTCACGCGGGCCGGAGCGCGGTGATCCCAGGACTCTATCAGGATGAGTCAGTGACGGCGCTGGCTCTGGCTATCAACAATGCCCTGGGCAATTCGGGCCGGACGGTTTTCGTCGCGGCGGAGCCGGTGAATCCGCTGCCTTCGGACCAGATTGCGGATTTGAAGGCGCTGGTGGCCGATCTGAATGCGGGCAAGGTGGATTGGCTGGTGATCTTGAACGCCAATCCGATTTATTCCGCGCCCGCCGACCTGGATTTTGCCGCGGCCTTCGACAAAGCCAATGTCGTGGCCCACCTGGGCTCGCATCTGGACGAAACGGGGCAGATTTCCCACTGGCACATTCCGGCGGCGCATTTTCTGGAGTCGTGGTCGGACGCTCGGGCCTGCGATGGGACGGTTTCGATTGTGCAGCCGATGATCGACCCGCTTTACGGCGGAAAAACGGCGCACCACGTCTTGCAGGCGCTGCTGGATGAGCCGGGGTTGAGTCCGTACGAGGCGGTGCGCGCGACCTGGCGGCCGGTGATCGAAAAAGGCCTCAAAAAGCCGGAGGGTGACGGCCAGCCGGAGGGCGGCGGCAAGACGGAAAGCGGCGTGAAGCCCGAGGGCGAAGACTTCGAGGCGGGCTGGCGCCAGGCGCTGCACGCGGGCTGGATCGAGGGCACGGCGTTTGAGAAGAGCTCGAAAAACGGCGGGGACGCGGCCTTTCACGGAAAAATCCCCGCGCCCTTGGCGAAGAATTCGCTGGAGATCATCTTCCGGCCCGACCCGAACATCTACGACGGCCGCTGGTCGAATGTGGGCTGGCTGCAGGAGCTGCCCAAGCCGGTGACCAATCTGAGCTGGGACAACGCGGCCATCGTCTCTGGGGCGACGCTGACGAAGTTGGGACTGGAAGAGGACGACATCGTCGAGTTGACGGTGGGCGCGGGCAGGGTGACGGCGCCGGTGATCGCGGCCCCAGGGCACCCGGACAATTCGGTCACGGTTCACCTGGGCTATGGCCGCGAGTTTGCCGGGCGCGTGGGCTCGGGCGCGGGCTTCAACGCTTTTCTGATTCGCAACACCTGGGCTCCGTTTTACGCGACCGGATCAATCAGAAAGCTCGACGGCAAGTGGGGCGTGGCGATTACCAAGAGCCACTTCCAGGACCACCGGCCGAAGGCCTTCGGCGGCCAGGGCAACGGCAACAACTCGCTCGAAGCCGGCGAGGCGATCAACGAGCGCGGCATCATCCGCTACGCGACGCTCGAGGAGTTCAAGGCCAATCCCGGCTTCGCCAACGAGAGCGAGGGCCACACCGGAGGCGAGGGTCACACCAGGACCAACCGGGAGAATACGCTCTTCCCCAACTGGGAGTACAAGGACAACGCCTGGGGAATGTCGATCGACATGGCGAGCTGCGTGGGCTGCAACGCCTGCATCGTGGGCTGCTACGCGGAGAACAACATCGCCGTGGTGGGCAAGCAGCAAGTGAGGATCGGGCGGAACATGCAGTGGCTGCGCATCGACACCTATTTTGAGGGCGATCTGGCCGCCCCGCGGGCCCACTTTCAGCCGATGACCTGCCAGCAGTGCGAAAACGCGCCCTGCGAGCAGGTTTGCCCGGTGGGGGCGACCGTGCACACGCCCGAGGGGCTGAATATGATGGTCTACAACCGCTGCGTGGGCACCCGCTACTGCTCGAACAACTGCCCCTACAAGGTGCG
>PMPH01000099.1 GCA_003161045.1 Acidobacteriaceae bacterium
ACCTGGCTTTCAGTCATAGTTTCTGTTGACGTGACGTCGCATGGGTTCGTCCTGCGTATGTGTTGGCCAAGCGCGGCGATGTTGGTACCACCAGCCCCACAGTACGAGTCCGCCAAGAAGCACCGCCAAAGCAATCCAAATATAGGTTCGCATCACGACAACACCATCGCCTAATTATCGCTCAGCCTTTTCAAGGTCAATTCCGCGCAGTAATCGGCTCAGCTCGATGGCTGATTCCAAACAGATTAAATGAAGTCACTCTGGGGTTCAGGCTGTCAACTGTTGACAACAGCCCATCGCGCTCAATGAGAAATGTATCGGTCGTCCTTACGGGCTCAGGCTGGATGGCCGGCTACACGGTAGTGAACCCTCTGCTATGCACTCCCAGCGCAAGGACGCGGTCCTCGCCGCCGGGTTGGGGGAGCTGGGTGGGCCAGGAGAAATCGGCTCCGGCGGCGGCTTGGAGAGCGGGGAGGGCGGCGGTGGTGGTCATCAGCGCCAGCCAGCCGCCGGGGCGGACTAGTTGAGCGGCGGCTTGAACGGCCAGTTCCATCCTGTCTACGGCCCGCATAGTCACGCAATCGAAGAGGGTACGAAGCGCTTCAGCACGGCCGGAGTGGACTTTGGCGTTGAGGCCGAGGACGCGCACGGCCTCGCGGAGGAAGGCGGCCTTCTTGCCCTGCGACTCTGCCAGGGTGACGGCAATCTCCGGGCGGCAGAGGGCGATGGGGATTCCGGGGAAGCCCGCGCCGGAGCCGAAGTCGAGCAGGGTGCGGATTCCGGCGGGCAGGGCGCGGGCGCAGGCGATCGACTCGACAAAATGGCGGCGGAGAATGCCCTCCTCGTCGCGGATGGCGGTCAGATTAACGCGGGCATTCCAGCGAAGAATAAGCGAAAGGTAGGCTTCGAAGGCCGCCGCTTGCGCCGCGTCCAACGGGGCCAGGCCAGCCTCCGCCAGAAGAGCGTTGAGGCGGGTTGTGGGCTGATTGGCGGCTTCACTCATCGATTTTGGCAGCTTCACTCATCAATTTTGCTCTGAATCCGCAGGGCTGGTTGAGGGTTATGGCCTCCCACCCTTGCGACAAGAACAAAAACGTCGCAAGGACGTAGCACCCAGCTTTGTTTTATTCGTTAAAGAGCCTCTGCGCAAGTCGATTCGGTCATGTTTTGAAAGGGTGTGGCTTCAGCCACGCCGTTCGATTGCCCCCAGAACCTTCGGGCTTTAGCCCCTGAGGGAATGTATTTTCTATAATTTACGTTCCCTCAGGGGCTAAAGCCACCCTTTCATCGCTTGCGTCTTGCGGCACGGCTAAAGCCGTGCCCTTTCAAAACAGCAACTTAAGCAGGGGTTCCTTAAGGGCCGGATCAATAGAAAGTTAGCGAGTTGGCCGGTTAGCGGGTTGGCCGGCTCAAGCCGGCGCTACCGACTCCTCGATGCGGCGCGGCTCCCAGACCGAGGCCGCCTGCACAAAGGCCGCGAAGATGGCGCGGGAGAAGGCGCTCTGGGTGTAGGTCTGCTCGGGATGCCATTGCACTCCCAGGACAAAGTGCGCGGGCGAGTCCAGTTCGACCGCCTCGATGATGCCATCGGCCGGGGAGACGGCGCTGACCAGCAGATTGTCGCCGGGCAGGCGAATGGCCTGGTGGTGGCTGGAGTTGACAAGCAACTCCTCCTCCAAGGCGCGCGGGAGCAGGCCGGCGAGCCTCGATCCGGGGGCAATGCGCACCGGGTGGGCCGCGACGACATCGCGGCCGGGGCGGTGGTTGACGGCCGTCTTCAGGTCCTGCACCAAGGTCCCGTTCAGCCAGACATTCAGGCTCTGCACGCCGTTGCAGATGGCCAGAATGGGCTTGTGGAGGCCAAAGGCGTCCTGGAGGAGCAGTTCGTCGACCGCGGTGCGCCCGGGGTCCGATTCACCGCACCCGGGGGCTGGATCTTCGCCGTATCTTTGCGGGTCAACGTCGTAGCGGCTGCCGGGGAGCAGGATTCCCTGCACCCCGCTGAGCAGCCGGGCGACGCGGTCCTGCCGTTCATGCAGCGGGACGATGATGGGGGTTGCTCCGGCCGAACGCAGGGCTGAGAGATAGGCTGGCAGCGTGCGCTGATTGTAGGCTGGATCACTGCTGGTGGGCTCGGGGACAGCGATATGAACGCACATGGCAGCAACAGTGTAATCACAGAAGCGGCAATTGCGATAGGGGGAATTGCACCGGCGCGCTAAACCCTTGTGCCTACAGCCTCAACAGTAATCGCAGATGAGGCCTCCGGGCAGGACGGCTGAAGCAGAGACTCAATGGCGGCCCGCAGCCGCGCGGTGAGTTCATCGGTCTGGCGGAGGGTCATGCCGGCAGTCTCGATCGGTTCGCCGATGGTCAAGGTCAGCTCACCGGGGTAAAAGTGGCAGGTGTGAATGGGCAACAGCTCGTAGACGCCGCTGAGCGCAATGGGCACCAACGGAAGCTGCGCGCGAATGGCCAGGTAAGCGGCTCCTGAAAGAAACGGCTGCAGTGCGCCGTTGGGGGTGCGGCTGCCCTCAGGGAAGACAAAGAGCGGCATTCCGGAGCGCAGCGCCTTGGCCGCGACGCCCAGGCTGGAGAGCGTGGCGCGCGGATTGACGGTGTCGATGGGAATCTGGCCGGACCGGTTCAAGTACCATCCTATGAAGGGCATAGGCCACAGTTCCTTCTTCGCCAGAATGCGGAATTGCACGGGCAGCGAGGCAAATATGACCGGCGTGTCCATGTAGGAGGTGTGGTTGGAGGCGAAGACAACTACGGGAGACTCGCGCAGATTCTCGATTCCGCGCACCGTGAGCCTGGAGCCGGATAGCCAGACGCAGCCCCGCGCCCAAACGCGGGCGATGCGATGCTGCGCGTTGCCCTTTTTGTCCACCAGCGAAACCAGCAGCGAGAGGCTGCCAAAGATCGCCGTGGCCAGCCCGAAGAGCGGCTTCTGGATGAGGGTGGTGCGCCAGCGACAGATCCAGGGCAGCGGATTGGGACGCTGTCTCTTCATTTAACCCCTCCAAATTTAACTTTCTCGGCCACCAGCAGCGAACGCGCCTCACCCACCAAGTAAACCGATCCGGAGACGACCACCACCCCGCCCGGCGCGCCCTCCCTGGCCAGTTGCAAGGCCTCGCGGACTGACCCGGCGCCGCGGGCTGAGGTTCCAGCCGCCCTGGCCGCCGCCTCCAGGCTCTCAATGGTGGCGGCGCGGGCTGAGTGGATGGGCGCCAGGATCACCTGGTCAAAGAGAGGGAAGAGAATCCGCGCCATTTCGCCCACCGGCTTGTCGCGCAAGCAACTGAAGACGAGCAGCCGCGGGCGATCCTCGCTCAAAACTCCGGCGAGCCCCGAACGCAGCGCCTCAGCGCCGGCCGGGTTGTGCGCCACGTCCAGAATCCACTCGACGCCACCCGTCTCAGTGCGCCCCAGCTTGATATGTTCCATCCGGCCCGGCCAGCGCGTCTGCCTGATCCCCGCGGAGATGGCCACCGGAGTAATGGGAAGGCCGTGGGCCGAGGCCAGCTCGACGGCGGCGGCGATGGCCAGCGCCACATTCCGCTGCTGGTGAGCTCCAGTGAGCGGGGAGGCAACCTCGACCGCCGCGCCCAGCGCCTGAACTGTATAAGGGCCAGCCGTGCCCGCACCGGCAGACGGCATGAAGGCCTCCGCATTCACTTGGCGCGCCCCCAGTTCGGCCGCCGCTTCACACAGCACCTGGTTGACCTCCGCGCCTTGAGAGAGCGTAATCAGCGTTTTGCCACGGCGTAGAATGCCGGCCTTCTCGCGCGCAATAGCGGTGATCGTCGCGCCCAGCCATTCTGTATGGTCGAGCGAAATGTCGGTGATGACCGAGAGCAGCGGATCGACGACATTGGTTGCGTCCAGCCGGCCGCCCATCCCCACTTCGAGCACCATTAGCTCGACCTCGGCCTCGGCAAAGTAAAGCAGCGCCTGCGCGGTCAGAATCTCAAAGAAACTGGGAAGCTGCGGCAACCTGCTGTCCCGCACCAGCTTCCGCGCGGTGTCGTGAACCCGAAAGTAGAGGCTGGTGAAGGCCTCGTCGGCAATCTCCGTCTGATCGATGCGAATGCGCTCGTTCACCCGCTCCAGATGCGGCGAGGTGTAGAGCCCGGTGCGCACCCCGGAGGCGGTCAGAATCGAGGCCAGCGTCGAGGCCGTCGAGCCCTTGCCGTTGGTCCCGGCAATCAGCACGGAGCGAATGCGCCGGTGAGGATTACCGAGCGCATCCAGCAGGACGCGAACCTCGTCGAGCGAGAATTTTCGCCGAGGTTGGCCGGGCCGGGTGTAGAGCTCCGGCGCCATGGCGTTCAGTTGTTCGATAGCCGCCGCATAGGACATGGAAAGTTCAGTATAAGAGCCCAATCCCCCGCGGCGCAGGCTGAGCCTCAGTTCCGCAGCAGCAACTGCAGCGCCTCGCGCGCATTTTGCAGGCAGGCGCGGGCCTCATCCTCGCTCAGCAGTCCCTGATGCACCGCTTTTCTGCCGACGTCGTTCACCATGTTGGCCACGCGCGGAAAATCCGCGTCGAATCCCGTCATTTGCAGGTTGTTGTTCACCTCATGCAGCAGGTTGCCCAGGGTCGCGGTGTTGCGATAGCGGGTGCGCAGCAGCCGCGTGAGCCCCGCGGGCAGCTTCTGCTTGATGGCCTCCTCGAGCACCGAGCGGCACATGACCGCGCAGGCCGTGAACATTCCGAAAAAGTAGCAGCGGGTGGCCTCGTCCAGGTAGCGGTCAGCCTCTTCAGAGCTCGACGAGGCCACCACGCACTCGCGCAGGTGCGTGGCGCGCAAGACGGCCGGCTCAATCAACTCCAGCAGTTCCAGCGCAATGGCGGTGCGCAGCAAATCGTTCTGCTCGCCGTCGAGGGCGCGTTGAATCTCCTGCCAGGCTGGCGGGGCGGAGCCGCTACCGGCCGGCTGCAGCCGGGTCAAGGTCGTCAGGCGCTGCCGCGCGTGCTGGATAAACCCCTGCCGCATCTCCTGCGCCAGTATCCGCCACCCGGCCACAAAGGCCCCCGCATCCTCCTGATAACGCTCCCAAAGCTCGTCGTACACGATGCCGGGGAGCACATCCCGCAACTGCGCAAACCGGCCGGTGCGCGCCAACTCTGAGATGGCCTCGCAAAACTCCCGCCCCGGCGCTCTTTCGGCCGACATCAGCAGCAGCTGATTCTCGAGCCGGCCGACATTGATCCCCATTCCGCACCCCTCCTGCTCATAAAAGTCTACGGCCGTCAGAGCGCAAAGCTCGTTCCGAAGCTGATTCTTCCGTCGCATCGAATACAGGAATGGGAAGCGCTTTGGCCTATCACCGCCGACGGGAATCGGACCTATGGCGGCCTACTTTTCCTAGCTCAACGCACGCCTTGTGGAAGCTGTGGAAGGCCTGTCCGCTGTGCATAGCCGGTCCTCTGCAACCTCTTGCCCCGCGCGGCTCCGGACGCGCTTTTCACACAAATCATCGGCTTTGCACAGGCCTTTTTGAGTGGCCTCTGGAAGGGGTGGGAAAGTGGAGGCAAATCAGCCTGCCTCGGACCCGGTTTTCCAAAAACCCTCAATTCCACAGCCCCAATTTAGAAAACTCATCCTATCGTCAACCCTTTCATTGCAAACCACTTCAACTACATTTCCACTTTTCCTGCCGCAACTACGGGTACTACTAGCTTCTTTCTTTATCTTCACTGCATTTTCCTCTTAACCGTCGCGCCGCATTCACCAACCCCAAGCTGAGCAGAGCGCCGCGCCGTAATCCGGTCGCCGCGCACCCCCTCCCAACCCTATCCGCATTCCGGGTGTGCGCAGCGAAGTCGAAAGCCTGCCCGAGCCGAGCCNNAAAAGGCTGAGGTGAATACAATCAAGAAGAAGCAAAGATAGCCGTTTCCGCCGGTCCGCCCGTTGTTGTACAGTGTGGCCAGCGAGCAACCTGTTTCAATTGGGTTTTCTTTGTAGCCGCAAAGCGAGGGTGAGTTCATGTCGAACGTGGAAACAGAAGTGGAGCAGACGGCCGTTCAGGGAGCAGCAATGGAGATTACCGTTAGCCGCCAGGAACTGGTCAGGGAGCTCACCGCGACGCAGAGCGTGGTCGAGCGCAAGACCACCATTCCGATTCTCTCCAATTTCCTCATCGAGGCCGAGGACGACCGGCTCAACATCACGGCCACCGACCTCGACCAGGCCATTCGCACCAGCGCCGAGGTCAAGGTGAAGAAACCAGGCGCCTGCACCATTCCCGCCCGCAAGCTCTACGACTACATCAAGCTGCTGCCCGAGGGCGAAATCTCCATCAAGCTGCTCGACAACCACTGGGTGCAGATTCGCTCCGGCCGCTCGAACACCAAGATGGTCGGCATGGCGCGCGCCAACTACCCGCAGGTTCCCGAGTTTCCTACCGTCGCGGTCACCAGCATCCCCGCCCTGGTGCTGAAGACGCTCATCAGCCGCACCATCTTCGCCATCTCGAATGAGGAGTCGCGCTACACGCTCAACGGCGCCCTGCTGGTCATCAAGGCCGAGTCGCTGGCCATGGTGGCCACCGACGGTCACCGGCTCGCTTACGTCGAGAAGCCCAACGAAGTTCTCGAAGGCATCAGCGGCGAGAAGCGCGTCCTCATCCCCCGCAAGGCCCTCCAGGAGCTGCAACAGTTGCTCTCCGTCTCCGATGCCGAAAAGGTCGAGTTTGCCGACGACGAGCACACGCTCTTCTTCCGCNNGCGACAACACCAAGTTCGCCGTCGTCCGCTCGAGCGAGCTGTCGGCGGCCATCGGCCGCGTGGCGCAGTTTGCCGACGAGCGATCGGGCGCCATCCGCATGCGCCTGGAGAGCAACGAGCTGAAGATCAGCGCCAACTCGGCCGAAAGCGGCGAGAGCGAAGACACCATCGACACGCCCTATTCGAGCGAGCCCATCGCCGTAGGTTTCAACTCCGGCTACATCCTGGATTTCCTGAAGGCCCTGGGCAACGAGGGCGAGGTGCGCCTGGAGTTCAAGGACTCGCAATCCGCCGGCCAGATGCGCCCGGAAGACCCTGATGCCGAGTACAAGTACCGCTACGTGCTAATGCCCATGCGGATCTGAAAAGGCGGCTGGCTTGGCGGCAGCGCCGGCGCAGTGCCGATGCTGGCCGTGTAAGACGGACTGGAAGCACTGGGGCGCTGTCGTTTTGCCGTCTGAGGGGTTTTCCAATTCGCGCGCCCTATAGCATTTTCGGAATTGCTGTAGACCGAAACCTCACACTCAAGTGGCTTTTTCTTAAGGAAAAGCCACATTCAATGCACTCAAAAGCACTTGTGTTCATTCCGAAAATGCTCTAGCCAAGGCTGCGCAAGGCGGCTTTTACTTCCGCTCCAGAGACGAAGGCTGGGAGCGCCGGTGACACTGGAGCCGAAAGAGCCACTCAGTGGCCTTGGTTTCGGGGTACATCGATTGGCGAACCTCCGCCGTGAGCCTGAAGGGGAAGGAATTGTTTCCCGGGGTGTGTGAACGGACACGCGCGCGGCAATGCTGTTAACCTTGGGTGAAGGAAATGCGAGCAGGCAGTCGCTATTTGCCCGGATGGCGAAACTGGCAGACGCAGCGGACTTAAAATCCGCAGGCCGCAAGGCCGTGGGGGTTCAATTCCCCCTCCGGGCACCAACATAACAAACGACTTACATGAATATGACCACTTCTTTGAAGGTGGCCATTTTTGTTTGGTGGCTGTTCTGGTGGCTATGGTGGCCTGCCCGATCTTTTGTA
>PMPH01000067.1 GCA_003161045.1 Acidobacteriaceae bacterium
GTTTTGCGGGGGCAAGGTCAAAATGCAGACTCGCTGTCAGAAGGTCGCACTGAATTTACACGTTCCAGGACCAAAAGCAAGAGGGAATTTGGGTTCCGGTTCAGGAGCAGAACCGGTCGTAAATCAACACTGGCGGGGTGCAAAGGTTTGGCAAATGTGTACCGGCTGGTAACGAGCATTCGCAAGATGATGAGCGATCGGTTACCTCCCTCCGGACGTGTCTTCCTGCCGGCCATAAAATCTGTTCCTCCCTGAGGATTTTGTGGGGTAAATTTATGCACACAAGATCAAGAGGGATCCCTCCATGATCTCCAGCCAGATGCATCTTCGCAGGATTGTCTTCTGCCTTTGGTTGACCATCATCTTCACTTGCGCGCTCGATGCCCAAACCCGCCGCGCTCTGTTGATCGGCATCGACGACTACGCGCCGCCCCCGGGCGCCACGCTGCCTGTGCCGCCGGCCGGGCATGCCCCTGATAGCCGCTTTGCGCCGGACACAACCTGGATCAGCTTGCACGGTCCGGCGGTGGACGTCCCCGCCATGTACGAGCTGCTGCAAGACACCTACGGTTTTAAGGACATCCGTGTGATGAAGGAGGAGGATGCCACGCGCGAGGGCATTCTGGCGGCGATGGACAAACTCATCGCCGATACGCATCCCGGCGATTTCGATGTCTTTTATTATTCCGGGCACGGATCGCGGCGGCTGGATACGCTTTCGTCCAAAGACCACTTCGATCAGACCATCGTGCCGATCGATGCCTGGAAGGACGCCGCTCGCCTTCCGATTCCATCCCAGCCCTTATTCTCTTTACCTCCCGTGCGGCGACAATCGATCACCATTCAAATCGATACTTCGGCTTTCAGTCCTAGTGGCCCTCGGCGGCCTTGAGATGTGCAATATACAGTTCCTTGCTGGAATCGGTCCCCGCAGAGTCGGCATCGCGCCCCTAAAATCCGAGCCTTGGTGTCGATGTAAAGATGGCCGTCGCGATGGGCGATTTGCTCCGCTGTCTGCGCCACATTGTTCCCACGGCTCGGTTCAGCGCCAGTCAGCTGCCCAGACTGGACAACCCGTCAATCCTTTGTGCAATCTGCGCTCCTTCCTCTTTACTCGTTTGACCTCTGCTTTCTTGCGAAAATTAGGGTTCGATTAGGCGCTGAAGCCTCATTTTGGATGCTTTTGTGCGCTTTCTGAGCCATCAGTGCACTTTAGAATCAATGGGTTCCCATTTTTCATAGTTCTGTCACGGCAGTGGTCGCGGGTTCGAGCCCCGTCGTCCCATCCATTCATTCCAAAGGGCTTAGGAGCGTTTGGCAAGTGGCATTTAAAGGTACAATAAAGGTACATTCGAGAGAATCTGAGGGACAAAGGCCTTTGGACCCCGTCACAGGACTCGGCTGGGCCCTGCCTGATTTATGCCCGCGACGGTTTCTGTTCCACATTGCAACCACATATCGCGCCGAATGTCCTTGGGAAGTTGCTGCGAGGGCGCAACGACGGATCCCGTTTCAGTCATTCGGCGTCTCCGCCTCTTGTCCGTGCTCTCGGGGCGCCCTACCAATTTGGCGGACCGCCCGCAGAGTCTCGGAATGGCTTGGTAGTCATGTGGCGCCAGAGAATTTTTCGAAATGGTGTAGAGTGAGCCAAGGCGATCAAGCGTTTTTTCCTCAGCGGAGCTCCCACGGACAGGTCTTCGTCCGTGAGGTGAAAGTAATAGCCGCCTTCCGCCTTCTCCGCGTGAATTCGGTGAAGGCTCTGGAGAGGAAACCGACTTGAGAGAGATGAGACAGGTTAAGTAGGCGTAATGCGATTTGAGCTTTATGTGGCGGCGCGGTACCTCAGGGCCAAGCGGCGGCAAGCCGTGGTGGGCGTGGTCACCGCCATCTCCATTGCGGGCGTGACGGCGGGTGTGGCCGCGCTCATCATCGCGCTAGCCATCACCAACGGTATGAAGCGCGACCTCGAGGACCGGCTGGTTGGAGCCTCCTCCCAGGTGGACCTGATGCGCGTCGAGGCGGACGGCATTCACAACTGGCAGCCGCTCATCGAACGCCTTCGCCATCTCCCCCACGTCACCGCCGCCGCGCCGGGAATCTACGGGCAGGTGCTGGTCTCGCGCGGCCCGCGCGCCGGCTTCGCGCTCATCAAGGGCATTATCCCCGCCCGGGAGCGGACGGTCAGCGACCTGCTCGACACCATCACCTCCGGCTCGGCAAAAGACCTTGACCCGGAGGCGGCAGGCCAGAGTGCAGGGCTAGATTCAGGCTCCAATTCAAGCTCCAATTCGAGTCCCGGTTCAAGCCCCAATTCGAGCCAGGTCTCGGCTCAGGCGGCGGTCTCCAGTGCGGATCAGGACTCGCTTCCTGGGGCGATCAACGCTCCCTATCCGCCCGTGGTGCTGGGCAAAGACCTGGCTGAAACCATCGGCGCCCAGGTAGGCGACAGCGTGCTCGTCACCAGCCCCCAGGGCGAGCTGACGCCGCTCGGCCTGGCGCCGCGCTACCAGCGCTTCCGCGTGGCCGGCATCTTCCACTCGGGCTTCTACCAGTACGACGCGGCCATGGCCTTCATGCGCCTCGGCGACGCGCAACGGCTCTTCAGCGAGCCCGACCTCTTGTCCGTCATCAGCTTCAAGGTGGATGACCTGGACCGCGCCCCGGAGATTGGCCGGGCCATCGAGCGGGCCGCCGGCCCCGGCTATATGACCACCAACTGGATGGAGCAGAANNCCAGGTCCGCCGCATCTTCCTCTTGCAGGGCCTGCTCATCAGCCTCGTCGGCACCATTCTGGGCCTGGCGCTGGGCTATCTGGCCGCCTGGGCCGGCGGACACTATCACTTCATTCACCTCTCTGCCGAGGTCTACTCGATCGACACGCTGCCCTTTGCGCCGCGTCCGCTGGATGGCGTCATCGTCTCCGTGGTCTCGATAGGAATTTCGCTGCTCGCCACGCTCTACCCCTCGTCGGCCGCCGCGAGGACTCGGCCCGCCGAGGCGCTCAGGTACGAGTAGTGCGTCCAAAGGATAGTGGTTCTAGTAGTTCTCCAATTGCTCTAACTTGCCAGCCGCCGAGCACCCTGTAGCCGGATCGACACATGCACCAGGCCGAGCGCGGCCGGCGTCACGCCAGGAATGCGGCTGGCCTGGCCGATGGTCGCCGGACGCACCTGCTCCAATTTCTCGCGCATCTCCCGCGAGAGACCGCTGATGGTGCCGTACTCCAGCCACTCGGGAATCGCGACGGCCTCGGCGGCCTTCAGCTTGGCGATGGCTTTCGTCTGCTGCTCCAGGTAGCCGGCAAACTTGATCCCGGTCTCGACGGCGCGCGCCTCATTGCGCAGGCTGGCGCGCTGCACAGCGCTCTCCGCTGGGCCGTCTGGGACAGCCTGGCCGTTTGGGCCGGAATCCGGGCCGCCTGGCTCAAGATTTGAGTGCGTGGCCACGGCGGCCATCTCCCTGAGCAGCGGATCGGAGGTCAGCTCTTCCTGCAAGGCTCCCAGCACTGCCTCAATCCGCACCTCGGGCCGCTTCAGCAGTTGCGCCCAGGTGAGGCCAGCGGTCGAGGTCAGTTCGCCCAAACCCGCCGCGGCCAGCCGTTCGCCGTCCACCTTGCGCGTGGCCAGCAGCCGCTCCAGCGCGTTCATGCGCGCCTGCTTCCGCTCATACTCGGCCCAGGCCGCATCATCGATCAGCCCCAATCGGCGGCCGTACGGGGTCAGCCGCTGATCGGCGTTGTCGATGCGCAGGTGCAGCCGGAATTCGGCCCGCGAGGTGAACATTCTATAAGGCTCGTTGGTCCCCTTCGAGATCAGGTCGTCGATCAGAATGCCGGTATAGCCCTCGCTCCGATCCAGCGTGAAGGGCGGTTCTCCCTTGACTGCGAGCGCCGCGTTGATGCCCGCCATGATGCCCTGGCAGGCAGCCTCCTCGTAGCCGCTCGTCCCGTTGATCTGCCCGGCCAGGTAGAGGCCCTCGATGCTCTTCACGCGCAGCGCGCGGTCCAGTTCGGTCGCGTCCACGCTGTCGTATTCGATGGCGTAACCCGGCCTGAGCATCTCCGCCTCTTCCAGCCCCGGAATCGAGCGCACAATCCGCCATTGCACCTCCACGGGCAGCGAGGTGGACATTCCGTTGACGTANNTCCGGGGTGGTGAAGGCGATGTGGCAACTGATCTGAGGCTGGAGGATCTTTTTCGTCCGGAAGCTGAAGGGCGTCGGCTCCAGATCGCCCACCTGCTCGTCGAAGGCCTCCCAGCTAATGGTGCGGCCGTCCAGTCGCGGCGGTGTCCCAGTCTTGAGCCGGCACGTCCGCAGACCCAGAGCCCGCAGCGCCTCGCCCAGCAGAACCGAGGCCGGTTCGCCGTTGCGCCCCGCCGGATAGCTCTCCTCGCCGCAATGAATCAGCCCGTTGAGAAAGGTCCCGGTGGTAATAATCGTGGCCCCGGCCAGCAGCCTGCGCCCGTCGCGCAGATTTACGCCTAGAACACGGCGGCGCCCGACATGGAGGCCGTCATCCTGAGCGGAGTGTAGCGAAGTCGAAGGCCTGTCCTGAGCCTGTCGAAGGGGACCGGCTTCTTCTCTTCCCTGAGCCCTGTCCCCTGATCCCTCTTCCACGATCAGCCCCACTACCTCGGCCTGGCGAATGTGCAGCCCCGGCTGCGATTCGAGCACCTCGCGCATCTTCACGCGGTAGAGCTGCTTGTCGCACTGCGCCCGCGGACTCCACACCGCCGGGCCCCGCGAGGAATTCAAGAGGCGAAACTGAATGCCCACGGCGTCGGCCACCTCACCCATCACGCCGCCCAGCGCGTCCACCTCGCGGACGAGATGGCCCTTGGCCACGCCCCCGATGGCTGGATTGCAGCTCATCTGCGCAATCAGGTCGAGGTTCATGGTGATCAGCGCGACTTTGAGCCCCATCCGCGCCGCCGCCATCGCCGCCTCGCACCCGGCGTGCCCTGCGCCTACCACGGCCACATCATATTGTTCGGTAAAAGTCATCCGGTTCTGAAAAGCCACCCAAGCGCTATTCTACGAATTCTGCACAGGCTGAGCCGGGGCGTGGACAAAACTGATGATGGTGACCCCGGGAAGACTCGAACTTCCGACACGCAGTTTAGGAAACTGCTGCTCTATCCACCTGAGCTACGGGGCCACATTTAGAATCAATAACTTACAGAAAGTGTCTCACCCACAATCCCCACAGAGCGTAGAATGGCATCATTCGGGCAGTACGCAGCGTGGGTGAGAGCGAGGCAAGTCATGTCTATACGATACCAGCGTGGGAGCCTCCGGCGCGAGAAGCGAGCCGGGGGAAGCGATGTTTGGGTGTGGCGCTACCGCGTCAAGGGAACGATGCGGCAAGAGAGCTACCCGGTCGCCAAGTTCCGGACAAAGACGGCGATGTGGCAGTACCTCGAACCGTCTGTCAGAGTGCTCAACAACCAGTCCGCGGAGCCGGTGCCGGTGGCGCCGACCCTGGGGAACGTGATCCGAAAGTACCGGGAACTGAAGCTGTCAAAGCTGGCGGCGTCGACCAGGAATACCCAGAATGGCCAACTTAATATCCACATCGAGCCCAAGTGGGGAGAGAAGGTTCTCACGGAGATTCAACCGGGCGACGTTCAGGACTGGATCGAGACGGTGAAATTGTCCCAGGTGTCGAAGGGCCATGTGATGGTATTGCTACGCCGACTCTTCAAGCTGGCCATGCTCTGGCAAATGTATCCGGTTGGATTCAATCCCCTCAGCCTGGTGGAAGTGAAAGGCGCGACCAAACGTGGAGAGGAGCCGACCATCCTGACCCCGACCGAGGTCACCAGGCTGATCGAGGAACTGGGCCCTCCGCACAACCTGATGGTCCTGGCCACCGCCAGCCTAGGCCTGCGGGTATCGGAAACCCTGGCCTTGCGCTGGGAGGACTTCGATTTTAAGACGGAGACAGTGAGGGTGCAGCGGGCGTACACCCATCAGGAGTTGAAGGAGACCAAATCGGCTGCCTCGAAGGCGACTATCCCGGTGCCGGCCGCCCTGCTGGCGGCATTGCAAGAAGCGCGCGGCAGCCAGGATGAGGGATGGGTTTTCCCGTCGCCGGTGACAAGCCGGCCGTATGCTGCTGGCATGATCCTCGAAGACCATATAAAACCGGCCGCGCAGAAGCTGGGATTTGGGAACGTCGGCTGGCATGACCTTCGACACAGTTTCAGATCCTGGATCAGCAGCAAGGCGAGCACTACGGTCCAAAAGGATCTGATGCGCCACGCCGAGGAATCTACGACCGCAAATATCTATGGACGCACGCCGGTAGAAGACATGCGTCCAGTGGCCGAGATGGCCACGAAGGGACTAAGGGCTAAGCAGCCCGCAGCCACTCGATGATTCGAGTCCTGGAGAACCGCCAGCGATTGCCAATCTGGCGACCGGGGATTTCCCCGGACGCGGCTTTCAATCTGACAGTGACGGGATGAAAGTGGAGAATCTTGCCGACTTCCACCGCGTTGATGACCTCTTCCAGCTCTTGTGTGGCCTGAATGGAGGCTGTGGTTATATTTCCGCTCTGCTGAGATAGTTCGTTGATTGTTGGCATTGTTGAATGAGCAACCTAAACCGCTGATTGCAGGGATGATCCAAGTTTGGATCATAAATAGACTACACCCTGCCACCGGCGACTGTGATAACCATCTCATTCTGGCGCCGCGAACGGAATAGGGGAAAGCCCTCATCAGGAGCGGAGCAGTACGAATTTCGTACCGCTGGCCTCAGATAATGTCACAAAACTACTTGCAGCAGGGTTCTAAACTGTACCTGAATTATGCATAGCCTGAGCACAC
>PMPH01000110.1 GCA_003161045.1 Acidobacteriaceae bacterium
TTTCTGTCTTTTCCGGCGATGCTGAGCATGAACATCTCGCCCATTCAGGCCAACGCCACCAACACGGTCGCGCTCTGGCCCGGCCAGCTCACCTCGATCGCCGCTTACCGCGAGGACATCCGCAAGAATTCACAAATGGTGCTGCCCATGGCGCTGGCCGGGCTGCTGGGGGGCACGGTCGGGGCCATCGTGCTGCTGAACACGCCGCAGTTGACCTTTCTTCACATGGTTCCCTGGCTGCTGCTGGGCTCCGCCTTGATTTTTGCGGTGAGCGGGCCGGTCTCCCGCTGGCTGGAGGGTAGAAAGACTCGCGCCGCAGGCCAAACCCGCGCGCCGCGCCGGTTGCCGCTCTTCTTCGCCACGGCGGCGGTCTGCTTTTACATCGGCTACTTCGGCGCCGGGGCGGGCTTTCTCATCATCACCGTGCTCTCGCTCTTCGGCTTTCAGGATCTGCACGAGATCAACGCCCTCAAAGTGGTCTCGACCACGCTGGCCAACGGCATCGCCGTGGTCATCTTCTCGGTCAGCGGCAAGGTGGTCTGGCCCTACTGCCTGCTGGCCATGGTGGTCTGCGCCATCGGCGGCTACAGCTCGGCGCGGCTGGCCCGCCGTGTTCCACAACCGGCGCTGCGCGGGCTGGTGGTCTTCATCGGCCTTTCGATGGCCGCATTCTTCTTCTGGAGAAATCCGTAGCATGGCTGCTTTCGATTGGATCAATACGGTTGGCTCGGTGGCCGGTTTCTGCACCACCATCTCCATGCTGCCCCAGCTCCACAGCATCTGGCGGCGCAAGAGCGCCCGCGACGTTTCGCTGACCATGATCCTGGTCCTGATCTTCGGGATTGCCCTGTGGATCGTCTATGGCCTGGGAATCGGCTCCGTGCCCATCATTGTCACCAACGGCGTCAGCCTGATGGTGGACCTCTCCGTTCTGGCCATTAAGCTCCATTACGACAGAAAGCACGCTTCCAGGAGCTAGCTTTTAGCTGCCAGCTTTTAGCTCTTGGCTTTTAGCCGCTGACCTCTGATTTCCCGCCCTGTTCAGTCTCCACTGCCCGAATCAATGCCCGGCGAGCAACAAGGCCTGAAGCTGGCGCCGTGTCCGCATGATTTTGTAACGGCCCGAAAGTAGCGCCGGTCTCCTGACCGGCTGTTGTGCGGGAGTCCTCGCCCGCACACATCTGAGTATCTTTGCGAAATCACGAGGTCAGAGCGCTGGCAGATGGAAGCTAAGAGCTAAAAGCTAGAAGCTAGCGGCTAAAAGCTTCTCTCCGCCCCCACTCCCGAGTAAACTGTACCCATGAGCCACGAAGAGATTCACACCGCCCCTTCCGGCCCCGCGGCCAGCGAGGGTGAAGAGGAACTCCGTCCGCTGCCCCGCAACGCTGTCACTCCCAAGAAGGTCCGCATCCTGCTCACCGAGGGCAAGGGCATCGAGATCGATTGGGCAGACGGGCACAAAAGCGCCTGGGGCTTTGCCTGGCTGCGCGCGGCCTGTCCCTGCGTCACCTGCCACGAGGAGCGCCTCCAGGAGGGCCGCAAGCCCGGCCAGCCCAAGGCCCAGCCGGCCAACCTGCTGCCCATGTACACTCCGCCACCCATTCCCGTCACCGTCCACCGGGTTGGGAACTACGCCATCCGCTTCCACTGGCAGGACGGCCACTCCGGCGGCATCTACTCCTGGGATTATCTGCGCCGCCACTGCCAGTGCAAGGAGTGCACCTTCACCACCGCCAAGACCAGCGGCGCGCCCAACTAGCCAGCGCCGGGCAAGCCAGCAGTCGGCTCGCCTGGCCAAGTCTATTTCGCGAATTGGCGGGTTTGGCTCGGGTTTCACCTGAATTGATGCATTTCTCCTCGGTTTTCCACAGGCCAGACCGGACGGGATCACACCCAAGCCGCGGCGCACCAAATAAAGCACTCCTTTTCCTCGTATTTTTTTATTACAACGGTGGTTCCAGCCGCCTTATCCACGTAAACTCTTGGCATAATGCAAGCAAGAGCGGTCCTCAGTAACTGTTCCAAGCGCCGCGTCCAGGGAGGGCTGGGTCGAGAATGCGGGTCCAGCGCCTGAGTTCGAGTCCCGAAATTTTACCGGACCACCCACGGGAGCACTGAAGAGTGAGCAGCTATAGCCGTCAGGACGTGCTACGCATCCTGCAGATTACCTCCCGCCAGTTGCAAGGCTGGGAGCGCGCCGAGCTTGTTTCCCAACAGCAGAGCTACAGCTTCCAGGACCTCGGACAGTTGAGGGTCTTGCGCGTCCTGCGCGAGGAAGATGTGCCCGTGGCCTCGATCCGCCATTCGATTGTGGCCATGAAGGCCGTGGCGGGCATGAAGAACCCGCTGCTCGAGGCGGGTCTGGTGCGCACCGGGACGCGGCTGGCCTTCCGCCACCTCGGGGCGATGGTAGACCCCATTCGCCGCCAGTTGCTCTTCGACTTCGAGCGGCTGGAACAGGGAATTGGCGGCCCGTCGGCCATCTCCGAGCCCTGCCCGCTGCGCGGACCGGGCGTAGCCGCTCAGCGCGGCGTGCAGGAGCTGTTTCTGGAGGCGGTCGAGGCCGAGGAAGCAGGCGAAAAGGTTCGCGCCATTCAGCTTTACCAGCAGATCATGGAGAGCGACCCGGCCTTTGCGCCGGCCTGCATCAACCTGGGCACAATTCACTTCCATCTGCGCGAATTTGACTTGGCCGAGCAGCTTTACCGCCGGGCCACAGAGATCGATCCCGACTACGTGCTGGCGTTTTTTGACCTGGGCAACGTGCTGGACGAGCTGCAGCGGCCGGATGAATCGATTGCCTCTTACCGGCGGGCGGTGGAGCTGGCGCCCGGCTACGCCGACGCCCACTACAATTTGGCGCTGGCCCATGAACGCAAGGGCGAACTGCGCTCCGCGCTGCGGCACTGGCAGGCTTACACGCGGCTGGACAAGGACGGCCCTTGGACCGAACACGCCCGCAGGCAGATTCGCAAACTACTCGACCGCGAAAAGCTGACCATCGCCTGGCGCGCGGAGAGCTTTATTCCGCCTCGCAAGGGAACGGCGGCGTTGGAGCTGGTCAGCACCGAAACCCAGCCCGCTTAGTTCTACGGCGCGGCTGAGAAGCCGCGCCCTTTCAAAACGAGCAAAAACCTGCTAATTTCTGTCGAAACCTCGATCTTCCTCCTCCAGAAACAGCCTGGCCCCTCCCGAAGGGAAGGGCCAGGCCGCCGGTCTTGTTGAATGAACTAATTCACGTTCACCGTGAAGGTTGTGGTTTCTGTCGTGCTGGCCGGGTCGTTGCCGGTCCCCGTCACCGTGAAGGTGTAGGTGCCGGCCGTCGTCCCCGGAGTGCTCGAGTGGGACGAGCCGCCGCAGCCAGCCAGGCTGCCTAGCGCCGCCATCACCACCAGAACGCCCAGCATCGACCGCCAACTGCGCCGCCGCGCCGGAATTCCCAGGAAGACGAGGAAGGCCAGCACCGCGCCGCCCCCCGCGCCGAACAACCCTCTGCCCTTGCCGGGCAGCTTCGGCCATACCAGCTCGCTGGAAGCCGCCGTTGTGCTCACCGTGACGGTCGCCGTCCCCGGCGGGGTCGGCGTGCCGAAGTTCAGCGTCACCGTCGAGCTGCCGCCGGAGCAGGTGGGCGGATCGGTCAGGTTGGTCGGAGAGGTCAGCACGCAGCTAAGCGTAATGGTTCCCGTATAAAAAGTGGCCGAACTCACGGTAACAGTCGAAGTGTTCCCCGTCGTCGCTCCAGGGGCCAGACTGGCTATATTCGTCGCTTGGAGCGCAAAGATGGATTTTGTCACCGTCACGGAAGCCGTTCCCACGCCGGAGGTGTAGTTCCCGTCTCCGCTGTAGGTCGCGGTGAGCGTGTCGATGCTGCCGCCCAGGATGCTATTCAGGCTGTTGGCCGGAATGGTGATGATGCAACTGGCGGCTGTGCAACTGCCGCTGCTTGAAAGCGTCACCACTCCGGAGTTATAGCTGCCGCTGGTCAGGGTCACCGTTCCGGTGGGCGTGGGGTAACCCGTGACGCCGGCCACCGAAACTGTTACGTTCAGGCTCTGGCTCGAATCTATACTGCCCGACGCTGGAGTCACCGTCACGGTCGGCGTCTGCACCGTCATCGACGTCACCGTCACCGTAGCCGAGTTAGTCGCGGTGGCATAGATCGAGTTGCCGCTGTAGGTCACGGTGAGCCTGTCAAGCTCGCCGGGACTAGGTTCGCTGGCAAGGGAGTTGGCTGGAATGGTGATGGAGTAGCTTCCGGTGCCGGTAAGCGCCGTCGCCGCCGAAGTATAGCTGCCGCTGGTCAGTGTTACCGTTCCAGTCGGCGTGGTCCCGCCCGAGGGGGAGCTGGCCACCGTGCCCGTCACGGTCAGAGTCTGGTTCGAACTGATGCTGGCGTACTGGGGAATGACCGTCACGGTCGCGGCCAGCCCGTTCACCGTCACCGTTGTCGAGCCGGTCGCCGCGGCATAGGTCGAGTCGCCGCTATAGGTTGCCGTCAGCGTATCGGTGCCGATCGCCAGGTCTCCCGCCGGAACGGTGAAGGTATAGCTGCCGCTCGACAGCGTCTGCGCTCCGGAGTTATAGCTGCCGCTGGTCAGTGTCACCGTTCCGGTCGGCGTGGTCCCGCCTGAGGGTGAACTGGCCACCGTAACGGTTACATCAACGGGATCGGCGATTGTCACCGGCGGCGTTGTGGTCACGTCCACGGTCACGGCCGCCTTCGCCGAGCCGGTGGTCGAACTCCAGGCGTTCACCAGTTTCGTCGCGTCCACGCTGCCCAGGCCGGTGGCCTGGTCGTAACCGGTGGTCGTGTCGTAGCCGCTCTCGAAGTAGTACCCGGCCGAGTCCTCGACGCAATTCGCAGAGGGGTTCTTGCAGTAGACGGAGTTATTGCCCACTATCACATCGTGGAACGCCGAAGGGGCAGTGCCGTAAAGGCTGTAGAGCTCATTGGCCGGCAGCCCCAGCCGGCCGCCGGTCTTCTGCTCGACCAGCGCCAGGATGCCAGCAAAGGTCGGCGCCGAGGTGGAGGTGCCGCCATAGGCGTCAAAATACCCGCCCGATATATTCGAGCAATTCAGTACACCCTTCTCGGTAGTCGAAAAGGCGAGATTATATGTCTCGTCGTCGCAGACCACCCATATTGCGTCGTCGAATTCGTTGCCCGCCATCAACGAGACATCGGGCAGATCGCGCTTCCCGTCCGACGGCACACCC
This sequence comes from Acidobacteriaceae bacterium, assembly GCA_003161045.1. Classification (GTDB taxonomy): domain Bacteria; phylum Acidobacteriota; class Terriglobia; order Terriglobales; family Acidobacteriaceae; genus Telmatobacter. The sequence continues at coordinate 5,218 of PMPH01000110.1, forward strand.
GTGGCGACTTGCCATGTGGTGGGCTTGCTGTAGACGCCGCTCGCGCCGCCGCCGCCAGCGATAATGTTGTTGTCGCTAGTGGGGTAACCATTGGCGCTCCACGGCTCATTGGCGCTGATTGTGGTGTTGATGTATGGCGAGTCGTTCCAAGTCGACTCCGGAATATAGCTCTTTGCTGTCCGGTAATAGGTCGGAGCGCCGGCAGTGCCCAGCGAGGTGCTCGCGTAGGTCGAGTACGAACTGACCAGCGGATAGAAATCCGTTCCGCCCACCGCGATGTTATAGGGCGT
>PMPH01000158.1 GCA_003161045.1 Acidobacteriaceae bacterium
CTGCGCTACGCCCCGACATACTGTGTTGATTGTATCGCGAAACTATCTTTTCTCCGCGACCCAAGTCCATTTTCGCCCCTTAACATTCCAGGCTTTGCCTTCGATATGGGACCCGGTGATTCGACCGGTGTATTCGACAAATTTATTGTTCATCTCAATGTAGATCGCATCTCCATCCTGCTTCCATATGCCGTTCGAATAGGTCCCATTCTGATACGAGTAGTTCAAAGTGCCGTCCGCCTGGAAATTGAAAATGTCTCGATCTCCCTCGGTCTCAATAACGTCCCAGGAACTGCCGGCAAGGCTTGCGGCGGTGCCGTTGGCGGATGGCGGTGGCGGAATCTGCCGATCTGCTTCCCAGGTCCATGTTTTTCCTACGACGTTCCAGGCCTTGCCTGCCATATGCGTGCCGGAGATTCGACCTTGCCGTTCCGAGTATTTATTGTTCATCGACATGTAGATCGCATCACCATCCTGCTTCCACGTGCCGTCTGTAAAGGAACCATTCTCATACGTGTAGTGCAATGTGCCATCGGGCAAAAACTCGTATTCATAGTGCCTGCCCATGGTATCCGGGCCGGCCCAGGTGGTCCCTGCAACGCTGGCGGCATTGTCGTTTGCGGAGGAAGGGGGTGGCTCCTGCGCCAGCGCCAGCAGGCAAACGCTGGCCGCCAAATACAATACTGCGAACTTCGCTATGCTCTGGACAGAAGCCTTCATTTGCTGCCTCGGAAGGGATTTGAGATTCAAGCCGCGGCCAGTATACGCACTTTTCAGCAGCCAAGCCACTGGATCCCGGTGGCTCTGTCCGCAGGCGAAAAAACGGTCCACGGGGCTGAAGGCCTCCGGTCATTTCTTTTTCCAGCCCGGCGTAGTGAAATGAGCGCTGGTCGGCTGCGCGATGAACAGGTACAGGTCGCTGGTATCTGGCTCCATGTTCTGGAAGAAAACATCGATAAAGACCGTACCGCTCTTGGTGGTGGCCAGGCCGGTGGTGGATTTGCCCCATCCCTGCGAGTACAAGACCATGGCGCGGTCCTCGTCCTGCCGGGTCGAATAGCTCGACAGCCCATAGCAGCGCGCGATGTCGGATTGCTGGCCAAACCGGTAATGCAGGTTAATGTCCTGGCAGGTCAGGGTCAGTTCGTCTCCGGCCGCCTTGGTAATCAGCAGCGTGACCACCAGGCCGTGGTACTGATCGGGCTTGGTCTCCGCAAACTGCGCCTTCAATCCGTCCAGTTTGGTAACGAATGTGGCGTCGACAATCTGGAAATTCACCTTGCTCAGATCGAAGATGTCGGAGGGGTTGGGATTCCGCGCACAGGCCGGCATGGACAGCCCGATGGTCAAAATCAGAAGCGCGGAAATCGCGATTGCCTTGAGGGGAATCTTCACTGGCTGCTCCTTGGAGAAAGATGCGGCGTTGGAATCAAGAGAAGTCTACAAGTCAAAGAGTGGCGAGGCCAACGATATTCGTAATCTCTTTCTGGCAGCGCCGTTTCGGATGAGCCTGTGGCCTGTTTTCCCAGCTGGGGGACGGCCCGCGGCCCGCTTTGCCCGGTCAAGCCTGCCAGAAAGCCAAAGCGGAGACGGTTTCTCCCCGGTCCGGCTGGGCTGAAGACGCTGATTCGATGCTACAATTGGTGCATACGGCGGCTATAGTTCAGTGGCAGAACGCCTGACTGTGGCTCAGGATGTCGTGGGTTCGATCCCCACTAGCCGCCCCAACTTGCACTCGCCGCAGGAGGCGCTGCCGGCCCGAACGGCTGAAGGCGGGTTAGTGTGCCATTGTTTACCCAGCAAGTTGTCTCTCTCATTCTGCAAAATCCAGATTATTTCTGCGCTCCGTCAGGAATGCCCGCAGCTCTGTGTACAACCCTGGACGACAGCTCTTCGTCGCTGGACTGGTTGCGCCAGGGCCCGGCGGCAGCACATCGTCGCCGGAGCGGTTACGCGTGGCCCCGGCAATGCAGGGCCTCCGATGAGCGATTTTTGCTCGCCAGGGCAGGGAAGTCGCGCATCGCTGCCTGAGTGGTGTTCTCCGTTTGAGCCTCACCGCGGCCTGAGCAATGGCCACCTGCAGACGATTGCCGGCAACTTCTTTCCCCGGCCGGCCTTTCGGCTGGCAACGGTCTCCGAGACGGTCGAAGTGGACCCGGCCGACGGCAGCCGCGTCCTCTGCCATTGCCACTGGCAGCCGGATTCCCAGAGGAGTGGTCCGAACCAGGCCAGACGGCTGACCGTGGTACTGGTTCATGGCCTTGAGGGCTCCTCGGACTCGGGCTACATCCGGGGCCTTGCCGCCCGTGCCTGGGAGGCCGGTCTGAACGTCGTTCGCATGAATATGCGTACCTGCGGCGGCACGGAGACGCTGACGCCCACGCTCTATCATTCCGGGCTTTCGGGCGACGTGGGCGCGGTGGTGCGTCATTTTGCCCGGCGGCGCGGCCTGAAGCGGGTGGCGTTGGCGGGCTACTCGATGGGCGGCAACCTGGTGCTGAAACTGGCCGGGGAGTGGGGCCGCCAGCCGCCGCTGTGCGCCGTGGCCGCGGTCTGTCCGGCCATCGACCTGGCCGCCGGCGCCGACGCCTTGCACGAGCCCGCCAATCGCCTCTATGAGTGGAGGTTCCTGCGCGGCCTGATGGCGCGTTACAGCCGCAAGGCGAGGCTGTTTCCGAGCGTTTATGCCACTCCGAAGTCCATCTGGCCGGTGCGCTCCATCCGCCAGTTTGACGACAAGATCGTGGCCCGCTACTGCGGCTTCCACGGCGCCGACGACTACTATGACCGCGCCTCCAGCGCCCACGTGGTAGACCGGGTCGCGGTTCCCACGCTGACCGTGCACGCCCAGGACGACCCCTTTGTTCGCCTGCTGCCTGAGACGCGCGCCAAACTGCTGGCCAACCCGCGCGTGACCTTTGCGGAGACCCGTCACGGCGGCCACTGCGCCTTCCTTTCCCGCGATCGCGGCAACGAAATTCACTGGGCCGAGGCGACGGTGATGCGCTTCCTGCTGGCGGCGACGGCCGAATCTTATGGAAGCTGACTGGGAGTTCGAGGTGGGCGGCGGCGCAACGGCGCCCGAGAGTCCAATTCACGGGGCTCCTATTATTGACGCGCGCTGGCCTGGTCTTATCGATCTGCGCCGCCAGCCGGAGCGCATCGGGGAGATTCAGGAGGCAGCGGCCTTTCCGCCGCTTGCCGCCCTGCTCGAAGCTCTGAATGGAGCCCATTCGCCGCTGTGGACCGCAAAGTGCGACCTGTGGGAGCCGGAGGCAGTCGAGTTGGCCGGTCTGGCGTCAGCCAGCAGCCCAGCCTCGTCTGGTGCTCTCGCGCGGACGGCCTTGGCCTGCTATGTGGATCTGCTTCCGCTGGCGGGCGAGGTCTTTGCGCAACCACTGCAGGCCGAGGCTTACTGCCGGAAGTGGGTCTCCCGTCTGGCTCCCGTCAGGTTGCCGGATTGCCGGGTGGACCTGGTCATTCGCCAGGCGGTTGCGGGCGAGGCCGAGGGGTTTGGCGTCACCGCCTACCTCAGCGCCTTGGGGGCAGACGAATCCGCGGCCGCCGAAGCTCTGGCCGCCGCGCTGTCCGCCTTTGCGAATACGATTCCTGCTTTCGCGGTTCCCGCAACGCCGGCTTCAAAGCTACAATGAAAAAGCACGGGCGAGTAGCTCAATAGGATAGAGCACCGGCCTTCTAAGCCGGGGGTTGTGGGTTCGATCCCCGCNNTTTAGAATCAACAACTTACAAAATTAACGGCGAACTTGCGAAATCTTTCACAAGCCCCTGGTTACAGAGCGGCTCGGAAGTCGCCATTGACCAGCTCAGAAGAGCGATGAGGGAAATCCGCGGGAATCTTCCCAACGGGATTGCAAGGACTCTGAAGATTCGCGACTCTCAATGGGGGATTCGGGAACGTGAAGAGTCTCATAGGCTGCTACATCTGGCTGATTTCATTTCAGTTGCTTTCAGGTTGGTCCGATTTGAGGAATCCTGGCAGCGGTTCGCAGAGTACTGCAATGTCCGATAACGGATATTC
>PMPH01000024.1 GCA_003161045.1 Acidobacteriaceae bacterium
TTGGAGAACTATAGTAAGTGCGTGGACACTGCGAATCGGGGAGGGGTGGAAATGAGTGAGCAAGTGATGTTGAAGGCAGCGGATGGGCACAAACTAAGCGCCTATGTTGCGCGGCCAGAGGGCGCACCTATCGCGGGGCTGGTGGTGATACAGGAGATATTCGGGGTCAACGCTCACATCCGCTCGATAGCGGACGGTTATGCAAAGGACGGATTCCTCGTGGTGGCTCCAGCGCTCTTTGACCGCATTGAGCGGGAAGTGGAGCTTGGCTACGAGGGCGCTGATATGCAGAGGGCGTTGGGATTTATGCCGAAGCTCGATACGGAGAAGGCTTTGGCGGACATCGCGGCCGCGATGGAGTTTGCCGGCAATGCAACCGGGAAGAAGGTTGGCGTGATCGGCTACTGCTTCGGCGGAACCTTGGCGTGGGTGGCCGCGGCACGGCTGCATCCCGCGGTGGCGGTGGGGTACTACGGAGGCCGCATTGGGAACTATGCCGGCGAGACGCCCTCTGCGCCTGTGATGCTGCATTTCGGCAAGCAGGACGCGCATATTCCGGCCGAGGATGTGGAGAAGGTTCACGCTGCGCATCCCGAGGTGGAAATCTACTGGTATGACGCGGGGCACGGCTTCAACTGCGATGCACGCGGGAGCTACGACAAGGGGGCGGCGCTGGAGGCGCGAGAGCGAACCCTGCGTTTTCTCAAGAAGCATCTGGCTTAACGCCTGCACCTAGCTGTGCAGGCGGTTGTCCGGGGATTGCAGGCGCTGCGCGGCGACGGGAGATCGATGTCGTGCTGGTGTGGCGGCTGGACCGCTGGGGAAGGTCGGTGACCGACTTGCGCGCCACACTTCAGGAACTGGAGCATCTCGGCGTTGGGTTCGTATCGCTGACCGAAGCGCTGGACCTGACCACACAGGCTGGTCTTGCGATGGCAGCACTACTAGCCGTCTTCGCCGCCTTCGAGCGCGAGATCCTGGGGGAACATGTGCGAGCTGGACTCGCTCATGCCCGGCAGAACGGCAAGCGGCTTGGCCGGCCCGCAACCGCAGCGCAGCACGCCAATCATATCCGCAAACTACGCCGCGCCGGCCTCAGCAAATCCGAGATCGGCCGACGCCTGCAAATCGGCCGGACCTCTGTGCGCCGTATCCTCGCTGCTCCGCCCAAGAAAAAATAGAACCGATTTTCAATTACGCAGCGCTGCCGAAAACTCACAGAGCATTCAAGACGTAGCCGCTGCTCGGCTCGGCTGTTCATAATCCAGACGGGGAAAGAACAGTTGCAACACTCGTTATATCAACAATTTATGCAACATGTCGTATTCCCTGGCAGGACAGCCGTAAGTTTAATGGTGCGCCATGCTATGCTTGACGAGAAATCGCCATGGAAAACACTGCGCAACAACTCAAAGAGATTATTATTGCCGGTTTGCGGATCAAGGACTTGACGGCCGCGGATCTGAGCGACGACCAGCAGTTGCTGGAGGGCGATCTGGAGATCGATTCCATCGACATTCTTCAGCTAATTCTGGAAATCGAGAGGCGCTTTGGGATCAAGCTGGTCGATGGCGAGTTTGACGAGAGCGCCTGGCAGAGCATACGAACTCTGGCTGCAATCGTCGATGCCAAGGTCGCGGCCAAGAGCTGACTTACAGGAGTCTGGCCATGGCGACCGGCAACAGGATCAGACCCTCCCGGGTATTGCTGGTGGAATGCAACAACATGAACAAGTGGGTGGGNNCGGGAGTTTCAACCCGATGTCGTCGGCCTTCGCTCCATTGCGTTCTTTCTCGAGGAATTACAGCGCATCGCCACGCTGGTGCGGACCAACAGCGACGCTACGCTGATTGCCGGCGGGCCGATTGTCAAGGCCTACAAGCAGCGGCTCTTCACGGAAGTGCCGGAGCTGGAGATTGCCGTTCAGGGAGAAGGAGAACAGGGTCTTGTCGAACTGCTTTCCGGCGCGTCTCCCAGCGCGGTTGCGGGGATTCTTTACCGGGACGGCGATCAGGTGGTAGAAAACGCCGGCAGCCTGCAAAACGCAGAGATCGACAGCCTGCCCTTCCCCGCTTACGATCTGATCGACATCGATCAGTACCAGAGCCAGCTCAGCTATGCCTACAATCACCGGCGCCAGGGAGTGCTGCTCACCAGCCGCGGCTGCGTTTATAGCTGCACCTATTGCTTCAGCCATTGGAAGGGTATCCGGCTGCGCAGCGCCGCCAATATCTTCGAGGAGATCGCCGCGCTTTACGACCGGCACGGCATCCGGGATTTCTACATCGTCGACGATATCTTCAACGTCGATGTGAAGCGCTCGCTGGATCTCTTCGACCTGATTCAGGCCGCCGGCTTGAAGCTGCGGATATACTTCGTCAACGGCCTGCGCGCCGACATCGCCAGCGAGAAGTTTGTGGATCGCGCGATGGAGGCGGGCGCCGTCTGGTTTACCTATGCCGTTGAATCGGCCACGGAAGAGATTCAGCGCCTGGTGCGCAAGCATCTCAACCTGGAGAAGGCACGCCAGATCATCGCCTATACGCAGCGCCAGAATGTGGCCGTCAATATCTCGACCATGTACGGTTTTCCCACCGAAACCAGGGAGATGGCGCAGCGCACTCTGGACTGGCTGGGCGAACTGCCCAAGCCGTCCCTGTTGCCCTACCACTTCTGTCTGCGCTTTTTTCCCGGCTGCGAGATCAACCAGCAGGCTATCGATGCGGGTTGGGATGCCGAACGGATGGGATTGACCAGCCGCTTCTCCTACAACGATATGGCGATGGGCACGCCCACGTTGTCAAAGCACGAGATGAATGAGATTCAGATCGAGTATCATCGCCGCTTCGGCATGAGCAATGCCTCAGCCGTCGATGCCGCCGTGCGCACGCTTCGCTCCATCGGATACGAGGACACGGAGATCGTCCATATGTACTCGGTGCTGAAGCGCAAGGTGATTCGCGATGTGAGCGAACTGACGCAGGCGGGTGGCTATTGACGCGCTGGTACCGGCATCGCTTTCACAACGTGACGGCGCTCGGCATCGTGTTTTTTACCATGCGCTGGCTGCCGCGCCTGGTGCAGCCGCCGATCGCGGCGGTTACGGCTCTGGTCTTTTTTTTGCTGTTGAAGCGCGAGCGCCGCGCCGTCTCCGGCAATCTGCGCCGGGTTTCGGGCAGACGGGGTCTTGCGCTGCAATGGAAGGTCTATCGCGTCTTCTATTCCTTTTGCGACCTGATTGTTTCCTATACGTGCGTTCCCCAGGCCAGCCATGCGCAACTGCTGGCCATGCTGCCGGACGGAGAGCGCGGCGCGGCCGTAATCGACCGCTGCCTGGCCGCGGGCCAGGGGCTGATTGTGTGGACGGCGCATCTGGGCAATCCGGAGTTTGCCTCGCGCTTGCTGGAGATGCACGGCCGGCCCGTCAATGTGGCACGCGTGGTCGAGGATAAGCCCGCCGAGAAGATGCTGCGCGACCGCATGAGCAATGAGCGGCTTCGGATCGTGGATCTGCGCGGCGGCGCGCGGGCCACCATCGAGCTGTTGCAGGCTCTGCGCCGCAATGAAATTGTCGCCATCCAGGGCGATCGCGTCTACCACGCGCACCATGGCGCAGAGGTCATGTTTTTCGCCGCGCCCGCGGAGTTTCCACTGGGGCCGTTTCTGTTGTCGCAGGTTTCGGGCGCGCCGGTGCTTCCTGGTTTCGTCGTGCGGCGTGGCTGGTTGCGCTATCGCGTTCTGCTGGGCAAGCCGATTTTTCCGGGTTCGTCGGAGAATCGCGGTGAAGATCAGCGGAACGGCTTGCGCCAAGCGGTCGAGTTTCTCGAATCGCAGTTGTCGAATTACTATGATCAGTGGGTAAATTTCTTCGATTTTTGGCCGGTTCATCCTCATGATTGACGCACAGAAAACCATCGTTGTGACCGGGATTGGCGTGATCAGTCCTTACGGAACAGGCCTGCCTCGTCTACAGGCTGGGATGCTGGCTGGCCAATGCTGTCTGAAGCCCGTGACGGAGTTGTATCCTGGCTTTCGCGGAACTGTCGCTTCTGTCGGCGACTTGCCGTCAGTAGCCGGGAGCCATCGTTACTCCCGCTCAGATCGTCTGGCGATGGCGGCGGCGCAGGATGCCATAGCGGAATTCTCCAGATCCGGCAGCGTCTTGCGCGAGAGCGGCATCGTGATGGCCAGCACGGTTGCAGGATTGACTGAGATCGATCCAGAGATCTCCCGCGGGCCGGCCGCCTGGTATCGGCATGGCGGATTGTCGCGGGCCGCATCCTACCCAGTGTCGCGGGTAGCAGCTTCGGTAGGAGAGCATCTTGGGATTGAGGGACCGAACTGCGCCGTCTCGGTGGCTTGCGCTTCGGGAGCGATGGCCATTGCGCTGGCCGCCAATATGCTGCTCGACGAGGCCGCGCCCATGATTCTCGCCGGGGGCAGCGACGCGCTGTCTCCCTTCACCTTGAGCGGCTTCAACTCGCTGCAAGCACTGGACCCTGAGCCCTGCCGTCCCTTCGACCAGAATCGCAATGGGCTGAATCTGGGCGAAGGCGCAGCCGTGCTGGTGCTGGAAACCCTGGCTCACGCCACAAAGCGCGACGCGAAGATTCTGGCCGTCTTGCGGGGTTGGGCCATGACCAACGACGCCACCCATCCCACCGCGCCGCAGAAAGACGGTATCGGGCTGGCCTGCTGTATCGAGCGCGCCCTGGAGATGGCCGCCTGCGGCATCGAGGAGGTTGGCTATGTGAATGCCCACGGCACCGGCACTCCGTTGAACGATATAGCCGAAACTCATGCCTACGAGAACGCCTTCCACGGACGCAGCCGCCCCATTCCGGTTTCGTCGACAAAATCTTACTTCGGACATTGCCTAGGGGCGGCCGGCGCGCTGGAGGCAGCCATCACCATTACGGCCATGCAGGCCAGCGCGCTCTTTCCCACCCTGCGGCTGACCGATCCCATCGAGAGCGATCAGGTTGACTGGTTGCGGGGCGAGCTTCGCCGCCAGCCGCTGCCGGCGGCCATGTCGGTTTCAGCGGGCTTTGGCGGCAGCAATGCCGCGCTGGTCTTTGGGAGGCCCCGCGCATGAACACGACCTTGCCCGTGCTAACCGGAATTGGTTCCGTGACCCCTTACGGTCCGCTGGCCGGACTCATCTCGGCGGCGCCGCTGGAACCCGGTGCCATCACCGCCTGGACCAGCCCCGGATTGCGCCGCGCCTTCCTGGTCGAGCCGTTTCGTCCTGCCAGCATTGTGCCGGGCCTGAAGACCCGGCGGCTGGATCGCCTTTCCGCGTGGGCTCTGGTGGCCGCGTCGCTGGCCTTGCAGGACGCGGGCGTTGACCTGAACTTGATGGATCGCTCCCGCATAGCAGTATTCTTCGCCAGCGGCTTTGGCTGTGTCGAACTCACCGAGGCCTTCTATCAAAGCGCCGCCACAAATGGCTGGGCGGGGACCGACCCCATTACCTTTCCCGAGACGCTCGGCAATTCTCCGGCCAGTCATGTGGCCCTCTTTCACGATCTGCGCGGACCCAATGTGACAGTCAGCAGCAAGAGCTTCGCGGCGGAGAGCGCGCTGCTGCAAGCCGCTTCCCTGTTGCGCCACGAGCAGGCCGATCTCGCCATTGTGCTAGCCGGAGACACGCTCACCCAAGCTGTTTACGAGTGGTACGAGGTGGCTCAATTGCTTGCTCCTGCCTGCTTCAGCAATGAGCCGATCTCCTCGGCGGGCGGATTCATCCCCAGCGAAGGTATGGTGGCCATGGTGCTGGAAGGGGCCGTCCGGCCGGCGGCTCGCCGCTATGCAACTCTCGGTGCGGGGCGCTGGGCGGCGGGAGGCGATGTGCAGGCCGGCGTTCGTCAGTTGCTCGGCGATGAACTGCCGGAGCTCACGATCTGCGCTGGCAATGGCGCGCCGTGCGCCTCCACGCCCTTGACCTGTTCGGCGCGCGACCTCGTTGGCGAGGATGCGGTGATCTATCCCGCGCAGGCGGTTGCGGCCGGGATGGGAGAGGCTGGAGGATTGCTGCATCTGCTGCTGGCTTTGAGCAGCCGCCCAGGGCCAGGCAAGGCGTTGATGCTGGGAAGATCAGCTCACGGCGGCTATGCCGCGCTGCGACTGGAGCTATCTTGAAGCTGAACGTACGCATTGCAGCGGCTGCCTATGCCGTGCCTTCCGGCGAAGAGAGCGTGGCAGAGATACTGGAGCGCGAGCGGCTCCGGGTGGAGAGCACATTGGCGCCGCTGAGCCCGCGGGCCAGAGATCGGGCTCTGAACAATCTTGGACTCAGCCGGGTGCGCGTATGTGGCAGCCAGCAACCCTACGATCTGGTTTTGCTGGCCGCAAGAGAGGCTCTTGAGCAGGCCGGGATTGCGGCGCGCAACATCGATCTTATCGTGGACTACAGCACCTTTCCCGGCGAGAATTCCCAATCCATCTCCTTCGCCCACAGGCTCAGCGCCGATCTTGGAGCGGAGACTTCGATGAACCTCAGCTTCCGGGCAGGCGGCTGCGGCGCGTTGCATCTGGCCATCAAGACCGCGCTGGGCTGGATGAGCATGGACGATCGCATTCAGACTGCGCTGCTGGTCACTGGCGATACCGCGCCCCGCGACAACCGTTCGCTGCTGCCCATCACCGTGCAGGGTGATGCCGCCAGCGCCGTCATCCTGCGGCGCCAAAGCGCACAGGGCCCGCTGATTCTTGGCGTCGAGGCCATGACGCTGGGCCATCTGCACCAGGCCATTGCTCTCACCCAGAACGACGGCCACATCCAGCTCACCGCCGACGCAATCATGATCGAACACAAGGTCATGCCCATCTTCTATCTCCATCTCTTCCGTTTGGCCAACAAGGCTCTGGCGGACGCCGGTCTGCGTTTGAGCGATGTGGATCATTTCATCTACTCCAACATCAGCCGCCGCGATCGCGAGGGCTTCCGCAGGATGGTGGGGTTGCCCGAGGGCGGTTTGCCGACCACCCGCATGGCTGAATTCGGCCACACCTTCGCCAGCGATCTGGTCATCAACTATGCGGAGATGCGCCGGGAAGGCCTCATTTGTCCCGGCCAGTTGCTGTTGTTTGCCTCGGCGGGCATCGGCTTCACCTGGGGGGTGACGCTTGCCCGAGCCTGACCCCAAGCCTGATAGCGACCTGCTGCACGAGTGGTTGAGGCGCAGCGCAGCGACCGCGCCCGACGCCGTCGCCATCGTGGAGGAGGAGCGGGTCACGAGTTTCGGCGAACTGCTGGCGCAGGCCCAATCACTGGCCCTTCGCTTTTGCGAACACGGAATTCAGCCGCGGGACCGCATCGCCCTGGCTTTGCCCAAGAGCAGCGATGCCATCGTTGCCGTCTTTGCCTCGCTGCTGGCCGGAGCCATTTATGTTCCCGTTCATCCGCGCTGGCCGCGGGAACGCATTGACGCGGTTCTGGCAGAGTGCGAAGCGCGCCTGCTGATTGACGGCGACAGCGCTCCGCCGCGCATCGTCGATCTGCGAACGGGCGTCAGCATTGCCTGGCCGGGTCCGGCGGCGCATGAAGGCGGCCATGCGCTGTTGCCGCGGATGAGGGCTGAGGATACAGCCCTTATCCTCTTCACCTCCGGCTCCACCGGGAGGCCCAAGGGTGTCGAGCTTTCTCACCGCGCCGTAAGTGCCTTCGTCCGCTGGACCGCACACGAGTTTCAGATTGTCTCCGGCGACCGCATCGCCTGTCCCTCGCCGCTGGGCTTCGATCTCTCCACCTTCGATATTTTCAACATGGCCTTGTGCGGCGCGACCGTGGTGCTGGTTCCTGAACACATCGCGTGGATGCCACGTTTTCTGGTGCAGTTTCTGCGTGAGTACCGCATTACCTGCTGGTATTCCGTGCCTTCGATTCTCTCTGGAATGTTGCGGGACGGGCGCATGGCCGCGCATTCTTATCCCGATCTGCGCCTGATTCTCTTCGCTGGCGAGGTCTTTCCCGCGCCCATGCTGGCCAAATTACAGGCTGCGGTTCCGCATGTGGATTGCGTGAATCTATACGGTCCCACCGAGACCAACGTGGTGACCTGGTGCCGCGTGCCACCGGGATTCGAAGGCTCACAGCCGCTGCCCATCGGCCGTCCCTGTCCCTATGCCACTCTGAGGGTCGATGAGTCGAACGGCGAACTGCTCGCCGGCGGCGCTTCTTTGATGCGAGGATACTGGAATCGTCCCGATGAGACCGAACGCCGAATTGTTACGCTGGATGGAATTTGCTATTACCGCACCGGCGATCGTGTCTCGGTAACTCCAGACGGGAGCTATCTGTTTGTTGGACGTCTCGACCGCCAGGTAAAACGCCGCGGCTTTCGCATTGAACTCGGGGAGATCGAGGCCGCTCTTCTTGGTCAAGAAGATATACTGGAATCGGCTGTCGTTGCCGTGGAGATCGAATCGAAGGGCGTGGTCATCACGGCTTTTCTCTGCCTCAGCGGCGCGGGCGCCGTCACCCTGGCCGAGGTAAAAACTCACTGCGGGCGCCGCTTGCCGCCGTATATGCTGCCCGACCGCATCCACTTTCTGGATGCCATACCCAAGGGAAGCCGAGGCAAGATCGACTACCTCGCCCTGGAAAGAATCGCAGAAGGATTGACGCATGGAGATCAAGTCCGAAATCAGGGCGTTTGTCGCCNNCTGGTCGACTTTATCGAAAGCCGCTACGCCATCGAATTCCTGCCCCGCGAGATCGACGTTCATACTTTGGATACGGTAGAGCGCATCGAGGCTGTGATCCGCACGAAGCTGTCTCTTCGCACGACGACGGTCACTCCGGCGTAAATCTTGCAGACAGGTGCAATGAAAAAATGCCGGGTCTCACCGATGAAGCGGGACAAGGGTCTGATCGAGGTCAGATGAAAGCATTGCTGGTTCAAAGTCCCGCCACATCGCCCTGGGTTCCGCGCCGTCAGTGGGAGCCGCCCAGCGTAGCCATGTCAACCCTTGCCGGACAAATCGACAATCACGATGTGCGCGTTGTCGACATGGTGGTCTGGCGCAAGCAGGCGGTCCCGCGCTTTCTCGAACTGCTGCGCACCTTCAAACCGGATGTCGTAGGCTTCAGTTCTATGACCTTTCAATACGAGACCACGGTCGGCTTTGCACATCTGACCAGGCAGTTCGATCCTCGTATTAAAACCGTCCTGGGCGGCTATCACGCCACTTTGTTTTCTGAGAGCATCGCGAACGGGCAGGACGCGGGCCTGTGGGACTTTCTCATGCGCGGCGAGGGCGACTTTGCTTTTGGTGAGATGCTGGACAGCATCGAAGCCGGCGGCATGGGGATGGAGAACGTGCTGGGCCTCTCCTACAAGCAAGACGGCGCCTTCTGCCACAATCCCGCCCGTCCCCTTGAAGACCTTGCGCGCATCCGCATTCCCGCCCGCGACAAGCGCCTGGTTAATGGCTTTCATATGTACTTCCGCAAGGCCGACGTCATCGAAACCTCGCGCGGCTGCCTGCACCTGTGCAGCTTCTGCAGTATTCGCGAGATGTATGGCCGCTCTTTCCGCCTGTTTCCGATTGAGCGCGTGCTGGCCGACATCGAAGACGCATACAGCCGCGGCGCGCGCCACATCTTCTGCACCGACGACAACATCACCCTCGACATGGACCGCTTCGAGCAGCTATGCGATGGAGTTATACGCCTTAAGCTGAAGAACCTGATGTTCACCACACAGGCCAGCCCCATTGGCTTTGCCCATCACCCGGATATCGCCAAGAAGATGGTCGAGGCGGGCTTTGTCTCCATCTTCCTGGGCATCGAGAATGCATCGACGAAGAACCTGAAGGCCATGCACAAGCCCAACACGCTGGACACTATCCAGCGCGGCGTCGTGGCGTTGCAAAAAGAAGGCATCATCGTTGTCGCTGGCATCATCAACGGGCTACCCGAGGACGACGCCGAAAGCATCCGCGAGAACTACCAGTTCATCAAGAAGATGGGCATCACCAGCGTCATGGATCAGATCATGACTCCCTACCCCAAGACGCCGATGCGCGATGAGATGATCGAGGCTAAGCGTGTCGCCAACCTCACCGATTTCCGCTGGTACGATGGCTACTTCAGCAACGTGCGCACCAGCCATCTTACCCCCGCGGAATTGAACTTCGTGCGCTGGAAGATTCGCCGCGAGGTCATCGGCATTTGGCGCGCTACCCCAGGAGACTGGAAGTTCTTTAAGGGCTATACCTATCTGTGGGAGTTCGGCTTCCGCCATATCGTCTGGCTCAACGAACGGCTGCTGGAGCTTCTGTTTGGAGTCGAAGGACGATACAAACTTCAGATGCGGCAGTTTCTGCAACTGAACGATTTCGGCATTGAGATTCCCGGCCGCCAGCGCGTCGAGACCTATCACCCCATCTACGGAGATAACTCCGATCCATTTCAAGACACCCGCTGGAGCCTGCTCAAACAGCGCCTTCCGTTCCCTTGGCGCAGGCGCATCGCCACGCCGTCAAAGCCAGCGGTGGAAGAAAGCTGACCTCGGCGCATGCAAGCACGGCTTCATGCCTATAAGAGAACTCTCGACGATGCAATCAGACAGCCACCTCGATCACAGTAGTGTCTCATGAAGAAAACACTACTACGATCGAGAACGCCAGTCATGAAGGCTTGGCCACGAGGCACCCCCGTCCAGAGTGCTCGCCTGAACTCATCGCGCCAGTCCGGAGCGGGTTTATCGATGCCTGTTACTTCTTCGTGCCTTTGATCATCAATTGTAGTTTCTCGTTCACTTCGTCCAAATCCTTCGCAAGACAGCCCTTCAGGGTGCAGAAATGCCCATTGAGCTTCATGTTGGGAATCGTTGCGATCACAGTGTTGGTCTTCAAGTCGATGAGTTGTACGGAGATGTGAAGGCGATAACCGTGATCGACCGAAACATCGACGAATTTGACGTAGAGGTCGTTTCCTGCCGTGTTTACGTCGTCCTTGTTCTTGGCCACGACAACCGTACGGCCGGTCATCTTAGTCTGAAAGTACTCCTGGAATCCGGTGTTTTCCGTCGCAATTACCGATTCCCAGTCCTCTCTTGTATCGTATCCCAGGTCTTTGTATGATCCAACGCCGAGATCGACCCAGCCGAGAAAGATGCGATTCATGTTACTCATGTCGGGGATCTGTGCCTTTTCGCGCGCCTCAAGAGTTCTGGGAAGCATAAAGCACATCATCAAAAGTGTTGTTGCAATCACTACTCGTTTCATGAACATTCTCCTTTTCTTGTTTCGTGATTGGTAAAATCCTCTTCAACGCCTACTGAAAGCTTTGCAACTTGCCATCGACAAACTTTAGTTATACTGGGAAACTAGTGCTGCCTAGATTCTCAATTTTCCCTTTGATCACCTGACCGGCTCGACGGAGACACGATCGCTTACCTCAGGGTCTATGGCCTTGGCTTTCGCCGGAGAGAGTTTTTCCAGATCTCTTCTCGCCTCCTCTGGCTCCGTCAGCCTGGAGCTGAAGGTGCCGGACCATTTGTTGACTTCAACCGCCGCATAACTCGGCTCCTTGGCATTCGCGTACACGAAGAGTGGATCGCCATGTGTGCCCCCTATTCCCATGTTTAAGATTGTAGCTCCGATTGAACGGGCTAACATAATAGTGTGCTTTCCAGGAGTAACCAACAGCGTCATGTACGTACGGTCCGGTATCCACGCCATGCACTCATTATCTAAGATGACATAAGGTTTCAACCCATGCTCAATAAAAGCGTGCGCCCGATAAACGACGATCTTTGCCGTCGGCTGCGCCGAGGCCGCCAAGCCCGGGTTTGACTGTGCCTCAGAACCCGTGGCGGGCGGTTGGGTCCTGCTTCCTTCGTCAATCCGGGTGAGGTGCATCGGCTCCCCCCTGTCCCCTGCGGACATTAGCCTCTTGGAGTAACTACCATCCAGCGCGCCATCGTTCTCCGCCGTCAGAATCGCCGAGTAGTTTACTTCGCCAAAGCTGGTAAAGAGTAGGAAGACGCGGTTTCCGCTGACAACGCCGCGAACATGCCATTCGTCGGCGTGGCCTTTCAGTTGCCCACTGGCGACATCCCTGTACAAAACAATGTCGCCCCATTTTTCAGAATTCCAGGTCCCGCTTACGTTGATTTTCGCTGGGTCAGAGTGCGCGGCCAGCCATGACGTTGCCTCATTCGGTTTTTCCTTGGCCAGCATTTTCGACGGCGCATAAAGCACCAAGCCGGCCACAATCGCAACAAAGCAGAATAGATGCTTTCTTATGTTCATTGGTATCTCCATTCAGGGATTCAAAACATTTTGCGCAGGGCCTTGGACTTCGACGCATTGTAGCCTTGCTTGCTTTGCGTCTTCTGTGACAGGCGGAGAAATTC
>PMPH01000129.1 GCA_003161045.1 Acidobacteriaceae bacterium
CGGTCATCAGCTTGGGCCGCAGCCGCTGGACCGCGCCATCGATGACAGCCTGCAACAGTCCGTCTTCCGTCATGGGCGCATCCTCCGCTAGCCGCTGCTTGAAAGCTTCATCCAGATAAACCACCATCACGACACCTGTCTCCACTGCAATGCCGAAGAGCGCGATATAGCCGACCCAAACGGCAACGCTGAAGTTATAGCCGAGCGCCCATTGCAGCAGCAGGCCTCCTGACATGGCGTAGAGAGTGGGAAAGATGAGCACTGCCGCTTCGGCGGCAGATTTGAAGACCAGATAGAGCAGCATGAAGATTACGAAGAAGACGATGGGGAGGATAATCTTGAGCCGCTGTTTGGCGCGCATTTCGAACTCATATTCTCCAGCCCAGCGCCAGGTATATCCCGCTGGCAGCGCGAGCTTCTGGTTGATCAACTTCTCCGCGTCGTTCACAAAGCCGCCGTAATTGTGCGTGTTCAGATTGAGATAAACATAGCCCGTCAACGCTCCGTCTTCGTCGCGGATCATGGCAGGGCCGCGCGAGTAGAACACGCGAGCCACTTCGTTAATCGGAATCTGCCCGCCGGAAGGAGTCGGAATCAGCGCCTGCGACAGGGCTTCAGGATGATCTCGGAAGCTGCGTTGATAACGCACGGAGATCGGAAAACGCTCGCGGCCTTCCACATTCTGCGCAATGTCCTCTCCGCCGATCTCCGACGTGATGACCTGCTGAACGTCAGCCACGGTGAGGCCGTAGCGCGCGGCTTCTGGCCGGTTCACTTCCACATTCAGATAGAACCCCTGCGCAACACGTTCGGCAAAAACCGAGTTGGTCTCCGGCATGCCCGCAAGAATCTGCTGCATGCGAGCTCCAATATCCTCGATTTGCGACAGATCGCGACCTTGGATCTTGATCCCCACCGCGGTCTTGATTCCGGTCAACTCCATATCGAGCCGGTTCTCAACCGGCATCGTCCAGGTATTCGTCAGGCCAGGGAACTGAAGCTTCTCATCCATATCATGGATCAGCTTTTCGTAGGTCATGCCGGGCCGCCACTGTTCGCGCGGCTTGAGCATGATGGTGGTGTCGTACATATCCAGAGGAGCATTGTCGGTGGCGCTGTCAGAACGGCCGACGGTGCCGAAGACCGTCGCGACTTCGGGAAAGGAACGGATGATCCGGTCCTGCTCCTGCATCAGCGAGACCGCCTGCGTAATCGAGATGCCGGGCAGCGCGCTCGGCATGTAAAGGGCGGAGCCTTCATACAACGCGGGCATGAACTGGCTTCCCAGCCGGAAGTAGAGAGGAATGGTCGCGGCCAGGAAGGCAAGATTCAGCACGATGACCAGCTTCCAGTGCTGGAGGCACCAGCGCAGCACGGGAAGATAGAGGGCCTGGGTAAATCGCGCGGCGGGATTCTTCGACTCGGGGCGCAGCTTTCCGCGCAGGCAGAGCGGCATCAGCGCCGGCACCAGCGTGATGGAGAGCAGCGAAGAGAAAACGAGGACCAGCGTCTTGGTCCAGGCCAGTGGCCGGAACATGCGGCCTTCCTGCGCCTCCAGCAGAAAGACCGGCAGAAATGAGACCACGATGATGATGAGCGAGTAAAAGAGCGCCGGGCCAACCTGCTGGGCAGCGCCCACCAGGATGCGCCGCCGCTGAGCATCGTCCGGTACATCGGTTCGCTCCGCAAGATGGCGATACCCGTTTTCCACCATGACAATGGCGGCATCAATCAGCACGCCGACGGCCAGCGCCAGGCCGCCGAGCGACATGATGTTGGAGCTTATGTGCAGGTAGTACATGGGGATGAACGCGGCCAGCACGGCGATGGGCAGCGTCAGGATGGGGACGAGCGCCGAGCGGAAGTGGAAGAGGAAGGCAATGCTGACGAAGCTGACAATAATCGCTTCGAGGATGAGGTCCCGTTTGAGCGTGTGGATCGACTGATCGATCAGCCAGGAGCGGTCATAGCCGGTTACGATTTCAACGCCGGCAGGCAGCGAGGGCGCGATCTCCTTGAACTTGGCCTTCACGCCGTTGATGACGTTGAGCGCATTCATGCCGTAGCGCATGACCACAATGCCGCCCACGGTTTCCCCTTTCCCCTGCCAGTCGGCCGCGCCGCGCCGCACGTCGGGGCCAAAGGAGACCGTGCCCAGATCGCGCACCAGCACCGGCGTGCCGTTCTTGGTCGCAACGGGAACATTTTCAAGGTCGGAGAGCGAACGCAGGTAGCCGAGGCCGCGAATCATGTACTCGGCTCCGCTCATCTCCAGCACGTCTCCGCCAACTTCATTGGTGCTCTGGCGGACACGGTCAATCACGGTGGATGCGGAGATGCCATAAGAGAAAAGCTTCTTCGGATCGAGGTTCACCTGATACTGGCGCACAAAGCCGCCAATGCTGGCCACCTCCGCCACGCCCGGTACGGTTTCGAGTTGATAGCGCAAGTACCAGTCCTGCAACGCGCGCAGGTCGGCCAGGCTTTTGGTGTGGCTGCGGTCCACAATGGCGTACTCGTAAACCCAGCCTGCGCCAGTGGCATCCGGGCCGATGGCCGGATGCACGTTCGCGGGCAGCCGTCCGGCGATCTGCTCGAGATACTCGGTCACGCGCGACCGCGCCCAATAAAGGTCGGTTCCATCCTGAAAGACGACAAAGACATAGGAGTCGCCAAACATGGTCTGGGCGCGCACGCTTTTCACTTTGGGAGCCGAAAGCAGAGCCGTTACGATCGGATAGGTCACTTGGTCTTCAATCACGTTCGGGGGCTCGCCCGGCCACTGCGTGTGAATGATGACCTGCACGTCGCTGATGTCAGGAAGCGCGTCGAGCGGCACACGCCGAAGGCACCAAATGCCCGCGACGACGAGAAGGATCGATCCCGTGAAGACGAGGAAGGGATTGCGCGCGCACCATGCAATGATGCGTGAGATCATCACATACCTCCCGTGGCGTTGAGGCTGAACTGCTTTGTGGCAATAGTCTGTCCGCCGCGCTGAACGGTCACGGTCACCTTCCAGGTGCCGCCCGACTCCAGTTGAAGCGGACCTTCATAGAGCCCGTTGCCCTTGTCGGCCGGCGTGGCTGCTGCGCGGCTTGCCGCCATTCCCATCTCGGGCATGGCCGGCATGAAGAAGGTTGCCGTCACCTGCGCCCCGGCAATTGCTTTTCCGTCAGAAGCAGTCAGCTTGACACGCACCGTGTTTGCTCCCTTGCGTGGCGGCGAGGGTTCGGTGCTGAAGTTGATATGCACTTGCTGGGCCGGCGCGGCGCTCGCGCCCTGCTGCGGCGGCGGTGCAGGCGCAAAGGCTCCCATCGCCGTCTGAAGCTGCGCTTCCGAGTCCACGAGGAAGTTGGCCGAGCTAACTACCTGTTCGCCGGCCTTCAGACCTTTGAGGACAACGACGGAATCGTCGAGTTGGGGCCCTGTCTCAATGGTGCGCGGCTCCAGATTGCCGTTTCCATGGTTGACAAAGGCGATTGCCCGCGTTCCTCCCTGCAAGACGGCAGAGGCGGGTATCACCAGTTGCCGCCCCAGCGGGACCGCGATAGCGACGTTCACGTACATTCCCGGCTTCAGCACCACGCTGGGATTTTGGAAGACAAGACGCACGCGCACGGTGCGCGTTGCCGGATCCACCTGCGGCAGAATCTGATCGATGCGGCCGTTGAAATGGCGTCCCGGATAGGCGTCGACCGTGACCTGCGCAGGGTCGCCCGGCTTCAAGCGGCCCACTTCGCTCTGAAAGACGTTGGCGTACACCCACACCGTGGAAAGATCGGCGATGGTGTAGAGTTTCGTCTCCGGCTGCACATAGGCGTTCGGCAACGCGTTGCGCTCGATGATGTAGCCCGAGGCCGGCGAGTCGATCGCCAGGTTGCGCTGAACTTTGCCGCTTTGCTCCAGATTGGCGATTTCCTGCGCTGGAACGCCGAATTGCCGCAAGCGCTCCTCGGCGGCCTTGAGCAGCCAGCCGCCTTCCTGCGCGGCCATGCCCTGCGCATCGGGCGCAAAGGCCTTCTGGTTCTGCCGGGCCAGCAGGTACTCCTGCTCGCTGCTTACCAGATCCGGGCTATACACGGTGAAAAGGCGCTGCCCCTTGCGCACGTACTGGTAAGTCGCATTCGCAAAGACACTCTGAATCCAGCCGGGAAAGCGGGTTTGCACATACGAGAGTTTTTCCTCGTCGATGTCCACATTGCCGGGAACGCTCAGATTGTCGTTCACGTTCTTGAGTTCTACGGTCGCCGTCGTCACGCCGATCTCCTGAAGGCGCTGGGGCGACAACTGCACGGGCGTCAGCGCCGGCTCGGCATTCGACGGCGCAGCTCCCATGGACGGCATGGGCTGCGAGGCCATCTCCGGTCCGCGCGCCACCACCGGATCCTGCGAAGCCACTTGCGAAGCCGCGTGATTGCGATGCACGAGTACAACCGCAAGCGCGGCCGCAAGCAGAACGCAGACGGCGACGGCCGCCGCGAGGGAAAGCTGATAGGTGCGTGTCTTCACGGTTTCACCTCCGTTGCGGAAGAATCTGAAAGGTCGATGGGAGCGCCAGTGGCGAGCTCGAGATCCGCCAGGCGCGTGTCGAAATCGGCAACTGCATCGAGCCAGGAAAGGTCAACGTTGATGACCGTCATCTGGCTGTCGAGCAGATCGAGGAGGTTTGTTTTGTCGTTCTCATAGGCGATCACGCTTGACTGAAGCGTGGCTTCGGCCTGGGGCCGAAGTTCGTCGCGATACATGCGCGCCAGCCGTTGCGCCGCCTGCGCCTCCACCAGCCCTTCCTGAATCTGCCCGAATGCGGCATTGCGCAATGCGTTCAGCTCGGCGTCCTGCTCGGTGGCTTGCGCCGTGGCTTCGGCAATCTCCGCGCCGTGCTTGCGGTGATTCAGCCAAGGCAGGTTCATTGAGCCCTCGACCATGTAGCTGTTGCGCATCGGGGAGCTGGGCGGCATCAGCATGTAGCCGGCAGAAACCGTAAAGTCCGGCACGTAAGCCTTCTTGGCCAGCGCCTGCTCCTTGCGGCTCCGCTCAGCGGCTTGGCTGGCAGCGATCAGATCGGGACGGGATTGGAGTGCAATTTCTTCGAGTTTCTGTGCAGGGGGCAGCGTGGCCAGCGCGGCATACTCTCCTTGTATGTTGAGCGGCGCAGCGGGATCGCGCCCAAGCAGCGTGTTGAGGCGGGCCCGCGCNNAGATCGGCGTCGTGGTCGAAGCGAATCATGTGCTCTGCCAGCGCTGTGAGCGCCACCTGCGCCTTCAGAATGTCCGCCTGCGGAACCTTTCCGACCACATACTTGATGCGCGCCGCCTCGATGGCCTGACGCGCGATGCCCACGTGCTGATCGTGAATCCGCAACTCGTCGCCGGCACGCAGCAGATCGTCGAAGGCCTTGTGCACGCGCACCTGGACTTCCAGGCGCACCTCGTCAAGCTGCGCCTTCGCCATGGCCACGTCCGACTCGGCCACACTCGTCCGCAGCGCCCGCTTGCCGCTGCCTGGAAACGTCTGGCTGATGCTGAACATGTTCTGGGCGTCGTTGAAATTCCAGGGCTGCTGCAACGGAACGCCCCATCCGCGGTACATTGCTGTCGGATCGTCGAGCGCACCGGCGGCGGGAACGCTCGCTTCGGCGATGGCGACTCGCCGGACGGCCACCTCGATCTCAGGATTCGTGGCAAGGGCGATTCGTTCGGCATCTTCTAAGGTCAGCGCCGGACCGGAAGCCTCCGGCCGGCGGTCTTCTCCCAACAAGGCGGCAAAGTTCGCCAGGCCATCGCTTTTGGCCGGCGTCTCCGCGCGGGAAACACAGCTCGGCGCAGCAGCCGCCAGTATGCAAAGTGCGGCAACAAAAACTCTCATAACTCCCTCCAACGACAATTCGGGGCATCGCCTGGCCGTGCGTTTGCAACGCGCATGGGTGCGCGAAGACGCACGAAGGCCAAGATTCAACCTGCGAAGGAGGGCGTTTTAGATTCGGAGTATGGAGTTGCAGCCTGGTGGAAACTTTGGCGGTGGCGCCTGGAAAGCATTGCGGTGGGAGGCGGCCGATTCCAGACCGGCCTGATGCGGCACAAAGGTCAATTTCTGTGAATGCCCAGGAGAGTATGGAGGCGCCGGAGGGACGGCGATGTTCTGCCGCTGGACCTGGCAGCACGAGCCATTCATGCCCATCGGCGGCATACCGCACTCCCGCCCCATCCCGCGACAGCAGGAATGCTGCCCGGACGGCTGCGTGGCCGGCAGACAGGCGCAGGCCGGCGCAGCGGTCCAGAAGACCACTACCGCCAGCATCAGCAACGCGCCTTTTCTGCCCCAATTCATGGTATAAAGATCCCCGGCTTTCATTATATGCATCCACCGGCCCTCTTGCGGCGGTGATTTAGATCACATCCGTCCGGGTTCGGCAGCCAATTGCTATGCACCCCCCTCAGAGCAAAAAGGTACAGACCGAAGTATATGCACAAGTCAACATTAGCTCTATGCAGATTGGAGCGCACGATCCCGTATGCGGGATGAAGGTCGATCCATCGAAAGCGGCGGCAAGCGTCGAGCACCAGGGCGTCACTGTCTACTTCTGCAGCCAGGGCTGCGCCGCAAAGTTTCGCGCCGCGCCGGAGAAGTACGCGCCGGCCAAGCCGGTCACAGCCCCCCCACATCCGGCGGGTAAGCCCGAGCCACAAGGGGAATACACCTGCCCGATGCATCCGGAGATCAAACAAATGGGGCCGGGCAGTTGTCCGAAGTGTGGCATGGCGCTCGAACCTCGGGAGGTCACCGCCGAAGAAGCCAATCCAGAACTGACCGACATGACGAGGCGGTTTTGG
Source organism: Acidobacteriaceae bacterium (assembly GCA_003161045.1). Taxonomy (GTDB): domain Bacteria; phylum Acidobacteriota; class Terriglobia; order Terriglobales; family Acidobacteriaceae; genus Telmatobacter. Next base: position 6,834 of record PMPH01000129.1, read on the forward strand.
ATCAGTGTCGCGCTCGCGGCGCCGATGCTCGCGCTAATGGTTTCTGCATTCCTCCCTTCTATGCCGATGCAGCACCTATTCTCGGCGAGAGCTTGGGCGTGGATTGAGTTCGCGCTGGCAACTCCGGTGGTCCTCTGGTGCGGGCTGCCTTTCTTTGTCAGGGGCTGGCAATCCATCGTGCATCGCAGTCTCAACATGTTCACCTTGATCGCCCTTGGCACGGGCTCGGCCTATCTTTACAGCGTCTTCGCTACCGTCGTTCCTCANNTGGAGTTGCGCGCTCGCAGCCAAACCAGCGGTGCGATTCGCGCGCTGCTTGGCCTGGCTCCGAAGACGGCGAAGCGGCTCGATGACAAGGGCGGCGAAGCCGACGTGCCTCTCGATCAGGTGCAAGTTGGCGACCGTCTACGCGTCCGTCCCGGAGAAAAGGTGCCCGTAGATGGGACTGTTCTTGAAGGCCACAGTTCCGTCGATGAATCGATGATCAGCGGAGAGCCCATACCGGTAGAGAAAGACAAGGGCGCAAAAGTGACGGCCGGAACGGTGAACGGAACCGGCGGATTCGTGATGCGCGCGGAGCGCGTGGGTGCCGACACGCTGCTGGCGCAAATTGTAAAGATGGTCAGCGAGGCGCAGCGGTCTCGGGCGCCGATTCAGCGGCTGGCGGATCGCGTCTCCGCGTACTTCGTCCCTGCTGTAATCGGCTCAGCCATTATCACCTTCGCTGTCTGGTACTTTGTTGGGCCGCAGCCGCGCTTTGCTCATGCACTGGTGAATGCCGTGGCTGTTTTGATCGTTGCCTGCCCGTGCGCTCTTGGGCTGGCCACGCCCATGGCAATCATGGTGGGCACCGGCCGCGGGGCTCGCGCCGGCATTCTCATACGCAACGCGGAGGCGCTTGAGACATTTGGCAAGGTTGACACGCTCATCATCGACAAGACGGGAACCCTCACCGAAGGCAAACCAACGCTGAGTTCCGTCATTCCCCAGCCAGGCATCGACGAATCTGGCCTCCTGCAACTGGTCGCCAGCCTTGAGCGCTCCAGCGAACATCCTCTGGCGGAAGCCATTGTGAAAGGCGCGGAAGTCAAGAAGCTCGCCCTGAATGATGTAGTTGGGTTCAACTCAACGACCGGGAAAGGCGTGAAGGGAACGGTTTTTGGTAAGCAGGTCGCAGTCGGGAACGCAGAACTGTTCCGCGACCTTTCCGTCGATCCGGCCCCGCTCCTCGATCAGGCTGAAGCACTGCGCAAAGAGGGCCAGACGGTGATGCTGGTTGCCGTCGATGGAAAGGCGGCGGGCATCGTTGGTGTCGCCGACCCAATCAAAGACTCCACGCCCGATGCGATCCGCG
>PMPH01000148.1 GCA_003161045.1 Acidobacteriaceae bacterium
CATCGAGCAGCGCATCCAGATGCCGGTGGCCATCAACGCTAGCTTTCAGGGCACGGCCGCCGCCTTCCAGACCTCGCTCTCCAATGAGCCGCTGCTGATTCTGGCCGCGCTCGTCACCGTCTACATTGTGCTGGGCGTGCTCTACGAGAGCTACATCCACCCCATCACCATCATCTCNNCCTGCAGGCCGAGCGCGACCAGCATCTGCCGGCCGAAGAGGCGATTTTTCAGGCCTGCCTGTTGCGTTTTCGCCCCATCATGATGACCACCATGGCAGCTCTTTTGGGCGGTCTGCCGCTGGCTCTGGGCGGCGGAGTGGGCGCGGAGTTGCGCAAGCCCCTGGGCATCACCATCGTCGGCGGCCTGCTGCTCTCGCAGTTGCTGACGCTTTACACCACCCCGGTCATCTACATCTACTTTGACAAGCTGGCCCAGCGCATGAAGCCGCGAGAAATCGTGGATCAGGGGTCAGGGATCAGGGGTCAGGGGTCAGAAGTCAGCATTTAATCGGGTGACCCACCCTCGCCGCGTTCTTGTTTTTGCGGCTAGGGTGGGACTTCTCCAACATCAACCAAAGATCAACCCACAGCAGGTGGTCAGGGACAGCGATCAATGCACCTATCCGCGCCATTTATTCGCCGACCGGTGGCCACGACGCTGCTCTCGCTGGCCCTCTTGCTGGCCGGCGCCGTGGCTTACTCGACGCTGCCCGTGGCCTCGCTGCCCAACGTCGACTACCCGGTGATCGGCGTGAGCGCGGGGCTGCCCGGCGCCAGCCCGGAGACCATGGCCTCCTCGGTTGCCACCCCGCTTGAGCGCCAGTTCGGGCGCATCGCCGGCGTCAACCAGATGACCTCGTCCAGCTCGCTGGGCACGGCCTCGGTCATCCTGCAATTCGACATCAACCGCGACATCAACGCTGCCGCCCGCGACGTGCAGGCGGCCATCAACGCGGCGCGCAGCCAGTTGCCCTCTTACCTGCCGCAGAATCCCAGCTACCGCAAGGCCAATCCGGCGGAAGCCCCGATCCTGATTCTCTCCCTGACCTCCGACGTGGTGACCAAGCCGCAGATCTACGACATGGCGGACTCCATCCTGTCGCAAAAGATCTCCCAGATCCAGGGGGTTGGCCAGGTCTTCGTCGGAGGCAGCTCCAGCCCCGCCGTGCGCGTCGAGTTGAACCCCATGCAACTGGGCGCGAATGGCGTCGGCCTGGAGGCAGTGCGCACGGCGCTCTCTGCCGCCAACGCCAACCGGCCCAAAGGCGCACTGCAAAACCCTGGCCGCCGCTGGCAGGTCGGCGACAACGATCAGATCTTCAAAGCCTCCGATTACGCGCCCATTATCGCCGGGTATAACCAGCAGACCGGCGCGCCGGTGCGCATCGCTGATCTGGGCGCGATTACCAACGACGTCGCCGACATCCACACCGCCGGCGTCAGCGGCATCAGCCCGGACAAAGGCCCTCCCGGCCAGCTCAAAGACGCCGTCATGATCGTCATCTTCAAGATTCCCGGCGCCAACGTCATCTCCACCGTGGACGCCGTGATGGCCGAGATGCCGCGCCTGCAAGCCGCCATCCCGCCCACCATCAAGATCGATGTGGCCGTGGACCGCACCACCACCATCCGCGCCAGCGTGCACGACGTGGAAATTTCTTTGATGATCAGCGTGGCGCTGGTGGTGCTGGTGGTCTTCCTGTTTCTGCGCGAGGTCTGGGCCACCATCATTCCCTCGGTGGCCGTGCCGCTCTCGCTGGTGGGCACCTTCGGCGTGATGTACCTGGTGGGCTACACCATCGACAACCTCTCGCTGATGGCGCTCACCATCGCCACCGGCTTCGTAGTGGACGACGCCATCGTGGTCATCGAGAACATCACCCGCTACCTCGAAATGGGCATGACGCCCTTCGATGCGGCCATGAAAGGCTCGCGCGAGATCGGCTTCACGGTGCTGTCGATGAGCACTTCGCTGATTGCCGTCTTCATCCCGATTCTGCTGATGGGCGGCATCGTGGGCAAGCTCTTCCGCGAGTTTGCCGTCACGCTTTCGGTGGCCATCGCCGTTTCGCTGCTGGTGTCGCTGACCACCACGCCGATGCTCTGCGCCAAGTTCCTCAAATCGCGCGACGAAAGCCGCCACGGCCGCATTTATCGCGCCAGCGAAAGCGCCTTCCAGAGGATGCACGGCGAGTACGCCCGCGGCCTGCGCTGGGTTTTGCGCCACCAGGCGCTGATGCTGTGCGTGCTCATCGCCACCTTCGCGCTCAACATCTACCTCTACATTATCGTGCCCAAGGGCTTCTTTCCGCAGCAGGACACGGGCCGGATCAGCGGTTCAACGCGCGCAGCGCAGGACATCAGCTTCCCCGCCATGAGCGCCAAGCAGCGCGAGCTGGCGCAGATGGTGCTGGACGATCCGGCCGTCCGCTCCGTGACGGCTTTTGCGGGCGGCAGCGGACCGGGCGGCGGCAGCTTCAATGTCGGCCGCATGTTCATTGCTCTCAAGCCGCTCGCCCAGCGCCCTGGCCGCGTCTCCGCCGACCAGGTGGTCAACCGCCTGCGCCGGAAGCTCACCAGCATTCCCGGCGCCATTCTCTACCTTCAGGCCAATCAGGACATTCAGGTGGGCGGACGCAGCAGCGCCGCCCAATACCAGTACACGCTGGCGGACGAGAATCTGGACGAGTTGAACGCCTGGGCGCCGCAGCTGCAGGCGCACATGCAGGCCATGCCCGAGCTGCGCGACGTCTNNGCCTTCGGCCAGCGCCAGGTCTCCACCATGTACACTGCGCTCAATCAGTACCACGTGGTTATGGAGGTCGATCCCCGCTACCAGCTCAGCCCCGACTCCCTCAACGGCATCTACATCAAGGCCAGCAATGTAACGGGAGCCACCACCGCCATGCCATCCGCCACCACCACCACTACCACCGCGTCCGCAACCACGGCTGCGGCTGCCCCCACTCCATCCACGGGCGGCGCCATGGTGCCGCTCTCTGCCATCGCTCACTATGAGACGCAGCGCACCTCATTGCAGGTAAACCACCAGGGCCAGTACCCGGCCGTCACGCTGACCTTCAACCTGGCCCCCAACGTGGCTCTGGGCGACGCCGTCATCGCTCTCCAAAAAGCGCAGCGCGAGATGGGCATGCCCAGCGGCGTCCGCGCCACCTTCCAGGGCACCGCGCAGGCCTTTCAGGACTCGCTCAGCAGCGAGCCTTACCTCATCCTCGCCGCGCTGGTCGCCGTCTACATCGTGCTCGGCATTCTTTATGAGAGCCTGATCCATCCGCTGACCATTCTCTCCTCGCTGCCCCCGGCCGGGGTGGGCGCGATTCTGGCCCTGCTTTTGACCGGAACCGAACTCAGCATCATCGCCCTCATTGGCATCATCCTGCTGATCGGCATCGTCAAAAAGAACGCCATCATGATGATCGACTTTGCCCTGCAGGCCGAGCGCGAGCAGGGATTGCCGCCGGTCGAGGCCATCTACCAGGCCTGCCTGCTGCGNNTGACCACCATGGCCGCGCTCTTTGGCGGGCTGCCGCTGGCCATCGGGATGGGTGTCGGTTCCGAGCTGCGCAAACCGCTGGGCATCACCATCGTCGGCGGACTGATCGTTTCGCAGATGCTCACCCTTTTCACCACGCCCGTCGTTTACCTCTTCTTCGACCGCCTGCAATGGCGCGTGATGAAGCTGCGCCGGATCGGCTCGGAAGTGGAAGAAGCCGCCGGAGACTGACGCGTCACCAGCCGCCGCCCCGGGCTGATGGGCAAACCGGACTGACGGGTAAATTCGGCCGGCGCGGGAATCGCTTGCAAAACCAGACCGGGAGTGTTTCAATCTAGAAATTGAAACAGGGGTGCTCCACGGTGTGGGGCTGAGATATACCCTCGAACCCGATCCGGANNCGGATAATACCGGCGTGGGAAGTTTTCGAAGCCAAGCGGCCTTCTTCCTCGAATGCAGCGTGCGTTCTCCTGTTTCATGGAGTTTTTTGGAACAAGGGGAACCCATGCACTGTTTTATTTCTTCCGGCCAGGCCCGCATCGCATTTCGACCATTCAATCTCAAGATTTCAGCTCCGTTTTCGCGGCCGGCGGCTGCCCGCCGCGAGGGCCTCATGCGCCTGTGTGCGCAAAGCCGCGTGGCTCGCACCGTAGGCCTGCTGCTTTTCTGCCTGGCCGCGCCGCTGGGCACAATGGCACAAAACCCCACGTCCTCGACGGCTGGCGCAGCCTCATCGCCCGCCGCGCCGAAGCCGGCCGCGGCCCAGACCAACCCGGTCGCCAGCGCGCCCCAGTCCAATGCCGCCGCGCAGCCGCTTCCGCGCGTGACCACCACGGTGGTGGTGCATGGCCATTTGGACGAGTACCTTCCCGAGGCGGTGACAGTCGGCACGCTGGACGGCGCAACGCTGGCTGAAACGCCGCTTTCGGCCACGGTCGTCACGCGCGAGCTGATGGAAGACCAGGGCGCGCGCCTGCTCTCCGACGTGGTGAAGAACGACGCCTCGATTGGCGAGGATTACGCCCCGGTGGGCTACTACGGCGACTACGAGATTCGCGGCTTCCCCATCGATCTGGCCACCGGCCTCGAAATCAACGGCATGACCATTGCCGGCGAGCAGGATGTGCCCCTCGAAAACAAGCAGCGCGTCGAATTCTTGAAGGGCATTGCCGGGGTGGAGAGCGGCGTGGCCTCGGCCGGTGGGCTCATCGACTACGTGACCAAGCGGCCAGCCGCCATCGCGGCCGCCGATCTGGCCACCGACCAGCGGGGGACGGCTTACGGAGCGGTCGATCTGGGCCGGCTCTTCGGCAGCCGCCAGCAGGTGGGCGTGCGCGCCAATCTGGCTGCGGAAAGAATCGAAAGCTACGTGAACGGCGCCGACGGCTGGCGCGCCGTGGGCGCGGGCGCGGCCGACTGGAAGCTCAGCCCCAAGGCGATTCTGAAGGGCGACTTCGAGTACCAGCACAAGGTCGAGCGCTCGGTCTGCGGCTATCAACTGCTGGGGGGCACGATCCTGCCCAACCTCGACAAAATCTATCCATCGACGATGCTGGGCGAGCAATCCTGGGAAAAGCCGAACACCTTCGACACCTTCAACGCCAACTCGCGTTTCGACTACGATCTGCCCCGTGGGTGGAAGGCCTTCGCCGCGGGCAGCTTCAGCCACTCGCTGATCGACGACAACGTGGTGTACGCCTACGGCTGCGGCTATGAAGCGGATTGTCAGGCGAGCGGCGGCGCGGCCCCCAATTACTTCTTCGCCCCCGATGGCGGTTACGACATCTACGACTATCGCGACCCCGGCGAACTGCGCATCGACGCCCAGGCGCAGGCGCTGGCCACCGGCCACGTCAAGACTGGAGCCGTCACGCACGACGTGACCGGCGGCGGCGAGCTCTTCCTGCGCAGCGTGCAGCAGCCAGGCTATTTTACCGTCGCAAATCCCTCTTCGCCCGACGGCGTCATACAGGATGGAGCGGTTTACTCCTACGTCGGTTCGGAGAACATCTACCAGCCCATCACGCCATTTCCGGGAGCGTCGTCAGACGGCGTGCGAGAACAAGCCGGACCGCGCCGGCTCTGGGAGGACAACCACCAGGCAGCCGCGGTTTTGCAGGATCGGGTTCATCTTCCCGGCCACATTCAGCTGCTCGCCGGCGGCCGGTTTGATTCCCTGCGCGATCACAACTACTCCCTTTCGGCTACCAGCCCAGGAACGCCGCCTATTATCACCGATAAACTGCTCTGGCTGCCGCAGTACGCCGTCACCTTCAACCCGGCCAGCAACCTTACGCTCTATGGAAACTACGGAGTACTGTTGTCGCTGGGACCGCAAGGGCCCTGGTGGGTGGACAACGCGAACCAGTTTCTCAGTCCGTTCTTGACCCGCCAGGCCGAGGTGGGCGCCAAGTACGAACCCGGTGAACGCATTCTGCTGACCGCCGCGCTCTTTCACATGCGCGCGCCCTTCTTCTATCCCAAGGTGATTCAGTCGGCGGACAGCTTTTGCACGGGCAATCCGACTCCTATAAGCTCCGGCGACCTCTGCTTTGAGTCCGAAGGCCACGAGACGCACGACGGCGTCGAGTTGAACGCGCAGGGCAAGGCCACCAACTGGCTGAGCCTGACGGGCTCGGCGGCGGCCATTCGCGCACTTTCAAGCGACACCGGCACACCGGCCTTCGACAACAAGCAGGTGCTCAATGTTCCTCATCTGCGCACGGCGCTGTTTGCCGATCTGGCCCTGCCCCGTGTGCGCGGGCTGCACCTGATGCCCGGCTGGAGTTACACCGGACGCAAGGAGGCCACGCGCGACGATGCGGTCAGCGTACCAAGCTACAACCTCTTCAACCTGGGCGCGCGTTACACGCCAGGCGGCGACGGAGGCCGCGTGACGCTGCGGCTTTATGCCGATAACATCACCGACAAACGCTACTGGAAGGACACCGGGGCAAACTATGGCGACACCTTCATCCATTTGGGCGCGCCCACGACGGTGCGGCTCTCGGCGCATTACAGATTCTAGGGAGCGCATTTTGACGGGACCGTCCAAAAAGCACCGTGCCCCATCCTTTCGCCTTTTTTCTGGCGAAAGGGTGGGAAACCGCGAACCTCAACCGCCCGATTCTTGACGTAAAAAGGACGAACAAGCGATGAACACGACCGCAAAGGCGCACGGCATGGACGGCGCACTGGTGGAACCCGACTGGCCGCCGCTCACGCTTGACGAGGTGCGCGCGCTGCTCTCCGGCTTTCCCGGCTGCGGCGAGCCCATTGAGATTCTGACGGTGAGTCCGCGGCCGTTTTCCGCGGCCAGCGTGGCCGGAACGCAAAACGGGCGCGTCTTCATCAAGCGCCATCACCGCAGCGTGCGCGACCGCGAGGGCTTGCTCGAAGAGCATCGCTTTCTGAACTATCTTCATGCCCACGGAGCGCCGGTGCCGCGCGTTTTTGCGGATTCATTCGGCGAGAGCGCCATTGAAATCGGCGAGTGGACCTATGAGGTGCATGAAGCCCCCGTGGGCCTGGACCTTTATGAGGACGCGCTCTCCTGGACGCCGTTTCGCTCGACGGGCCATGCGCGCGCGGCGGGAGAGGCGCTGGCCAGGCTGCATCGGGCGGCGCAGGGCTACGATGCGCCGCGGCGCAAGGCGCAACCGCTGGTGGCCGGCTTTACGATCTTCGCGGCGGAGGACCCGGACGCGGAGTTGCAGCGCTACTTGGCGGCTCGGCCCGCGCTGACCACGGACGCGGCGGTGCGCCAGAGCTGCCGTGAGGCGCTCGACCTGCTAGCGCCGTTTCACGCCGAGTTGCAGCCGCTTCTTCACGCAATCGATCCGCTATGGACGCACAACGACCTGCACGCCTCGAACCTCTTGTGGAGCGACGCGGGCGACGAGGCGCGGGCCGTAGCGGTGATCGACTTCGGGCTGGCCGACCGGACCAACGCCGTGCACGACCTGGCGCAGGCCATCGAGCGCAACCTCGTGGAGTGGATCGGCCTGATGCAAAACCCCGCGCGCGGAGAAGAGTTGCGCGTGCACCTCGACCATCTGGAGGCGCTGCTCGTGGGCTACGAGTCGGTGCGCCCGCTCACCGGGGAAGAGGCCGCGGCTCTCGCGCCGATGACCGCGCTCTGCCACGCCGAGTTTGCGCTCTCCGAGGCCGATTACTTCCTCGGCGTACTGCATTCGAAGGAGAAGGCGAAGCTGGCCCTGGACGATTACCTGGCGGGTCATGCGCGCTGGTTTCGCGGCGCGGGCGGACGGAAGCTGCTGGATGCGATAGGCCGTTGGGCTGAAGGACGAAAGCGGCAGGGAGCGGTGTTCGTGGGAGTTGAAGACTGATGCACTGGGCAACAATGGCAAACTACCTGGCCGCAAACGGGCTCGAAGACGCGGGCGTCGTTACGACGGTTGTGGGCATTTGGCTCACCACCCGCCGCAACCTCCTTTGCTGGCCAGTGGTGCTGGTCTCCGACCTGCTCTACCTGGTGGTTTTTTACCGCGTCCGGCTCTATTCCGACGCCCTGCTTCAGATTTTTTTCCTGGCTTTCACGCTCTACGGCTGGTGGTACTGGTGGCGCGGCGTGCGCCAGGAGGGCGAGGTGCGCGTGGTCCGGCTCTCCCGGCCGAGCCTGCTGGCGGGATTGGCGGCCGGAGCCGTGGCCAGCGTGCTGCTGGGCCTGCTGATGGCGCGGATCGGCGCGGCGCTGCCCCGGCTGGATGCGACGCTGATGAGTTTCAGCCTGGTGGCCAGCTGGTGGCAGACGCGCAAGCACACGGCCAATTGGTGGCTGTGGATTGCCGTGGACCTGGTCTACATCGGCGAATACATTTACAAGGGACTGGGGCCGACCGCCGCGCTTTATGCGGGGTTGACGGCGCTGGCCGCGCTGGGGCTGCGGGATTGGAGCCGGGCCTCGGCCGCGCTGGAAGCGAATTGATCGCGCCATGGAGAAAAAGAAGAGAATTTGCCAAAGCTGCGAATGGATTTGCGCGGTTTATAGACTTGCTCGATGGTCAGTATGCGCGGGACGAAGGCCAATTTCAACTTCAAATCGCCGGTGATTGATGGGCAAGTGCCAGAAAAGGCTGCCCGGAGGCAGCCTTTTCGTCGGTTTCATGGAAGTAGCGGAGCACTCTGTTTTACGGCCGGGCCTGGGAGGGTCCTGACCAAACCGAGGCCGCATCCTGTGCGCCCTTGGCGGCGAACCAGCTGCGGTTCCAGAGGTTCTTGTAGAACTCGCCGGTCAGCTCGGCGGCGCGGGGGCCGAAGGTGTCGCGTCCGCCTTCCAGCAGGAAGACCGTAACCAGGCTGCCTTGGGGCGAGTCGGAGTAGGAGGCGAACCAGCCGAGCCGAGTGCCGCCGTTCGAGCAGGTTCCGGTCTTGCCAAAAACCGGCAGCTCGTGGAAGTTGGCGCGCAGCCGACGGGCAGTGCCGTACTCGACCGCTCCGGCCATGCCGTCTTCAAGATCAGGAATGTAACGGGCAATCTGCAGAGTCCGCTTCACCCTGGGCTGAAACTGGGCGACCTCGGCGGGCGAAGTGGGATGCTGCAGGTAGTAAAGAGTTCCGCCGTTGGCGATCGCCGAGACGTACGCGCCCAACTGCAGCGGAGTCAAGGAAACGCCCTGGCCGAAGCTGCACATGCGGCCCACGCCGCCCTCTGAAGCGGGCAGTTCGCGATCGGGGTAGGAGCCCAACTGCTCACCCTGGATGTGATAACCGGCCAGCTCGCCCAGGCCGAAGAGGGTGGCGTAGTGGTGGACGCGCTCGAAGCCCAGTTTTCTGCCCAGAGTCTCGAAGAAAAGGTTGTTGCTCCTGGCCAGCGCCTCGGTCATGTTCATGCGGAAGCCGGGCAACTGCACCGGCGTGTCGCGCGTGACCAGCCCCTCGGAGAGCGCGGCCATGGCCACGGTGATTTTGATGGTAGAGCAGGGCTCAGCGCCCGGCGAAAGAGCCAGCCTCTGGTTGACCATCGCCAGAATGCGCCCATTGGAGGGATCGATGACCACGGCGGTGCCGTTCATGCCGCTCAGGGCGTCGATGGCCGCCTGGCGAACCACCGGATCTTCGCCGGCCGTCACGTCGCCCGCGAAAATGTTTCCGTTGGCGAAGGAGTTGGCGGTGAATTGCTCAACGAAGCGGCGGCGGCGCGTGGTGGTGGTGAAGGCCGCGCGGCGCAGACGGGCCCTGGCGCTGCCTCTTGCGGTTAGACGTACTTCGCTCCGGCTGGAAGCTGCTCCCCGCGTGGTGTGGGCAGCCCGGCCATGGGCGGCCGCAGACCTTGCTGCCGGTCTGGCGGCCGCTCCGGCGGAGTGAGCCGCCGCGGCGCGATGGCCGGCTGTGCGATGAGGTTCCGTCAGGTGGGATTCGGCTGTCCTGGCGTGGCGCAGCGTGTGCGGCGCGTTCAGCGCCGCCGCAGTTCCGGCGCCAAAGCCGAAACCGGCCAAAACCAATGCGATAGCCCAAACCCTTGAAAATTTCATCCTGTCAGCGTCCTCTCTCCTGTTGGAGTACCGTGCCGTGCGCTGTTCCCTTGGGCGCGCATCTTGTACCATTTTTTGAGCGGCCCACCCAGCAGGTGCTCTCGTTAACCCGTTGAAAATGAGCAATTTCTAATGAAGAATCCAAGAGTTGCACCGCTTTCAGGATACCGCAATTGCCGCACTATTCGTGCCGGCTATTCCGCAGTGAAAATTCATTTGCCCCGCGGCTGGAGCCGTCTTTTAGTTAGATGCGCTCTCTGGCCAGTTGCGATCCGCGCAGCCTTTAAATCCCGCTGCCAATTCCTCGCGCAGCCTCGAGTCGCCGGCTAAATTCTCCGGCTTTCCCGCGGCGCCAGTTGCATCTGAAGGACTATTTCTCAAGTATAGCCCTTCTCCCAACAAAAATCCGGCCTTCGGAACCTCCCCAGAGCCTGTTCATGCAGCTTCACGCGGCCTGGTCTTAGAACTGAGCCCGCCGCATGAAGGCCGGCGTGTCGAGATCCCGCTGCGCCTCTTCGCCGGCCTCGAAAAACTCTGCCGCCGCTGTCTGGGAGCGGTACTCATCGAATGCCGCCGGGTTGCGCGCGCCGCTCATGCGCTCTGAAGCGTAGTCTCGAGGCAGCGGCATGTACGCCGGCTCTTCGGACAATTCGGCAAACTTCGGCCGAGCCGGCAGGGCCTCCAGTTCGGCCTCCTCAGGCTCGTTCATCTTCTCCGGTTGAACCCTCGCCTCCGGCAGAAAAGCCGTGGCCGCCTCGTCCCGCGGGGCTACCTCACTGGCCGGCCACGCACTGGCTGGCGCCACGCTGGCTGGCTCCGCAGAGGGCGCCGGGGCGGAGAAGAAGGCCGATTTTTCCGTCTCATCCAGCCTCTCCGGCTCGTTCAATTTGCCCAATTTCTCCAACTCGACCGCCTTTTCCGCGTCTTCTTCGTCCTCCGAGAGGAAGCGCGGCGGCGCGGGGGCGGAAGCCGGCTCGCCGAGCCAGTTGCCGGATGCAACCAAAGGAACGTAGGCCAACGGGACCGAAATCACCGGCGCCTCTTCGACGGTCAGCATACGCGCGCGCCGCTCCGGCATCTGGTCGCGGAAACCGGTGGCGATGACGGTGATCTTCACCTCTTCGCCCATCTTCTCGTCCAGCACCGCGCCAAAGATGATGTTGGCGTCCTCGTGGGCAGAGGACTGAATCAGCGAAGAGGCCTCGTTGACCTCGGAAAGCTTCAGCGAACTGGAGCCGGTGATGTTGATGAGAATGCCGCGCGCGCCGTCGATGGCGCCGGCGTCGAGCAGGGGCGAGGCCATGGCAGCCTGCGCCGCTTCGATGGCGCGACTGGCGCCCGAGCGCACCGCCGTGCCCATCACCGCGTAGCCCATTCCGGCCATGGTGGTCTTCACGTCGGCAAAGTCGCGGTTGATGATGCCCGGGATGGCGATGATGTCGCTGATGCCCTGCACGCCCTGGCGCAGCACGTCGTCGGCGATGCGAAAGCTCTCGAAGAAACCGGCGTCCTTGGCCACGGCCAGCAGTTTTTCGTTGGGGATCACGATCATCGTGTCCACGCTCTCGAGCAGTTCTTTCAAGCCGCGCTCGGCCTGCTGCAGGCGGCGCTTGCCCTCAAAGCCAAAGGGGCAGGTGACGACGGCCACGGTCAGAATGCCCATTTCACTGGCCAGCGAGGCGATGACCGGCGCGGCGCCGGTGCCCGTGCCGCCGCCCAGCCCGGCGGTGACGAAGACCATGTCCGCGCCTTCCAGGGCCTCGATGATCTTTTCCGAGTCTTCCAGAGCCGCGCGGCGGCCCACATCCGGGTTGGCTCCGGCGCCCAGGCCGGAGGTGAGCCGGACGCCAAGCTGCAATTTGACCGGGGCCTGCGAGGCCTTGAGCGCCTGCACGTCGGTGTTGGCGGCGATGAACTCCACGCCCTCCATGCGAGCCTGGATCATGCGGTTGACGGCGTTGCCGCCGCCGCCGCCCACGCCGATGACCTTGATACGGGCTCCGTGCGCGCCCTCATCGTGGTACTGAATGCGCATTTCCCCAGCTTCGTTTATCTGCTCTTCCATTTGGGTTCCGGCCTCCTGATTCCCTGCCTCGAACAAAATCGTTAAAAACTCGCCGCGAAGATGGCGCGCAACTTCGCGCGTAATGAGTCGCCCTCCGCCCCGCGGTTCGCCCTGGTGCGGTGGGTATACAAGAGCATGCCGATGGCGGCGGAAAAGCCGGGATGAGCCAGCTCGGCCGGCATCTGCGAGAGGCGAACGGGGACTCCGGTTCGCGCCGGAACCCGCAACTGGCTCTCGGTAACGTCGAGCATGCCGGGCAGCATGGCCCCGCCGCCGGTGAGCACGCAACCGGCGCCCAGGGCATCCACGACGCCCCCCTGGCGCAGGCTTTCTTTCACAAAATAAAGCAGTTCGCGGGCGCGCGGCTCGAGGATTTCGGCGATCATGCGCAACCGCAGCATCTGCGGCTGAGGGTTGGCGATCTCAATCTCCGCAAGCTGCGGAATGGCCGTCACCACGGCGTGGCCGTACTGGCGCTTCAACTCCTCGGCCTGAGCCACGGGCATTTGCAGGCCCACCGCCAAATCGTTGGTAAAGTGCTGCCCGCCGATCGGAATCGAGGCGGTGTGCGCCACCGCGCCCTCGAAAAAAACCACCACGTCGCTGGAATGGGCGCCGATGTCGACCAGGCAGACGCCCAGCTCCCGCTCGTCGGCCGAGAGCGTGGCCTCGGCGGCGGCGATCGACTCCAGCACTGCCTCGGTCACTTCGAGACCGGCCCGGTTGGCGCAGGTCACCGTGCTTTGCAGCGCCGAGCTTGAGCAGGTGGCGATGTGCAGGTCAACCTCGAGCTTTTTGCCCACCATGCCCACTGGGTCGAAGATGCCCGGCTGGCCGTCGAGGATGAACTGGCGGGGCAGCAGGTGCAGAATCTCGCGATCGGGAGGGCGTTCGACGGCCCGCGCCCGCTCGACAGCGTTGCGCACGTCTTCCTTGTCGATCTCGCGCAGGCGGCTGCCCAACTCGATTCCGCCGTTGGTGTTCAGGCCGCGAATGTGCGGCCCACCCACGCCCACCACGCACTCGCCAATAATGGCCTGCGCCACTTGCTCGGCCTGCTCGCTGGCCGCCTTCACCGCCTTGGCCGCCGGGCCAAGGTCGGCGATCAGCCCCTTGCGCATCCCCGCCGACTCCACGCACCCGTGTCCGCAGTAGCGCAGCGCGCCTTCATTCAGGTCCGCCGCCAGCACGCGGGTCCATGCGCTGCCGATGTCCAGCACTACGATCAGATTGTCCTGCTTCTGGCTCATCGCGCTCACTGGCCCTCTCCGGCAGAGGTGGCCGGAGGGGCGGTTGGGGGGTTCTTCCGCTTGCTCGTGTTCAGCGCGGCGCGTTTGAGCTCCGCCGCGCGCCTGGTTTCCGTCACTTTGACTTTGCTGCTCCTGGCCGCCTTTTCAGGTGCGGTCTTCGGCTTCGCGGAGGCCTTTCCATCCGCCTTGCCCGCTGCTGCTTTGCCAGCCACCGCGCTGACGGTCCGGCCCGGTTTGGCCCCAACCTTCCGCGCTGCGGACGAAGACCTGCTCCTGGAGGCCCCGGTTCCTTTCCCCACGGACGAAGACCTCTCCGTGAGAGCCCCAGCGCCGCCCGCGGTCTCACTGTCCGCGGGCTTATCCTGCCCGGCGCTGGCCGCGTCCTGCTGATCGGCGGCCGCCTGCGCGACGTCGGTTCCGGCAGCCATCTCGAGCACGGCCTGCCGGTCGTAGCGCAAATCCACTGCTTCCAGTTTAGGATACTGCTGGCGCCACTCGCTGATGTGCGCCTTGTAGCGCTGGTAGCGCTCCAAAAAGTGATCTTCGCCGAAGTGGGCCAGGACGTCGGCGCCCTGCTCGGGCATCAGCACGCGTGCATCCTCGGGATCGGTCAGGTCAATCTCCGAAATCTGCGTGGAGAACTTCTGGCCGTTCGCGTCCAATTCGGCCAGCAGGCGCTGGAAGACCTTCATGCGCGTCTTGCGGCTGTCGATCGAGTCGCCGGCGTCGATGCCCGTCACCACCGGGAACGAGTAGTGCTGCTGGGCCATCATCGCCGCTGGCATGGTGAGCAGAACCCCGTTGGCGTCTACCAGCCCGATCTGCTGCCCCTGGCGCGCGAAGGCCACCGGCTGCCGCTCCACCACCGAAACGCGAATCCGGTTCGGCAGCAGGCGCATGACCGTGGCCCGTTCTATCCAGGGAATCTCTTCCAGTTGCTCGCGCCGCTCGCCAAGCGGGACAAAAAAGACATTGCGCCCGATGTCCTCGCCGAAGACCGGCAGCGTTTGGGCGCGACTGACCTGGGTCAGGCCGGTGGTCTCGATGTTATCGGCGCCGTTGATGCGGAAGCGCCCGTCGCGGCTCAGCCAGGTCTTCAGAAGGTAGGCCGAGGCAGTCAGCCCGCCCAGCACAATCAGCGTGGACAGCAGCAGAAAAACGCGCCCCACCCCGCTCGCCGGACGCCACCAGCGGCCGCGCGGCCCGTCAAAGCGGCTCCCGCCGGGGCGAGTGGCTCCCCTACGGGGCAAGTCGTCGTCCTCGGGGGCATCCATCTCCGGCGGCATGCCCGGCAGCGCGCGGCCCGTCTGGGGCGCACTCTGCTGCACACGCCGGAAGCGAGACTCCGCGGGCGCGGCCTCTTCCCACGCAAATAGACGGTTTTTGATGGTGTTTTCCGTTGTCACGCCTGAGCAAGGTCGTGAGATTCGCCAGACCTCACTATAGACCAGCGCCCATCGACTTTTCTCGCCAGGACGCCAAAAGGAATCCGCACCGTTACGGGCCGTATCATTTTGGGCAGATCAGGGCGCCTTATGCTTGGGCAGATCAGGGCGCCTTATGCCCAAGTCCCGGTTGCGGCTGCATGATGGCCGGAAAATCATTCTCGGGTATGCAAATCCAGCCATGCATTGACTGTGGTAGGATGTTTCTACTCTGCGCCAGAAGGAGAGGATTTATCATGCCGAAGTTCGTTATCGAGAGAGAAATTCCTGGAGCCGGCAAGCTAACGCCGGAGCAACTGCATGGAATTTCGCAGTCCTCATGCGGCGTACTGCGTGAGATGGGCCCTGAGATTCAGTGGGTTCACAGCTACGTTACGGACGACAAGATTTACTGCGTTTACATTGCCCCCAATGAAGACGCCGTGCGCACTCACGCCAAAAAAGGTGGTTTTCCGGCCAACAGCATCTCGCAAGTCCGGTCGGTGATCGACCCCACCACCGCGGAATAGCCGCGGCGAGCAGTAGTACCGTAACCGCATGATCCGGTAATTTCACTCCTGACGGTATGGGTGCCCCAGGTCCCGTTTTTGGGATCTGGGAGATTACGAATTCATGCGGTCGTGGTACTAGGCTGTGCCGTCGCGAACCTTTGCGGCGCGGCCAGAGTGCCCCCAAAACGCTCCCGCCAGACCCGGCAATGCTACGTTTGCTGTACCATAGCGCTCACCGGCAGACCCCGGGCGGGTCGCTTTTGCGTGCGGTCCGCGCCGCCAGCGATTATCCTAGTGTGTGGAGCATCACACACAGCCAGACCGTTTATCGCCCAGCCCCCTGGCCGCGGCGGCGGTTACGCTCTGTGGAGTCTGCGCTTTTTTAGAGCTTTATTGCACCCAGCCGCTGCTGCCCATGCTCACCGGCCTCTTTCACGCCTCGAAGACCGGCGTGGGCTTGACGGTCTCGGCCGCGACGCTGGGCGTGGCCCTGTCCGCCCCCATCTTCGGCGCGCTGGCCGAGCGGTTGCCCCGCAAGCGGGTCATCGTCGGTTCACTGATCGGGGTTTCGGTGCCCACGCTGCTGGCGGCTACCTCGACCTCGCTGGCGCAACTCATCTTCTGGCGCTTTCTTGAAGGCCTCGCCATTCCCGGCATCATCGCCATCGTCGTTACTTACATTGGCGAGGAGTGGCCGCCGGACCGCATGGCGCTCATTATGAGTTTTTACGTCAGCGGAACCGCGCTGGGCGGCTTCATCGGCCGGGTTTCGGCCGGCATTCTGGCCGATTGGTTCAGTTGGCGGGTGAGCTTTCTCGTCCTCGGCACGGCAGCTCTGGCCGGGGCAGGAGCCGTGGCCCTCTGGCTGCCGCACGGACGCCGCCGCCCATCTCCTTCCGGCGCGCAGATCTCGTTTATTAGCCAGGTCTGGACCCTGCTTCACCGCCGCCGCCTGGTGGCCACCTTCGCCGTGGGCTTCAATGTCCTCTTTTCGCTGGTGGGCGTCTTCACCTGGATCACCTTCCACCTCGCCGCGGCGCCCTTCCGGCTCTCGACGGCCGCTCTCAGCTCGCTGTTTTTTGTCTACCTCGTCGGTCTAGTGGTCACCCCCGCGGCCGGCTTCCTGATTACCCGCGTGGGATTGCGCGTGGGCATCGGCGGAGCCATTCTTTGCTCGATGGCCGGCGTCCTGCTCACGCTCGTCCCCTCGCTGTATGTGGTTATCCTGGGGCTCGCCCTGGTCTGCAGCGGCGTCTTCATCGCTCAGACCGCCTCGCAAAGCCACCTGCGCGTGGCCGCGCCTCCAGGTGCGCGCGTGACCGCGGCCGGGCTCTATTTCACCTGCTACTATCTCGGAGGAACGGCTGCCGGGGTTCTTCCTGGAGCCTTCTGGGCGCTGGGCAAGTGGCCGGCCTGCGCCGCCTTCATCGTCGCCATGCAGGCCGTGGCGCTGGTCATTGCGCTGGTGGGCTGGCGCGCGCCAAAGACCGCGCCGGGCGAAGACTCACCGGCGCAGGAACTCCAGGTTTTGCCGCAGCCGTAGAGCGGTTCTCCAATTGCAATACACCGAAACCACAGCCGCTGAGTGGCTTTTTCCTCTCCGGGGTTCCCGGCGACACGGGGTCCCCGGTGAGCGATTTTTGCTCACTGGGGTGGGGGACAGGTCTTCGTCGCTGGGGTGGAAGTAAAAGCCACCTTACGCAGAATTGGTCAGTTTACGTGTATTGGAGAACCGCTCTAGAGCATTTTCAGCGTTCCTGTATGGCGTGCATCGTGCTATCCCACCTTAACCGCAAAAACAAAAACACGGCGAGGGTGGGGCGCCCAGATCTTACACTCAGTGAAAATGCTCTAAAGTCTCCCGAAGGGAGGTGAATCGCGCTCCAGGCTAAAGATTGTTGGCTCCCAACTGCTCTGTCTAGCGCAGAATGAAGAGCAGAAAGGTTGGATTCCGATGGATTCCGGTTCATTTTCTCCCGATGAGCACTCCGCCGAGCCTCCGCGGCCGGAGTGGCGGCAGCAGTTGGGGGCATGGCGCGATCTGCTTGCCCAATGCGCCCGGAAGCCCAGCCGGAGGCGCGTCCATGCGCTACGCGCCCTCACGTTGCGCATCGCGGTGGCGCTGGAATTCGGGCTGCGGGAGCAAGCCGCGGAACCAGCCGTCGAGCGTGCCTTCAAATGCTGGAAAAAAGAGGGCAAGAAGCTGCGGCGGGCGCTCCGGCAGGTTCGCGATGCGGACGTGTACCTGGCCCGGCTTGACGGACTCCGCGAGGCCCACAGAGTGGCGGCGGAGGGAGAACCGGAGCTCAGCCCACGCTGCCTGGCCGAGATGGACAGACTTGCGAGCCGGCTGAAGCAGCGGCGCGAGGCGGGAATCGGCAAGCTGATGGCCCTCTTGGAGGCTCGCGGCAAGCGGCTGAACCGGCTCAGCAAGGAGATGGAAGCGGCTTTTGCGCCGCGAATGCCCGCCAGTGCAACCTCCATGGCGCAGGCGGCACTGAAAATATTCACCGAGCTGGCAGGCGATCTGCCCAAGCTCGACAGCGCCAACCTGCACACCTACCGCAAGCGCCTGAAGCCAGCACTTTACCTGGCGCAAGGCTCAGCCGCGTCCGATCCGGTGGCCGGGCAGTTGGCCGCCGCCTTCAGAAGAATTCATTTGGCTATCGGCGAGTGGCACGACTGGCAAACGCTGGCTGTGGAGGCTGGCCGCATTCTCCCTGGCCACGGCAAGGCCGGCGACGGCAAACAGGACGGCCTGTTTCCCTTGTTTGAGGGGCTGACGGAGAGGGCTTTCAAACGGGCTCTGGGCCACTGCCGCCGCACCTCGGCGCGATTTCCTGCGCCGGGCTCCTGAAGAGCGAGGGCGCGGTCAGGCTTTAGTACTACAGTTGTATTTCCTTCAATTTCTAGAAAAGCCGCAAAAGCCCGGGCCTGAAGGCCCTGCTCATTCGCTCTCTTTCAGGGGGCTAGAGCCCCCTGCTCCCTCCAGAATCTTCGATTTACAACGGTAGCTCTACTGCTGCGGCGCGAAGTAGCCCTTGCGGGTGCGCGCCTGGTAGCGGCGGTCGTTGCAGTAAAGATAAATGGGACGGAAGCGGCCGTCGTACTTGAAGTCGGCCGGAGTGTAGGTCAGCGCGTACTGGCTGCGCAGCTCCTCTTCGATCTCGTGGAAGCTCACCGACATCTGCTCGACCGAAGGCGGAAAGAAGACCTGGCCGCCGGTGTCCTCGGCCATTTTGGTGAGCACCTTGTCGCCTTTGCCGCGGCTGGGCGTCCAGTTGGTGCTGATGGCGTAGATGATGGTCTCAGCCCGCTGGCATTCCTTGACGGCTTCGTCAGGATAGACGCGGCTCTGGTTGTCGTCGCCGTCGGAGATCAGCACTATGGCCTTGCGCGCCGGCTGCTGACCGCGCGCCACGTCCAGCAGTTTGTCGCGGCAGGCGGTGTAGACGGCATCGAAGAGGGCCGTGCCGCCGCCGGGGCGCAGGCGGTTGATGCCCGTCTCCAGGCCGTCGATGTTGTTGGTCCAGTCCTGAGTCACGGTGGGGGTCACATCGAAGCCCATTACGAAGGCGCGGTCGCTCCTGGCCTTGAGAACCCCGAGTAGAAACTCGGTGGCCGACTCCTGCTCGAACTGGAAGCGCGAACGGATCGAGGTGCTGGCGTCGATGACAATGCCCACGCGCAGCGGCAAGTTGATCTGCTGGTGGAAGCTGTTTACCTTGGCCGGAGCCCGGCCGTCGTCGAGCAGGGCAAAATCGCTTTGCTGCAAGTTGGGAATATAGTGCCCGTGCTTGTCGGTGACGGTGAAGATGAGGTTGACCTCGTTGACGCCCAGCCGGACGATGGTGGGAGCGTTCAGGTCCGCCTGCTGATCGGCGGACGGCTGCGCCTCGGGCGGCTGCGCGGACTGAGTCTGGACGTCCGGGGTCTGCGCGGACTGAGCGGCCTGCGAGGCTGCCGGCTGGGGAGCGGGCTGCTGGGCCTGCAAGGCGGAGGCGGCAAAGGCCACGGCCAGCACAAGAGCTGAAATCCGGAGTCCCCGGCGGCTCGAAGCCTCCAGCGAGCCACGGACGCTCGCCAGCGCGGAGGAATCGATCTTCGTGGCGGCGGTGAAAATCCTTTTGCTCATAGCCCCTTCATCTTATCAACTTATCAACGCCGCTTCGCGTGTTCGCGTCAACCGTGGCCTATTCTGCGCCAGGACTGGCTGGGTCATGCCCCAGGAGTGGCTGGCTCGCCTTCCAGACGGCTCAGGAACGCCTCCAGCTCGGCGGGCAGCGGGGCCTCCAGCACGAGCAATTTGCCGGTCTTGGGGTGAGGAAACTCGAGCCGGGCGGCATGAAGGAAGTTGCGTCCCAGCCGGAGCCTCTCCGGCTCCGCTTTGCGCCGCGCGGCCTTCGAGGTGGCGGCCTGCGAGGCCACCTGATCGGTCAACTGGCCCGGGCCGCCATAGAGCGTGTCGCCCACCACCGGATGGCCGATCGAGGCCATGTGCACCCGAATCTGATGCGTCCGGCCGGTTTCGATGCGCACTTTGACCAGTGTGAACTTGCCGAAGCGATTGGCGAACCGCCGGACCACCTCGTAGTGGGAGACGGCTGCGCGGGCATTCTCCAGGGGCTGGGTGGTCATGCGCGTACGCCGCACCGGGTCGCGGCCCACGCTGGCGTTGATGGTGCCCTTGGCCCGCTCGACCGTTCCCTGAACGAGCGCAATGTAGGTTTTTTTGATCTGGCGGCTGGAAAACAGCTCCGCCATCGCCAGATGGGCGCGGTCGTTTTTGGCCACCACGACCAGGCCGCTGGTCTGCTTGTCCAGCCGGTGCACAATGCCGGGCCGCAGGTCTCCGCCGGTCGAGGAAAGTTTCTTGAAGCGATAGAGCAGCGCGTTGACCAGGGTTCCCCGATTGCGCTCGTCTTCGTTCTGCCCCGCCCCGGCGTGGACCATCATTCCGGCCGGCTTGTTGACCACCGCCAGATCCGCGTCCTCGAAGACTACGTCGAGCGGAATATCTTCGGCGATGGCTTTGAGCGGTGCGGGACGCGGCTCGCCGGTAATGTCGATCCGCTCGCCGCCGCGCAACTTGAGCGAAGCCTTTTCGTGCAGGCCATTGATGAGCACATCGCCCTGGTCGATGAGCAGTTGGACGCGCGAGCGGCTCACGCCCTCAAGCTGGGCAACAAGGAATTGATCGAGCCGCTGCCCCTTCGCCTCCGCCGGTACTTCGATGGTGCGCAATTCAGCCAAATCTAGCCTCGTCTTTCGTTTTTGACCCGTTGAATTCGGCTTCGCCGTCCGTCCCAGAGCATTTTCGGAATACAGATAGACTTTTTGAGAGCCACTTGAGTGCGTGCTTTCGGTCTACGCCAATTCCTAAAATGCCATAGGCCTGTTCAATGCAGACTCATCTTTTGTTCCGGCCCGTCCGAGGCAATTCCGCTTTCCGCCTCTGACTCATGCGGTGCGGCTTCGTCTTCCGCCCCTGGCTCATGCGGTGCGCCGAGCCCTACTCTGGCGGTCTCATTCTGCCGCAAGAGTGGGAAAACAGCCTTCTGAGTCTCCCCAGCCGAAGGCGTCTCTCCCACCGCAGGCGGTTTGCGCTCCAGAAGCGCCAATCCTCCGGCCAAAACCAGCGCCACCGCCGCCGCCTGCGGCCCATCGAGCGCCCCGCCCAGCAATGTGCCCCGGCCCTCGGCGTCGCGCCAGAATTCGGTGAAAAAAATCGCCATGCCCGCGCCCAGCAGCAAAAAACCGGCCACATCGCCCGGCTGACGCCGGCAGGGCAGCCAGAAGAGCAGAAAAATCGAGAGAGTGAGAAAGGCCAGCGCCGCGTAAGCCTGCACCGGATGGAGCGCAACGCCCAGCGGAGCGCCGCTCCAGCGCGCGGCCAGCGGATCGGTGTAGGTGACCGCCCAGCGCGCGGCCAAGCCCTTTCCGGCCTCGGATCCATAGCCCGAGCCAGCCAATAGAGTCCCCAACTGCTCGAAGGCCATTCCCAGGGCCAGCGGCGCGGCCAGCGCATCGGCCGTTGGCCACAACGGCAGCCGCTCCCAGCGTCCAAACGAAAGGGCAACCACGGCCGCCAGCAGCGCTCCGAAGGCGGCCAGCAGCGGATGATGCACCATGGCCAGCGCCAGCAGCCAGACCGGATGCCGGCGCAGCACGGTCCAGTTCAGCACGGCCAGCAGCAGCCGCGAACCCACCAGAGCCGCAAATAGCGCCACCACGCAGAGGTTCCACACCGCGCCGGAGTCCACGCCCACCACCCGCGCCGTTCGCTCAGCCAGAAACAGCGCCAGCAGTATGCCCAGCGCCGTCAGCGCGCCGTAGGCGGGGATCAGGATCAAACCGAGGTGAAAGAGGACGGGATGCATCTGTGCCAGAATACGGCATTTGCGCCTGAGGCGTAGCCGCCGCAACCTTGCGGCCAGCCGCCACGCAATGCGGGAAGGGAAGAATCCGGCCCACTGGGCCGTGGTAGATGCGCCGGTGAACCCGTCCTAAGACGGTGGAGCTCTCCGCGGTTCATTAGGCATTCCGGACTGGCGGACACGGCACACAGAACCGATTGTCGAGTTGAGCCCCTGTTCATTGAATGTTGGTTCAACCAGCGTTGATCGTCCCACCTGCTTTGCAGGCCGGTTTCTAGTGTGAATGTAGGCGTCCGTGTGGAGAATTACAAGTCTTGTATTTCAGGCTTGGTCTGTGCTACCGTTCTGAACCCGCTGTTTTCGGGCCGCTGTTTCCGAATCGGAGAGCGGCAATGGCGGCTGGAGCATGTTCACTGGGTGTATGGAAGATCCGTGCCCCATCCATTTC
>PMPH01000064.1 GCA_003161045.1 Acidobacteriaceae bacterium
TTGAATGGGCACGGCTTCAGCCGTGCCGCCCGGTGGGCAGAGAAAGGATTGGGCTTTAGCCCCCGAGGGAATGCAAATTCAACCACATCCATTCCCTCGGCGGCTAAAGCCGCGTCCGTATTAGGCGCTCCTACGGCACGGCTAAAGCCGTGCCCTTTCAAAGCCGGGGTAGAAAGCTGCGAGTTTCCCGCAGCCTGTAAAACCCGCACCCTTCAAAACCCGCGCCCGTTCCTCCATTCCGATGCATCGGCCCTGGCGCCCTGACTTGTTCTCACACAAACTGATGAGTTCCCCCACGAATCGGCTGGAACGGCTCCAACTCTCGCGCTCTGGCCGAAAGCAACCCCGAACAGCAGTTGAGAAGGAATTGAAAATGCCGAAAAGAACCGTTTTCCAAACCTGCGCCCGTTCGCTGGCGCTGGCTCTGCCCGGCCTCTGCCTGGCAGCAACCCTGAGCGCGCAGACGCCCGCCTGCGTTCCGCCCACCGGCCAGAAACTCACCATCTTTCACGCCGGCAGCGTCTCGGCCGCCTTCAAGCCCCTGGAGGAGGCTCTGACCTGCCAGACCGGCATTCAGGTGACCGACAAGTTTGGGTCCAGCGTGGGCATGGCCCGGCAATGCGTTGCCGAAACCCCGGTTTGCGACCTCTACGCCTCGGCCGACTACCGGGACATCGACCTCTTCCTGAAGCCCTCGGGCCTGGCGGATTTCACCATCGTCTTCGCCAAGGGCAGGATGGTGCTGGCGTACTCGGCCAAAGACATAGCCGAGAAGAAACTGGCCATCGTTGACCCCAAGAGTGGCCCCTTCGATCCTCCCAACTCGATTCCCAAGGCCTCCGCCGACTGGTACAAGATTCTGACCTCGCCGGGGGTGGTCATCGGCGGTGGAGTGCCCTTCATGGACCCCGGCGCCTACCGGACCTACCTGATCTTCCAGTTGGCGCAGGAGTACTACAAGGAGCCGCTGCTCTACGACAAGCTGATGGGGCATCTGACCTTCCCCGGCCCGGACCACTACGTGGGGGCGCTGGGCAAGCTCTATGACTTCCAGTTGACCTACGAGCACGGCGCCCGCGCGGCAGCCAAAAAGGACCCGGACTACCGTTACGTGGACCTGCCCGCCGAGATCAATCTCTCCGACCCGGCCCTGAACGCCTACTACGCGAAGAATGCGGTGGTGGTGCTGCCCGGCCTGGAGACGCCCGGCAGCGTGCAGACGGTTCCGGTGCGCGCCGCCAGCGTGGCCTGGGGCATTACCTTGCTGAAGGCCGCTCCCGACCGGGAGAATGCGATCAAGTTCCTGCAAATGCTGCTGGGCCCGGCCGGAACCGCGTCGCTCAATGCGAATGGCCCCACGCCGGTCTCCCCGGCCAGCGTCACCCCGGCGGACTTCCACAAACTGCCCGCCTCGCTTCGTCCCCTGGTCAAAAGCTCGGGGAAATAAGAGCCGCGCAGCGAAGGGCTGACGGCGCAATTCAACCGCATCAGAGAACCGGGCCGGCGCTTCCATCGTGGGGCGCCGGCCCGGTTGTTTTATGCGCGCTGGGCCTGCCTCATCTGGTGCTGCGATTTACACTAAGAGGCTAGGAGTTGGTCGGCTTTTATGGATAAATTTGTGATTCGCGGCGGCAATCCGCTGCGGGGTACGATTCGCGTCTCGGGCGCCAAAAATTCAGCCCTGCCCTGCATGGCGGCGGCGATTCTGACCGAGGACGAGGTCACGCTCGAGAACATTCCCCAGGTGCGGGACATCGAAACCGAGCGGAGGCTGCTGGCCTCGATGGGCGCCGAGGTGCGGCAGGGCGGGGCCGACGCGCCGCACACCACCACCATCCGCTGCCAGAGGCTCTCCGACCCCGTGGCCAAGTACGAAATTGTGAAGACGATGCGCGCCAGCTCGCTGGTGCTGGGTCCGCTCATTGCCCGCACCGGAATGGCGCGCGTGGCCATGCCGGGCGGATGCGCCATCGGCGGCCGGCCGATCGACCTGCACATCAAGGGCCTGGAGAAGATGGGCGCGGTCATCACCCAGCAGCACGGCTACCTGGAGGCGCGGGCGGAGCGATTGAAGGGCGCGCACCTGGTCTTCGACAAGATTACCGTCACCGGCACCGAGGATTTGTTGATGGCCGCCGTGCTGGCCGAGGACGAAACCCTGATGGAAAACTGCGCGCGCGAGCCCGAGGTCGTCGATCTGGCCGCGCTGCTGACCGCGATGGGCGCAAAGATCGAGGGCGGGGGGACTTCGACCATTCGCGTCGAGGGCGTCGGTAGGCTGCATGGCGCACGCCATCGCATTTTTCCCGACCGCATCGAGGCGGGCACCTTCCTGATTGCCGGCGCCATCACCGGCGGAGACCTGATTGTGGCCGGCTGCAACGCCACTCACCTGAGCGCGGTGATCGCCAAGCTGGAAGAGGCCGGGGTCCGCGTGGATATTCTCGGGCCTGATACGGTGCGTGTGCGCGGGGCCGAACGGCTGCGCGCCGCCGACATTTCGACCGAGGAGTACCCCGGCTTTCCCACCGACATGCAAGCGCAGTACATGGCGCTGGCCACGCAGGCCGAGGGCGTCAGCGTGGTCGAGGAGAACATCTTCGAGAACCGCTTCATGCACGTGCAGGAGCTGGTGCGGATGGGCGCGAACATCAAGGTGGAAGGCCGCACGGCCACGGTGCGCGGACCGGCAAAGCTTTCGGCCGCGGCCGTCATGTGCTCCGACCTGCGGGCTTCGGCCTCGCTGGTGCTGGCCGCGCTGGTGGCCGACGGCGAGTCGATCCTGGACCGCGTCTACCACATGGATCGCGGCTATGAGCGCATCGAGGAGAAGCTGGCCGGGGTGGGCGCCGAGATCCGGCGCATGGGCAACATATTTGCTCCCAAAGGAGAAGAGTCGGAGGCTGGTTGACCCCTTGAATCGCGCCCGAAAAAATTAAAGCATTTTCAGCGTTTCTATAAGGCGTGCTTTGTGCTATCCCACCCTAGCCGCAACAACAAAGACGCGGCGAGGATGGGGCACCCAGACCTTACACCATCAGTGAAGATGCTCTAGATTTTCTCGATGGCAAGCAAAAAAGAGCCCGGATTTGGCGTCCGGGCTCTTTTATTTTTTTCAGTTTTGCACTAATAGCAGTTTACTGACCGCTGCCCGGACCGCGTCCACCACCGGCTGGGCGGCGGCGGCGGCGGCGGCGATTGTTGTCGGTGGTCTTCGGCCTGCCCGCGCCCGTTGCGGCAACTGGCTGGCCGGCTGGAACCGGAACGCCCTCGGCGCGGTTAAAGTTCGGCTCGCTCTCCTCGTCGAACTCCTCGCCCTCGCCCTCTTCCTCTTCGAGGTCGTCTCCGCCCTCGATCAGAATCGTGCTCTGGTTGGACTTCGGCTGGCGTTCGTCGAACTCGCTGCCCGGCTGAGGCGCGGCAGCAAAAGGCTCGGAAACGTCAATCTCCACTTCGTCGCTCTCGGCCGAAGCTGCCGCGGGAGCCAGCTTGGCCTTCTGCTCCTTGATGAGCGCCTTGCGGCTGAGCTTGATGCGATTGCCCTCGATGGCCA
>PMPH01000006.1 GCA_003161045.1 Acidobacteriaceae bacterium
CGCATTGTGAGGGCAAGGTCAGTTCAAAACCTGCGGAAATCAGCGCATTACCCGCCTTGGACGCTTCCTGCGCAAATATTCATTGGATGAACTGCCACAGATTTTCAATGTGCTTAGAGGTGACATGACTCTTGTGGGACCGCGTTCACCGCGGAATTAATTGTTGCTAACGGCCCGATGCATAAATTGAGGGGCTTATTGGAAATCTGACAGACACAGATTCATTTGGGGGCCCCACATTTCCAGCCGACATTGCCTGGAGATGTGGGACTATACACAAACTCGAACGATCAATCGAGCCCCGCATGAAGTGCCCTACTCGCCCTTCTTCGCGTTCCGCGCCTTCACCTTGAACCAGATGGGCGTGCCCTCGAAGCCGAAGGCTTCGCGGATCTGATTCTCCAGGAAGCGTTCGAAGGCGAAGTGCAGCTTGATCTCCCGGTCGGTGAAGAGCACAAAGGTTGGCGGGGCCACGGCGGCCTGGGTCATATAGAAGATGCGAATGCGCTTGGCCATCGGCACCGGCGCCCGCTGGAAGTCGATCTTGTCCAGGAAGCGGTTCATCTGCCCGGTCGAAACGCGCTTGCGCCGCTCGGCGGCCACGGCAACGACCTCATGCAGCAAACGGAGCATTTTTTTCGCTTCAGAGCCCGTGCCTTCCGCCGTTCCTTCCAGCGCCGAGAGGAAGACAACCGGCGCGTAGCTCAGGTACTTCAGCACCGAGCGCAATTGCCGCTCGAAGATCTCCCGGTCGGCCGGCGGTTTACCGTCGGTTCGTCCCGTGGTCACCGCGTCCCACTTGTTCACCACGATGATGACGCTGCGGCCGCTTTCGTGGGCATAGCCGCCGATGGTGGCGTCGGCCGCCGTCACGCCCTCGGTGGCGTCGAGCACCAGCAGGGCCACGTCCGCGGCTTCCAGGTGCCGCCTGGCCATCACCACGCTCATCTTTTCGGCCATCAGGTGGGTCTTGCTCTTGCGCCGGATGCCGGCCGTGTCCACAAAGCGAAGCTGGCTGCCCTCGAACTCGACCACCTCATCGACCGCGTCCCTGGTGGTTCCGGCGATCGGCGAAACGATGGCCCGCGAGGTGCCCGTCAGCGCGTTCAGCAGCGTGGACTTGCCCACGTTGGGCCGCCCGATGATGGCCACCGAGGTCTCGTGCTGCTCATATTCACCGTGGGTGGGGTGAAGCGGACGAAGCGCCTCGTCTCCCGGTTCGCCCTCGGTTGGCTCTGGCGGGACTGGGCCCCCTTCGGAGATTTCAGCCTCCTCGGCTTGAGCGTCCGCAGCCTCTTGAGCGTCAATCCTGGCCTTTTCAGCTTCCGCGCCCGCCTCGGCCTCTTCCGCGGCCAAAGCCTCTTCTTCTGTCAGTTCAGCCTCCGGCGGCGCGGGAATCGCCTCGGCGATGGCCTCCACGAGGTCGCCAATCCCCAGTCCGTGCTCGGAACTGATGGGATAAACCTCGCGAATACCCAACTGGCGGAAGTTTTCCGCAACCAGGGCCATCGCCTCGCCCTCGACCTTGTTGACCGCCAGAAACAGCGGCTTGCCGCCGCGAATCAGCAGGCGCACCAGGTCATAGTCGGGGCTGGCCAGCTCGGTGCGCGCGTCCACTACCAGCACCAGCGCGTCAGCCTCCTCGAGCGCCACCTTGGCTTGGTTGTAAATCTCGGTGGCAATCAGCTCCGGGTCGTCGGGCACAATGCCGCCCGTGTCCACCAGCCGAAACTCGCGCCCCGCCCACTCATACTCGCCGTAGATGCGGTCGCGGGTGATCCCCGGCTCGTCGCCCACAATCGAGCGGCGGCTCTTGGTGAGCCGGTTGAAGAGCGTGGATTTGCCCACGTTGGGGCGGCCTACAATGGCCACCAGCGGAAGTGCGATCGCTCGCGACTTGGCCGGCACAACCGACTTATGATACTTCGACAAACTTATCTCCCATCGCCGTTCAGCCCCTTTTTCGGATCGGACGGCTTCTCTCTATCTATTCTATCGGGAGGCGGCTTTTTCTAAGCTTACTCTCATCTTTCTGGCAAAATTCCGGCACCGCAATTGCCCTCACGCTTCTCAGGAGGGAACGATGCACATCCACGGGAACTCCATGAGCATCAATGCGGCCGATTTTTACTCCGCCGCGCAGGGCAGGGCCGTCACGGCCGAGCGCGCCGCCGAGGTCCGCAAAAAGCTGCTGAAGAGCGCCTCGGAGATCGAGGGCGCGGCCATCCCCGATGAATCTCTGCAGATCAGCTGCTGGATGGACTCGCGGCACAGCCCGGTCCAAGGTCAGGTCCAGAGCCAGCCCCGGAGTCAGGATGAGGGTCCGCAGCCGTACCACGCCAGCACCGCCGGCAAGGACTCGGACTTCGGCTAGAGCATTTTCACTGATGGTGTAAGGTCTGGGTGCTCCATCCTCGCCGCGTCTTTGTTTTTGCGGCTAGGGTGGGATCCGCTGCCGCATTCCAAAGGGGCCAGATCAATCAGACCGCCAAAAGGCACTCCGCCGCCGGCTCCAACGGCCGGTCTGGCCCCAACTCAAAGCTTTCTAACTTGATGGCCAGGATTCCGGTCCGTCCGTTGCACCGGTGCCCTTCAAGAGTCAGGAGGCGACAATGCACACTGACGAAAGTTCCATGAACCCCAATCCGGTCAATCCTTACTGCGCCGCAGCGGAGAAGGCGAATGAGGCGCGGCGGCCCTTTCAAACCCGGAAAAAGCCGGTGAAACGCGCCTCCAGCGGCCAATTCCTGGCGGGATCGGAACTGGCTTGCGCGGTTGGCCAATGGATGAATGGGGGGCAGGCAGGCGTTGACTGCGTGCCAGTATCGCCCCAGCGCCTTCGGTAGAGCGGTTCTCCTGTTGCTATAGAGGGAAATCACTGTCGCTCAAGTGGCTTTTTCCGGCCGGGGTCCCCGGCGACAGATCTTCGTCGCTGGGGTGGAAGTAAAAGCCACCTTGCACAGAGTTGGTCAGTGTACGTGAATTGGAGAACCGCTCCAAAAGCCACCTTCAAGACTCTTTGTAAGGACACGTTTACTCTGGTTTCGCTCTGGGCCGCCACCGGGCAGCCGGCCAGGCCGGGCCGCATCACTATGATGGGGATAGCACCCGGTCCCGATGCCCTCGAGCGACAGCCCAACCCGCGCCCTGCCCACGCTGCACGAGTTCTTCGCGCCCGGCGGCATTTTGGCGTGTTCGCCGCTGCCCTACGAGTACCGGCCTGGGCAGCTCGAAATGGCCAAGGCCGTCGAGCGGGCTCTCACCGAGCATCGCCACCTGATCGTCGAGGCCGGCACCGGCACCGGCAAGACTCTGGCCTATCTTTTGCCCGCCCTGCGCACCGGGCAGCGCGTCATCATCTCGACCGGCACCAAGGCCCTGCAGGATCAGCTCTACTTCCGCGATCTTCCCTTCCTGGAAACCCTGCTGGGTCCGCTGCGCGTCTGCTACATGAAGGGCCGCGCCAACTACCTCTGCCGCCACAAGCTGGCCGCCCTGCGTAGTCAGCCGATTTTGTCGGGTCTCGAAGAAATTGACCAGTACCGCCAGATTGCCGAGTGGGAACAGAAGACCGAAACCGGCGACCGGGCCGAGCTCTCCGGGATGCCCGAGACGAGCGCCCTCTGGCAGAAGCTCGATGCCCGCACCGAGGCCTGCCTGGGGACGACCTGTCCCGACTACCGCCGCTGCTTCATCACCGAGATGCGGCGCAAGGCCCTCGAATCCGACATCATCATCGTCAACCACCACCTCTTTTTCGCCGACCTGGCGGTGAAGCGCGAGGCCACCGGCGCGCCCGACGCCGGCATTCTGCCCGAGGCTGCGGCGGTGGTCTTCGACGAGGCGCACGAACTGGAGGATGTGGCTTCGAGTTACTTCGGCCTCTCGGTCAGCAACATTCGCTTTGAAGAGCTGGCGCGCGACACCGACGTCCTCTTGCGCGGCAAGCAGGGCACGGAAAACCTGCCCGCCGTGACGCAGCAACTGCGCGAACGCGCCCACCTGTTTTTTGCCGGCCTGCCCATGGCCGGCGATGGCCGCCAGCCCTTCACCGGCCGCGAGGAGTTCCTCGAAACCCAGGGCGACCTTTACATGGCCGTCCGTGCCACGCTGCGGCGGCTGGAAAGCGAGATCGACGGGCTGAAGGGCGTGGACGAGGCGCCGGGGCTGAGGAAGCGCGTTGCCCGTCTGCGCTCCGAGCTTGAATTCCTGCTCGAATCCAGCGCCACGAACATGGTCTTCTGGATGGAGCGGCGGCTCTCGGCGGCTGGAGACAAGACTTCGGGGCGAGGGGGCGGGTTCCGGCCGCAGTCGCGCGCCACCTTCCTGCAGGCCACGCCCATCGACGTCTCCGAGCTGTTGTCCGAGCTGGTCTTCGAACAGATTCCCACCGTCGTACTCACCTCGGCCACGCTCACCGTGCAGGGCGGCTTCGAGCATATCCGCAAGCGGCTGGGCCTCGCCGAGGCGCGCGAGCTGGTCGTGCCCTCGCATTTTCATTACGGCGAGCAGGCCTTGCTCTATCTGCCGCCGGAGATGCCCGACCCCCGCGACCCAGAATTCCCCGAGGCCGCGGCGCGCTGCATTCAACGTGTGCTCGAAATCACCCGTGGCCGCGCCTTCTGCCTTTTTACGAGTTACAGCCAGATGCGCGACCTGTACGAGCGCCTGCTGCCGGTGCTGGACTTTCCCATCCTGCTGCACGGCACGGCTCCGCGCAAGGCGCTGCTCGAGGAGTTTCGCGCCACGCCGAATGCCGTTCTCTTCGGAACTTCCAGTTTTTGGCAGGGCGTGGACGTGCAGGGCGAGGCTCTGAGCTGCGTCATCATCGACCGTCTGCCTTTTGCCGTGCCCAGCGACCCGGTGGTCTCGGCGCGCATGAGAGCCATTGAAGAGGCTGGCGGCAAGCCTTTCTTCGACTATCAGGTTCCCACGGCCGTCCTCACTCTGAAGCAAGGCTTCGGCCGGCTCATTCGCTCGCTCGAAGACCGCGGCGTGTTAGTGCTGCTCGACCCCCGCATTCGCCAAAAAAGGTACGGCCAAACCTTCCTCGCCAGCCTGCCGCCTTACCGCATGACCGCGACGATTACCGATGTGGAGGAGTTTTTTGGCGATACAGCTAATTGCTCACCTATAAAATAGGAAGAGCCGCAATTTTAGAGCATTTTCGGAATGAACGTAGTTCTTTTGAGTGCAATGAATGTGGCTTTTTCTTAAGGAAAAGCCACTTGAGTGTGAGGTTTCGGTTTACAGCAATTCCGAAAATGCTATAGCCGAAGGCTGTAGCTTCGCGGGTCTTTCTTTCTGTAACTGCTCCCGGTAGTTGCGAAGAAAATAGTGCATCGTCTCGACGCGAATGCGAATCGAAGCCAGCGGGCGGTTTTCATCCAGATCGCGGAAGGAAAAGTGTGGTTTGCCCGAGATTTCAATAATCTCCTCGATCACTCTGCTGATAAACGCATCGTGCCCGCACTTGAAATTCGACAGCTCCACCGAGATAAGATTGGGGTGGCGCGCGGTAAACTTCGCCGCCCAGATCTTGTGATTGGAACTGGCCGAAAAAGTGTTCTTCCACACGTCGGAAATCTCCAGTGGAGAACGGATTAAACCGGCCTCGATGTCGGCCGCGAAAAGCCGCTCCAGCAGATCCGCATCCATCGGCAGCAGGCTCTGCGAGAAGATAGGATAGCCAAGCTTCTGAAGCTCATCGAGAATGCCCTGGTTCAGCCCGGGGTCGTGATGATAGGGGCGGCCCAGCATCACCAGCCCAATCTCTCCGTTGCGCTCCAGTTCGTCCAGCGTGAGTCTGGCCTGCTGGCGCATCCGGGCTTCAAAATCCTCCCAGGCGGCAAAAGCAATCTCCACCGCGCGCGAGTTTTCCTGCCAGTCTAGCCCGAGCAAGTTTTTCCAGCAGGAGAATATCTGGTACCGGAACAGTTCGCGATCCTGCATGTCCAGCACCGGGTTGAGGTATTGAACCCCTGCCTTCTGAAACCAGTTCACGGTGCGGGAAAAGTCGGCTTTGACCGCCTCTGGCGTGGCCGAGCCAGAGGGGCAGGCATTTGAGCCGCTGCAATCGTCGAGCGGCGTCGTCAGCACATCGAACATGGGAAAGAAAATCGCATCGAGCGGCTCCGACTTACAACACTGGAGTAACTCGAAAACGTGAGCAATGGCGACTTTGGAGGGAAAACAGGGATCAACGGCGGAAAATCCCGCTGCCTGCTGATAGCGCTCGGGGCTGGAGAAGCGCGAGTAATGCAGGTTTTGCGCCGGGATGCCAAGGCTCTCGAAATAGGCGGAAAAAAGCGGCGCATAAGTGAATAAGTTCAGCGCCTTGGGAATCCCTATTTGTATTTGAGAGCGAAACTGCTTCCTGGTTGTATCCCTTGAGGAAAAGAGCGTGGCCAGCTTCCGATGCGAATTGATGACGGCCGAGGCGGGATGCGTGGGCAGCCACGCCTGCTCGCCGGCTAACTGAACGTAGTTGGGGCAGCTCTTGCGCAGCGACTTCCACGAAGAATTGATCTCCTTCACGGCCTCCGCGCTCTCCGCTTCTCCCCGTTCGCAGTTGGCAATGATAATGCGTTTCCTTCTCGTCGCGCCGCCAGCCTCGTTGCTCAGTTCAACAAAGGTTCGCAGGCAGCGGTTGGCGCAGAAGTGGCAGCGTGTCGTCTCGTCGCGCAGGATCGAGTATTCGAGCGTATCGAGGAATTCGAAGCCGGGAAATCTGGTGGAATGGCCTGCCCCTTGGCGCTCCATGGCTTGCAGCGCGGCGCCGATGGCTCCAGCCTCGCAGCAGTTGGGATGAACCACCACCTCCGGCTGCCCGCTTCCGTGATAATGCTGCTGAATAAAGTCCAGCTCGGCCTTGACGACCGCCAGATTTCTCTGCGTTCCGCCCTGCAGCACAATGCGTCTACCCAGCGTGGCGACATTGGTAACTCCAGCCACATACTGAAACACATTCTTGGGCAGAACAGTGGCCAGGCCGGCCAGAATCTCTTCCGGCTTCCAGCCCTGACGCTGGAAGTTGACAATGTCGGATTGAAGGAAAACCGCGCAACCGTAACTGAACTGCGGCATTCTCCGCGCGCGAAAGGCTACCTCGGCAAAATCTTCAACCCGTATTCCCAGCCCCTCCGCGGCGGTCTGCAGAAAGTAGCCATTGCCCGCCGAGCACTGCGTATTCAGCTTGAAATCTCTAACTGCTCCATCTTGGAGCATGATGATCTTGATGTCCTGGCCACCCACGTCGATGATAGCGTCCACATCAGGATACAAACGCAGGGAAGACTTGGCGTGGGCCACGGTTTCCACCAGGTCCACATCGGCCGAGAGAGCCTTCTTCAACAAGCCCTTGGAGTAGCCGGTGGTCGCCATGCCCAGAACTCTAAGTTGCCGGGCGGATAACTCCAGTTTGCCGCGCAGATCGCGCAGAACGGCGACCGCGTCGGTAATCGGGTCCGACTGGGAAAGCCGGTATGAAGCAGCGACAATCTCACCCTCGCGAGAGAGCGCCACGGCCTTGGTGGAGGTTGAGCCGCCATCGAGGCCGACAAAAACCTCCATCTCGCCTTCAGCATTAGCCGGAGGTTGCGCGGCGGGAAAAGAGTAACTGCGGCGAAACTCATCCAGTTCAGCGCTGCTGACGCATAGGCCATGCGCCGCCGAACTCTGCCCCAGAACTCCATCGCATTTGCGGATGTATTCTTCCAGCGCGCGCGTTCCATGATACGGCGCCGCGTTTGCCGTCTCCGCTGCCCCAAACTCGATCGCTCCGATGGCGGCAAAGTACTCCGCCATGGGCGGCACGGTAATCAGCGTCTCCGGCGTAACTCCCTCGGGCAGGGCGATGTTCTTTCGCTTCCATAAGTCCAGCAAACCCTTGCGCCAGGCGGCCTTCAGGCCGGGAAAATAGGCATTGGGCCCGCCGAGCAGGAACACCGTGGGTTGCAGCGTGTAACCTCGGGCGAGAACGCTGAGATTTTGCAGAACAATGGCGTGGAACATCGAAGCCATCAGGTGAGCGGGCGGCACGCCCTGTTTCTGCAGCCCGGTAATATCGGTCTCCGCGAAGACTCCGCACTTACCGGCAACGGGGTAAATCTGCGCGTCCCTGTAATCCTGAGTGACAAGATCAGTGGGTGGAATGTGCAATTTAGCCGCGATCTTTTCAATCACCACGCCGGTTCCACCGGCGCACTTATCGTTCATCGTGGCAATCTTCTTGCGCCGCCCGTGAACGTCCCCCTCTTGAAAGAAGATCATCTTGGCGTCCTGCCCGCCAAGTTCGATCACCGAGCGCACCTCCGGGTAGGAGTTTTCCACCGCCAGAGTTACCGCGGCCACTTCCTGCACAAAGCGGGCGCCCAGCAGTTCCGCCAGTTGCTGCCCGCCGCTTCCGGTCATAAACAAGCGCAGATTGCCGTCGGCAATCCCAAGTATGCTCTTGGCTTGTTGCAGCGCGCGCAGTACGGTTTCCGCCTGCAGGCTTTCATGGCGGCAGTAATCGAGCAGGAGAGTTTCTCCGGTCTCCGCGGAACGCACAACCGTCTTGACGGTCGTCGAACCGACGTCAATTCCGGCCAGGAAACCTCCCGAGGCCGGAGCCGGAGCGCGCCGCGAAAAAGATACACTTTGCCCCGGAACTTGCGGGTTAGAGGTTTGTTTGCTCAACACCTACTCCATGTTGCCGTGCACGCCCTGGAAGCCATGCAATGCTTCCTTGAACAACCAGCGAATAACGCGCGTATCGTTATAACAAAAGGCGAGAATGTGATTCAGAGTAGAGAAGCAGTTAGCCTCGCATTCCTTCTTCATCCCTTGCAAATGGGAGGGTTCCATCTTCGGTGCTTCGATGGTTCCCCAATCGTGGTTAGCTGAATACATCGGGAAGCAGGGAGCCAGCGTCCCATCGGTGCGAATAATAAGGCTGTTGAGCCCCGCGCGGCAGCCCCAGTGGTCCAGTTCGTGATTGATGAACTTCTTCATCTCGGCCAGCCGCTGAACCGAGTTCACCATGCGCCAGCCGGAGTTCTGCTTGTCAATCAGCCAGTCAATCAGCTCTCCAATGGCCGCGTGATCCTGCGGCCGGATAAAGACCGGGTTATCCTCCATGTGCTTGAAGTCATCATGCTCCATCAGCGGAGTTTCGCAGATGTGGTAGTCGGTGGCGATGCCGTTGTCGTGCGCCAACTCCGTCAGCATGCGCACATCTTCGAGGTTATTGCGGCAGATATTGATATTCAGAAAGACCGAGTAACCGTACTTATACTGCTTGCGCACCAGATATTCGAAGTATTGCCGGATCGGAACCATCGCCTTGGGAAGCCCTGGCTTGATGTCCCATGCATCGACGGCCAGATTGATGGACTTGACTCCGGCGTCGGCCACGCGATCAATCGTGTCCGGCGTCATCAGCCGGCCATTGGTGGGCAGATACACCCAGAAGCCTTGTTTGGCGGCATAATAGATGATCTTATGCGCGAAGTGAGGACGGAGCAGAACCTCTCCTCCCATCAGGGCCAGGACGCGGCAGGTGGTCGAATGCAGCCAGTCAATCGAGCGCTTGGCTATGTCTTCGTTCATGCCGCTGACGTTATTGTCATAGGCCCAGCAATAGTTGCAGTCCAGATTGCACTTCCACTCGTTGAATAAGTAGGCGATGATGGGATGAAACTCTCCCGGCAGCAGGCGCGAGCCGAAAAAGGGAAATGCCCAGCCCCGCATGGCGTCATAAATCTGCGGAGCGGTCCAGTGCCGCTTTCCATTCTTGGGCAGAAATGCTTCATCCGAAGCCGCAAACAGCTCTGGCTTCTGCGGAAAAACCGGCTCTGGCAGCACGCCCGGTACGCCGCCCGGCGGCGGTGGAACCGCGGAGCGCTTTCCCTGCTTGAGCTCTTCGTTTACCGCGCTATCCAGCTTGTAAGTCGAAATTGTGGCGGCCGATGACCGGGGCAGATCGCTCATGATTCAATCTCCTGTGTGGAATGAATTTGACCGAGAGCGGCCGGGTTAACTCCGCGATGGCGCCGCGGATGGAGGCCGGCATTCTCGGTGAAGCGCGCGGACATAAGTCGGTCCGCGTGCAAAAGAAAGTTGGCGGCGGTGGAAACCACACCGGGAGAGCGCGGAATCGGATAGAGCGGATGGCGCAGCTCGCTATGTTCGGCGACAAAGAGACGAATCTCTTCGAGCGAATGCTGCGCGGTCTGGAGGGCTAACTCAAACTCCCGCGACGCCTTCGCCCTAGCCTCTGACAGCGCCATCTGCACCCGGCTG
>PMPH01000121.1 GCA_003161045.1 Acidobacteriaceae bacterium
GCGGCAAATTCCGTTCCCGCCGATTGGAGTCGGTGGTCGCCGAGGCGCAGCAGCTAGTCGCCCAGGGCGTCCGCGAGATCACCCTCATTGGCCAGGACACCACCTGCTACGGCGAAGACCTCGGCCTGCGGGACGGCCTCGCGCAACTGCTCGACGCCGTGGCCCGCATCGACGGCCTCCGCTGGCTGCGCTTTCTCTATGCCTACCCCAACCGCGTCACCGGCAAACTTCTGGAGACCATCGCCCGCCACGACAACATCTGCAATTACCTTGACCTGCCCTTGCAGCACGCGGCCCCATCGGTCTTGAAGCGCATGAAGCGCGGCGGCAGCGCCGGGATTTTCCTCAAAACTCTGGAAAAGGCGCGCGCCATTATCCCCGGCGTCGCCCTGCGCACCGCTTTCATCACCGGCTTTCCCGGCGAATCGCCACGCGACTTCGAGATTTTAGAGGAGTTCGTCAAGGAGGCCAAATTCGATTGGCTGGGCGTCTTTTCCTACTCCGACGAAGAAGGCTCCGGCGCATTCCTGCTGGATGGAAAACTGCCCAAGCGCACCATCGAAGCCCGCCGGCGCAAGCTGATGAAGCTCCAGCAATCCATCTCGAAGCGCGCCAAGCAGCAGTGGGTGGGCCGCGAACTGCTCCTCCTGGCCGAGGGCGAAAGCGAGGAGACGCCGCTCCTGTGGGAGGGCCGCACCCAGTTCCACGCCCCGGAGATCGACGGCAAGGTCTACATCAACGACTTCGGCGAGCTGGCCAGCCTCGAACCCGGCCAGTTTTACAACGCCGAAATCACCGAGGCCCACGAGTACGACGTTGTGGCCCGCATCGTCAGCGGTCCGCTGTAGGCCGAAATCGCGCTATCATCAGAGAGTATGGCGACCATTCACATCCCGGAAGCCGAGGCGGTTCGCAACTTCGCCGCCCTGATGGCGAGCGTCCGCGCGGGAGACGAAGTTTTCATCGAGGGAGACCTCTCGCCTGCCATTGTGTTGCGCGCGGCGGATGAGCGCCCATTGCGGCGGCTCTCGGAGTCTCTTCGCATGGCCAGGGAACATGGTTCCACGGTCACGCTGGATGGCGGCTTCGCCCCTGACCTTGAAGCGGTGATTGAGAGCCATTCCGAGCCGCTGGAAAACCCATGGGCCTGATCGCATGGGACTGATCCTGGATTCCAGCGTCGTCATCGCGAAAGAGCGTAAAGGCAAGAATGCGCGACAGGCTCTGGCGGAGATCGCTCTCGAAGCCGCCGGCGAGGAAGAAGCCCTCTCGGTCGTTACTCTGATCGAGGTCAGCACTTGCTTTGCTTGAATCCAACAGACCTATTTTTGCTATCCTCTCCTCATGGCCGATTCGATGCAAGTCGCAATTCTTCTGAGAGGTGTCGACGCATGGAACGGTTGGAGATCACGACTTGAACGCGATTGGCCTAGCGGAGAAAAGAAAACAGGAGCGGATCTTTGCTCGGCGGATCTGCGCGGAAGAGACCTAAGCGGGGCGAACCTGAGTGGGGCAAACCTGAGGGGGGCGTACCTCAGCGGAACAAACCTGAGCGGGGCGAACCTGAGCGGGGCGAACCTGAGCGAGGCAGAACTCCGCGAGGCAGAGCTACGCGGAGCGGACCTGAGCAAGACAGACCTGAGCGGCGCTGACCTGACCAAAGCGACCCTGAGCGGGGCGATCCTGAGTGAGGCGGACCTCCGTTCAGCTTCCCTACAAGGCGCCAATCTGAACGATACAACAGCTAGAGATGTGAAGTTATGGGAAACGCAGCGGGCGGGTTGGTCAATTAGAAGCATAGTCTGCGAGCGCGCGTTCTGGGATGAGGAAGCCAAAGAATCAACAGCTTACGCACCGGGCGAGTTTGAAAAACTTCACTCCGATCAAACTTACATTGAATTTATTTACAAAGGCGGTGTTTCCACCTTTGAGTTGAACACGCTCCCGGCCATGCTCCATCATGTAACATCGCTGCATCCGAGCGCGAATATCCGCCTCAAATCTATTGAAGAAATAGGCGGCGGCGCTAAGATTTCTATCAGTGTCGGTTACGCCGACCCCGAAACAACCGAGAAAATCAAAGTCGATGCCATGCAAGTCTACCTAGCGCAACTAGCCTTGCGTGATAACGAGATATTGCGATTGCAGATTCAAAAAGAGTACTTGGAAGACTTTGTTTCCGAGAAACTATTGAGCAGAATGCTGACCGCGGGCTACCCGAAGAATGTCTTCAATGCGCCCGTCACCGGGGTTGTCATATCAAACGATCACTCCAAAGTGAATTTCCACCAAACCGTCAGCGACAGCTCTGTACTTCTAGCCCTTCTCGAAAAAATCATGGACCACTGTGCAGACCTCGGGCTCTCGACAGAGGAGCAAGCAGAACTTGAGCAGGAACGCCGATCAACAAAAGCGGAGTTGGACAAGAAAACCCCAGACAATCGCGTTGTGTCCAATGGCTTAGAGTTTTTCAAAAGGATCGTAGCCAAAACCGCTTCAAAAACCGTCGGCAATTTCGAGGATAAAGTTGTATCGGCAGATTGGCAGTCCTGGTTGCATCAGCTAAACCAGCTTATCCATCACTGGAAACAATGAGTCCATCTTGATTTCTCCTATAATCATTGCAGCTGCTCCCTCGCAGCAACAACTATATGGCAACCAAGAAAAAATCCGTAAAACTGCTTCGCTGCCCCACCTGCGGAATGCTGGTCCGGCCCACGGACGAGGATTTTCCTTTCTGCTCGGACCGCTGCCGCAAGATCGACCTGGGCAAGTGGGCGATGGGCGTCTACAAGATCAGCTCGCCCATCCTCGACCCTGAAGTCCTCGACGACCTCGGCGGCTTGAGTGGCGGCCAAAGCCGCGGCGGCAATGGAGACTCTGATGACCACTAGCCCCACGCCCCACACCGCCGGCTCAGCCCCCATCCCAGCGGCCGCACCGGCACCCGGACCAGCTTCCGCAACAGGCCCCGCACCAGCTCCCGCGGCTCCCACCGCCTCCGCCCCAAAAACCCTTTGGGCCTGGACGGTGGCAACCTTTTTCGGCGCGGGACTGGGAAAACCCGGCCCCGGAACCTGGGGCTCGGTGGCCGCCCTGCTGCTGTGGGCCGCGGTGGCCTGGGGGCTGCATCCCGCGCCGCTGACGCTGTTTCTTGTGCTCTTGGCCGGCATTGCCCTGACGCTCATCTTCGGCATTCCCGCCTCCACCATCGTCGCCCGCGAAAGCGGCCTCGACGACCCCAGCTTTGTGGTCGTCGACGAGGCAGCCGGCCAGTGGATTGCCCTGATCGGCTGCCGGGCCGACTGGCATCATGCGCTGATTGCCCTTATCCTCTTTCGCCTCTTCGACATCACCAAGCCCTTTCCGGTCCGTCAGCTCGAACGCCTCCCCGAGGGCTGGGGCATCGTCTTCGACGATGTGGCTGCCGGATTGTATGCTTTGGGTGTAGCATCACTGTTATATCGTTGGATTTAGGTCGATCCATGCCACGCGCCAACACACAATCCGCCGCTGAACCTCCTCTCCAGCCGAGCATCGACGACCTGGATCCCGCCGCCGCGCTTCCCGGAGGCGAGGTCGAGCTGAGCGGGGTGAATCTGGGGCCGGTCAATTCTGCCCTGCCCTCCGCCCTGCCCTCCGCCCTGCTCTCCGTGCAACCCTCCGCCCTGCTCTCCGTGCTGCCCTCTGTGCTGCCCTCCGTGCTGGTGGATGGCCTGCCAGCCCAGGTGCTGATGAGCCGCCCATCACGGCTCGTCTTCCGCGTCCCCGATGAGGCCATGACCGGCCTCGTCGAGGTCCGCAATTCCGCCGGCGACAGCAATGCCGTTCCCTTGCGCGTAGCCCACCGGCTCTCCGACGCACTGCACTCGGTCACCAACCCGGCCGTCAGCCGCTCGGGCATGATCTACGCCACCATCTCCGGCCCCAGGGGCAAGCAGACCCCGGTTTCCGTGGTGCGCGTCAGCCCCGACGGTCGCGGTACCCCCCTGGTCACCGACATTCTCAACGCCACCGGCCTGGCCTTCAATCCCGGTGGCGACCTCTTCGTCACCTCGCGCGCCGAGGGCAACGTCTACCGCGTCGATGCCTCCGGCGAGTCCACAGTCTACGCCGAGGGCATGGGCGTGGCCACGGGTCTCGCCTTCGATGCCGAGGGCAACCTCTTCGTCGGCGACCGCAGCGGCACGATCTTCAAGATCAACCCCGAGCGCCAGATCTTCGTCTACGCCACGCTGGAGCCCAGTGCCGCGGCCTATCACCTGGCCGTGGACGCCGAGGGAACGCTTTACGTCACCGGCCCCACGCTCTCCTCGAACGACGCCATCTGGGCCATCGACACCCACGGCGACGCCCGCGTCTGGTACCGCGGCCTGGGCCGTCCGCAGGGCCTGGCGCTGGACCGGGAGGGCAACATCTTCCTGGCCGCCTGCCTCCAGGGACGCCGCGGACTGGTGCGCGTCACCCCGCAAGGCGAGGCAACCCTGGTGGTGGCTGGCACCAGTCTCGTCGGCCTCGCCTTTTCCCCGCTCGGAACCACCATTCTCGCCACCGGCGATGCCGTTTATGATGTGGACCTGGGAGTCGAAGGACTGAATCTGTTTTAGCTGCTAGCCTCCCGAGGAGCTTCTAGCCTGTAGCTTCTAGCTCTGGCTTGTTCCATGGTGAATCCGGCGCATACTGCCACACCCAGACCAGAGGCAAGGCTGCCTGAAGATGCACAATCGAGCTGGAAGCTAGAAGCTAAAAGCTAGGAGCTGAAAGCCAGGAGCTGCCCTTATGAAAGCCGAGATCATCGCCGTTGGCTCTGAAATGCTCACCCCCTTTCGCCAGGACACCAACTCGCTCTATCTCACCGAAAAGCTCAACGGGATCGGCGTCGCCGTGGCCTTCAAGACCATCGTCGGCGACCGCCGGAAAGACCTCGTCGACGCCATCCGCTTCGCCCTCGGCCGCACCGACATTGTGGCCATCATGGGCGGTCTTGGCCCCACCGAGGACGATATGACCCGCGAGGCCGTGGCCGAGGCCCTCTCGCTGACCCTCAGCCGCGATGCCGACCTGCTGGCCACCCTCAAAGCCCGCGCCGTAGCCTGGCACCGGGCCATGCCCTCCAACTTCGTCAAACAGGCCGACGTCATCGAGAGCGCCACCATCCTGCCGAATTTGAACGGCAGCGCGCCCGGCCAGTGGCTCGACACCACCTTCGCCGACCACCGCAAGCTGGTCTTTCTGGTCCCCGGTCCGCCCAGCGAGTGCCGCCCGCTCTTCGACGCCGAGTGCCTGCCCCGCCTGCGCGCCGCCGTGCCCGTCCGCCACATCGCCAAGCGCACCCTCCATGCGGCCATGATCCTGGAAGCCGAGGCCGATTCGCTCCTCGCCCCCACCTACACTACCTATACCGACGTGGAAACCACCATCCTGGCCAAACCCGGCGAAATCCAACTCACTCTGCTCTGCGCGAAGCCGAACCTTGAAGCCGCCCAGCAGCGCGTCGATGAGCTGGCCGGCCGCCTGGAAGAAATCCTTGAAGACTGGCTCTACTCCTCAGGCGGCGAATCCTCCGAGTCTCTGGAGCAGATCGTCCTCTACTATCTCGGCCTTCGCGGTGCCACCCTCGCCGTGGCCGAAAGCTGCACCGGCGGCATGATCGCCCAGCGCATCACCCAGGTTCCCGGCAGTTCGCGCTCTTTTCTGGGCGGCGCCGTCGTTTATTCGAATGAAATGAAGACCACCCTCGCAGGCGTTCCACCGGAACTGATCGCCCGGCACGGCGCCGTCTCCCGGGAGGTGGCCGAGGCTCTGGCCGCGGGCATTCGCCGCCGCGCCGGGGCCACCTTCGGACTCGGGGTAACCGGCATCGCCGGCCCCGCCGGCGGCAGCGAGGCCAAACCCATTGGCTTGGTCCACATCGCCATCTCCGACGCCCAGAAGACCGAGTCCATCGAACGCGTCTTCCCTGGCGACCGCGATCGCATCCGTCTATTGGCTACCCAGCAGGCCCTCGACCTGATTCGCCGAAGGCTGCGGTAGAGCGTTTTCGGGATTATCGCGGAGCAGCCAACTCCAGGGGGGGGATTTATCTTCCGGAAAAACCCACCCTGTTGCAGGGCAGTTGGCCCACCTTCTACTAGAGCATTTTCATTGATGGTGTCAGGTCTGGGTGCCCCACCC
This sequence comes from Acidobacteriaceae bacterium, assembly GCA_003161045.1. Classification (GTDB taxonomy): domain Bacteria; phylum Acidobacteriota; class Terriglobia; order Terriglobales; family Acidobacteriaceae; genus Telmatobacter. Next base: position 6,175 of record PMPH01000121.1, read on the forward strand.
TCGCCGCGTTCTTGTTTTTGCGGCTAGGGTGGGATGCGCAAGCCCCGCTCTACAGCAACAGGAGAAATGCTTTAGGCCGTCAAGCCCGGCGCACCGGCTTTTGCAGGTGCACGGGCACCACCTGCACGGTGACGTCGCGAATCTCGGCGAGGAAGCGGTTGATGACCGAGCCGTGCAAAAAAATCTCCCACCGCGAACGGGCCGACTGGCCGAAGACCACGTGGGAGATACTCTCCTGCTGGGCAAAGCGGATCAGGGCGTCGGCCACGTTGCGATCCGAGAGCGTGACCACCTGCGCGCCCAGATCGCGGGCCATGCGCTGATACTCCTCAAGGCGGTGGAAGGCCGCGGGGTCGCCGTGGCCCTTGTCCTCGTCGGGACGGCGGACGTAGACGGCGTACCAGTTGGTGGCCAGCCGGCCGGCGATGCGGGCGCCCACGCGCAAGAGGCGCTCAATGCCGGGACGGGTGCTCAGGCAGACCATCACCTTCTCTGGAATCGGCGCCTGTTCCAGGCCCTGGACGCGGCGGTACTCGGAGGCCTGGTTGCCCACCTGCTCAGCGGTGGTGCGCAGCGACAGCTCGCGCAGCATGTTCAGGTTGCCCTTGCGGAAGAAGTTGGCCAGCGACTGCTCGACCTTTTCGGCCGCGTAAATCTTCCCCTGGCGCAGGCGGGAGCGCAACTCGTCGACGGTCACGTCCACATTCACCACTTCGTTGGCGCGCTTGAGGAAGTTATCTGGGACGGTTTCGCGAATAACAGTGTTGGCCGAGCGGTTGACGGCGTCGTTGAGGGTTTCCAGGTGCTGAATATTGACCGCGGCCATCACGTTGATGCCCGCGTCCAGCAACTCCAGCACGTCCTCGTAGCGCTTGCGGTTCTTGCTGCCGGGAACATTGGTATGGGCCAGTTCGTCCACGATGACCGTATGCGGATGGCGGGCCAGGATGGCGTCCACGTCCATCTCTTTCAGATGGACCCCGCGGTAGGGAATCACGCGCTGCGGAACCACCTCCAGATCGCGAATCTGCTCCTCTGTTTCCTTGCGGCCATGAGGCTCCACCAAGCCGATCACCACATCCACGCCCTGCTGGTGCTTCATCAGGTAGGCGTCGTTGAGCATGTGGTAGGTCTTGCCCACCCCCGGCGCCGCCCCGATGTAGACGCGGAGCCTGGCGGGTTCCTGTTGGCGTTCCAGTTTGATCTCTGCCATCAGCCGACCTCGACGGGGTGGCGGACTTCATTGAGGGGCGCCACCGGCAGCGTGAAACGGAAGGTAGTTCCATGGCCCAGGCGGCTTTCCACGGCGATCTGCCCGCCCAGCGACTCGACCAGCCGGCGAACCAGCGCCAGGCCGAGGCCAGAGCCCTTCTCGGAGAATGCGCTGAAGCGGTCGAAGATCGTGCCCAGCCGCTCCGCCTCGATGCCGCGGCCGGTATCGCGCACCGTAAACTGCACAAAGCTCTTGATCTCTTCGGCGGCTAATAGAATCTCGCCCTCCGGCGGCGTATAGCGCAGCGCATTGGTCATCAGGTTGTCCAGAATGGAGCGCAGTGCGCGCCGGTCAGCCTGCACGAACGCCATGTCGGCGTAAGCCTTGACGTCAACCCGGATGTGCTTCTCGGCAGCCTCCTCGCAGAAGCGGTCGCGGACCTCGTTCAGGGCCTGCATCGGGCGCAGCCGCTCCAGCGTGAACTCGCGGCGGCCGGCATCCAGTTCGGCCACCTCGATCAGGTCGCCCATCAGATCGTCCAGCTTCTCCGACTCGTGGCTGGCCGCGGCCACCAGTTCCGCCTGCAAGGGACGCAACTCTCCGCCAAAGCCCTGGCTAAGAGCGTAAAGGCCGCGGCGCAACTGCAGCAAAGGGTCGCGCAGCTTGCGGCTGGCCACGCTGATGAACTGCGTCTTGAAGCGATCGGTGTCCTGCAGTGTGGTCACATCTTCCAGCGTGGTCACCGTGCCCAGCAGCCGCCCCTCGGCGTCGCGCATGGGCGTAGTGCGCAGCCGGTAGCTGCGCTCCCGCTTGCCAATGCGCATCGGCAGCAGGGCCGCATCGTCCTCGGCGGCCACGGCCTTCTGCATCGAAACGGCATCGCGGATGGCGCTCAGAATCTTGTCGCCACCGGGGGTATTTACCAGCGCCATGCGGTCGGTGGCGGCTTCGCCCAGCAGCTCGACCGCCGCCTGGTTCACCTTGAGCAGTTGACCCTTGCCGTCGGTTACGAGGATGGGCTCGAAGATGGATTGCAGCACGGCGTCGGAGAGTTGAAACTCCATCTGCCGCCGGCCGGCCTCCGAATCGCGCAGCTCGCGCAAGCGCACCGCGATCCGGTTCAACTCGCCGGCGATGGCGCCAAAACCGTCGCGGCTGCTCCACTCCACGCGGTGTTCCAGGTTTCCCTGGGCGATTCTGCGGGCGTCGCGCGCCAACAGGCGGATGGGGCGCAGCACAAAGTAAACGGTTCCCGCCTCGACCACCACCACGGCCGCCACCAGCACCCATGCGAACCTGAGCTGCCCCGCTGCCGCCAGACCGTTGTGAGCCGCCACCACCAGCCACGCCATCAGGCAAACAGCCAATGCACAGCCGAGAATCAATCGCTGGGAAAGGTTCAGCATAACCCGGTCTCCGTGCCGGAATAGGGATCAGGGGGCAGGGATCAGGGCTCTGCATCCTGGCTGCCAACCGCTGACCGCAAACCGCCAACATTCAAAGCTAACATGAAGGAGGAGATCAATTATACCGCCGGATCCTTAGCCGGACGGCACATCCCGCGGAGTCTGGCAACGCCGGAGATAGACTGATCCCTGACCCCTGATCCCTGATCCCTGCTTTTACGGTATCCGGCAGACAGCTAGACTGCCGTTGTGCCAATCGCAGGCCAGTCCCACCGGCTGAGGATACGAGACCACCACCCAGTTCACGCCAAATTCCGTCTTCAGCCGCTCGAAGTCCGCAATCTGAAAGTGGGTCCAACCTTCCTGGGCCTCCACCTGTTGTTTCCAGGCCGGACCCAGCTCGGGAACCTTGGTCACCACCGAGGTGTCCTTGACTGCATCGGCCAACTGGCTTCGCTCGGCCAAGGCGCGAAAACTGTGGAAGTCCTCGCCGGGGGCTTCCATGTACCTCGGATCGAGTGCAAAATAAGCGTCTTTCGGAGTGTTGTGCTGGATCCAATCGAAGGTTTGCAGCCAGGGGTTGGCGGTTTGCATGGAGGGAAGCTCAAGGTGCTTGCTTCCCGGGAAGAGCTGCCGCTGCGCCAGAAGCATTCCGCCATTGGCCAGCAGCAGGAAGAGCGCCCAGCGCCAGGGCCGCGCCTTCAAAACGTATCTTCCCAGGTACGCACCGCCCACCAAGGCCATGAAAACATAGATCAGATGCAGGAAGCGCATCGGCTCCAAGGTGCTGAGACCGATCGGCGACATCGGGGCCAGAATGATCATCGCCACCGCCAGTTGGAATGCTCCATAGACGAAGATCGCCATCGCGAAGTTGGCCAGCTTGGTTTCGCCGCGTTTCCGCGCGACGCTGGTGACGATCCAGAACAGCATCAGGGGCGCAATCGCTCCTAGCCACTCGTACCACTCCCACTGGTAGACGCGGAACGAGTGCCGGCTGTTCAATGCCTCCAGCCAGGTCGGTGAAACGGGACCAAATACCCATCCGAAGGGAATGAGCGCCAGTACCGGAGTAGCTTCGACTTCACGCGGAACCAGGCGCGTGCGCAAAGCGCGAAGTTGCACATACAGAGGTTCATAGGTCGTCAGCGTCAGTGCGCAGCAGAAAGAGATGCCCAGGATCCCCATTAGCGGGTGCAGCACGAATCCAATAATAGCCAGCGGTATCGCCTGCCAGCGCTTCCCGGCCATGATCCGGGAGGCGCCAAGCAGGACCAGCGCCGTTGCCAGAGCGCGCGGATGCAGGTATTGGTCCACAATGAACAGCGCCGTGCCGGCCACCGGTAGTGTGAACATGGCCGCCACCATGGCCAGTCCCGCCCATCGCGCCGTGGCTTCCTCAAAGAGCTGACAGACAATGCTCCAGCAGGCCCAGAGAATCAGGATGATCGATAGCGCCTGCCAAAGCAGCTCCGACCAGGCCACGGGAATGCCGGTGAACTGCACAAAACGCGCCATCCACGTGTCGAAGACGCTGGTGTTCATCTGCAATTGGAAAAAAGCCGCATCGTGGGGAAAGAGAGCTGGGTTCAAATCCGCTTTGACCGCGGTCAGATAAATCCCGTCATCTTCGGCTCCTGGATGATAGCCCATCACCAGAAATCCAATCGCTGAAAACAGCAGAATGGGCAACAATGCGGATAAAAAACGCTTATGTCTCAAGTGAGGACCTCGTTGATCGTCGTTCTTGCCAGCAACGCTTGCAGCATGCAAAAGCTCGTGAGATTTCGGTCAGGAGAACTTCTTTCTGGTAGGGCTAACTTACTGGTTATGGCGAATATGCCGTTCGAGCCCCCGCGCCGCTATCAGCTTGTACAGGCTTACCGGGACTCAGCGCCGCGTTGGCCTGCGGCACCTCGAAGACGTAGAGCGTGTGATTCAAAACCGTTTTTATGGGGTACTGCAAGAGCCAGCGATAGGCGTAGTGGTTCTTCAGCAGTTGACCGGAAAGATGCGTGGCGCTGACGATGACCAGCCCGGAGGGGTGGTCCTCTTCGTGCAGCCGGGTGTAGCGTATGCCATAGAATGCGGGATCGACTTCTCCCGCGTAGGCCAGGTGAATGGGCTCATTGGGATGCTCGGCCTGAAATTGACGCAGCGCCACCATCCCCTGGCCCCAATCGGTATTGCTGTCGCTCAACAGCTTCCAGGTGTCCGTCGGTTTTACGAGCACCGTGAAATAGGAGAGATAGTCGGGTGCATAGCGGGCAATGTCGGCAGCCTGCGCCAGCAATAGAACTCCCAAGAGAAGTTGGGTCCAGCGCGCATTCCAGCGCCAGCCGCGCGCCCACTCCGCAAAGGCTCCCGTGGAAAGCAGCAGAAAGGGATAAACCGGCAGCATATGTCGAATGCCGATGTCGATGTGCGCCGTGACCGCAAAGGCAAAATAGACAGCAGGGAAGATGGCAAGCAGCAGCAGGTCGCGCCGGGCCGGAAACCGCCGCCACAGCACGAGGACGGCGCCGGAGACTCCTAGCAGCAGAACGATCAGCGGCCACTTCAACAGCATCGCCAGTAGAAAGTAGCTTCTGAAGCCGGTGGCCGAATATTGTCCCAGCAGAAAGCTCCGGTGCCCCTCGATATTGTGGACGACCACCTGTCCCAATCCGGTCAGCCACTCGCAAGCGGGCAGAAAGATGGTGACGGGAGTCTGTAGAGTCGGCATCTCGTATTGCAGAAGTTTGGTGTAGCCGGAGAAATGGATGGTCACCATTTGATCGGCGAAGACCACTTTGGAGACGTGAAAGAAATACCCCGACCAAACCGTCAGGCAGGCGATGAGAGCGGCCATCGCCGTGCGTCCCCAGCGGAATCCGCGCAGGCGCGCTCCGGCTTCTCCGCGGCGAAGGAAGAAAACCATCCCCAGCGCCAGGGCAAACAGCGGCGGGCTGTTGAACTTGGCCAGCAGCATACCGCCCAGCAAGACCCCCAGAATCGCGGCCTGGGTGCGCGAAGGGTTGCGGCGGTAGCGCAACGATTGCACCGCGCAGGCGAAGATGAACAGGCAGCCCACGCCGTCAATGGTCGCCAGGGAGAAATGCGCAATCAGGTCCGGCGAAAGAGCCCCAAGCGCCAGAACAAATAGAGCCGCCTGCTCGGAAAACAGCCGCTGCGCCGTCCCCCACAGCAGCAACAACAGCACCACGCCCAGCAAAACATTGACCGGACGCGCGCGGTAGAGCCACACCTCCGGCGCCGGCGCGATGGGACGGACCTGATCCTCGGTGATCCGGTAGCTTACGCCCTTATTCAGGAGCGGAAGTGTGAAGAGCAGGCGTCCCAGCGGCGGCTGGTCGTGCCAGTGCTTGAACTCGCCGAAGTGCCACGCCTCCACTCCCGCAATGATGTGCTCCGGCTCGTCGTTGGTGAATGACTGGGTGCGGATGAACCACGTGCATTGGGCCAGGAAGAGCGCGATCAGCATCGGAACCAGAATCCGGCTGGTGCGATTGACTGGATCGCGCCAGCGTTGTTGCTGAGGGGTATTTTCATCCGGCAGGCTTCGCGTGGGTGGTTCGCTCTGCGTGGCAAGCGAAGATTCGGGCTCAATATTCGCGGCGCGAAGAGGAGATTGATTGGCCAGCCGGAAGATATTTGTCAAAATGGGTACTCGCTCGCAGATTCCCCGAACACCTTAACTGGCAGGATTACGGGGTGAAATCAATGTCCCTAGATTATAATTATACGAAAGTTAGAGAACGGAGATGAGGCCAAACGGAGCAACATCGGCGGAATGTTGACCGGAAATTTGCGCCTCAAACCGGATAAACCCCGTATACTCAGGCTCAGCGTGCTTCCAGCTTATGATTCGTCCATTCTACACTCCCGAGGAGGGCTCCGCCAAGCGCTCTGCACCGCAGGCCGTGCCCCAGGAGCGCGCCAAAGAGAAACTGGCGCTGGCCATTCCCACCCTGCGCGAGGCCGAAAACCTTCCCGGCCTGCTCGGCCATCTGCGCGCCGTGCTCGATCCATTGGAAATTCCCTACGAAATTCTGGTCGTCGATGACGACAGCCGCGATGGAACCGAGGAGATTGTCTCGGCCATCGCCGCCGAGGACCCGCGCGTGCGCCTGCTGGTGCGCAAAGGCGAACGCGGCCTCTCCGGAGCCATTCTTTACGGCTGGCGGCACACCGATGCGGCGATTCTCGGCGTGATGGACGCCGACCTGCAGCACCCTCCAGAGGTGCTCCCCCATCTGCTCTCCGCCATCGAGGCCGGCAGCGATCTGGCCATCGGCAGCCGCTATATCGAGGGCGGCCGGCTGGGCAAGTGGAATCCGATCCGGAAGTTCCTCTCCGCCGCCGCCGTCTGGGCTACCTGGCCCATTCAGCGAGCGGGCATTCGCGCCAAGGACCCCATGACCGGCTTCTTCCTGATTCGCCGCGAGTGCATCAATGGCATTGAATTCCAGCCCTCGGGCTTCAAGCTGCTGCTGGAGATTCTGGTGCGCGCGCGCATCCGCTCGGTCAAAGAGATTCCCATTTCATTTGGCCTGCGCGCCCAGGGCGCCAGCAAGGCCAACTTCAAAGTGGGCTGGGATTACGCCAGGCTGCTGGCCAGGCTCTATGCGGACAGATTCGGTTTTTAGGCGACGCCTGGTACCGTGACCGTGTGGTTTGGAATGCCGGCCACGATAGTTTGGGTGCCCCAGGTCCCGTTTTTGGGACCTGGGAAATTACAAATTCACGCGGTCGCAGCACTAGAAGCCGGACGGCCTGCGGGAACCTTCCCGTTTTCGCCAAGGGAAATTGCCGCCCTCCTCACACGGGAACCGAATTGCGGAGAACAAAATCGCTTGGCAGGACATCTACAAATGATGCGCAAGACCGGCCGCGTCAACCTCAAACTGGCTTCCCCGCTTTTACTCGCATTTTGCGCGGCGATTCTGCTTTGGACGGCGGCGTACCCATTCAGCCGCGCCTTCCGGCTGACGCAGATCAACTACAACGAGGGCTGGAACGTATACAACGCCCAGAAAGTGGCTGAACATCAGCCTCTCTACCCCTCGGCCTATGGTTGGACTTCAGTCAACTATCCGGCGCTCTCCTTTCATCTGATTGCGGCTCTCGGAAGATTCACCTCCGATTATCTGTTTACGGCGCGGATTTTAGCGCTGGCCAGTCTTTGCCTGAACGGCGTACTGGCAGGGCTGATCGTCTGGCATACGACCCGCTCGAAGCTCGCCGCATGGCTTTCCGGCCCGTTTCTGGTGGCGCTGTTCTGCGCCGATGCCACAGGTTATGTGGGCATTGACGACCCGCAAATGCTGGCCCAGGTCTTTTTTCTGGCGGGCATTTACGTTTATCTGCGAGGTGGCCGCAAGGGCTGGGCGCTGGAATTGACCGCCCTGCTGTTCGTGCTGGGCGGCAATATCAAACACAACCTGATTGAGTTTCCTCTGGCGGTGCTCCTGGACCTGCTGTTCAGCTCGCCCCGCAGGGCCCTGCGCTTCGCCGTGGGAGGCGCGTTGATGGTGGCGCTATCCGTCGTCCTGACGCGCCAGATCGACGGGGCAGCCTACGTTGCCTGCCTGCTGACCCCGCGCAACTACTCGGTGCCGGCCGCCCTTCATACTATCGGCATAGCGCTCCTGCCGATTCTGCCGCTGATGGCAGCGGCCCTGGGGACGGCCCTTTTCTGCTGGAGGAACCCCTCGCAAAGAGTACTGGCCATTTTGCTCTTCTGCGCCCTGGTGGTGAATACCTTCTTCAGCGGCGGAGCTGGCGTTGCCAACAATAGTATGTTCGGGTCCATGCTGGCGATCATCTTGCTGACCGGAGTCTTTTGGGCGGAGTTTCCCAGGATGCCTCTGGGAAGGTTCAAAGTTCTGCCGCCGGCAGCCGTCTGCGCCCTCTTTTTTCTTTGTCTGGCGCTTCCCACGGTCCGCAGGAACAACTGGCGCACCGCTGCGGCCCTGCAAGAGAGCCGCGAGGGCGAACAGCGCTTCGCGGCCGAGACGGCCTACCTGCGCCAGCAGCCGGGCCCGGCCTTGTGCGAGAGCCTTTTGCGGTGCTTTTACGCAGGCAAACCCTACCTGTACGATCCCTTCAACGCCACGCGTTTCATCCAACTGGGAAGGCTGGACGCCAGCCCGCTAGTGGCGCGGTTGCGTAACCGGGAGTTTGGAGCCGTGCAAATGCAGGACAGCGTGGAGCGGAAACTTGGCGCTCCCCGGCCCGACAATCGCTTCGCTCCGCCCATTTTGCGCGCCATCCAGCAATATTACCGGCCGGGCTTCACGAATCAAGACGGTATCATTTATCTGCCAAGGTGACGGGGAACACATCTATCTCCCAAGGTGACGGGGAACACACGCTTTTCCAGGCCAACCGCCATCCATCAAAGTTCTTTGCTCCCCGGAAGCCGATGGCGAGGACGCCTTTCGCCGGTTATTCCGGGCGGTTGCATCCGCCCGGCCTCTGAAGCTCCATTCGCTTTCGGCAGCCGGTCCCTCCGCTGCGTCAAAACCTGCTTCACATTCAGTGCGGGACGAATGAAGCAATAGTTCAGCGGGCGCGGTCCTCGCATCTGTTTTATGCCCGATCTAACCTCTCATTCTTACTCCTCGCCCACTATTTACAGAGCCTCTGGATCTTCCCCCCGCACTCCAGAACTTAGACCAGGGTGGGTCCGCGCCCGGGCCGGATAACCGGCCGGCGGCGTCGAAGCGATGCTGAACGGACTGGGGATAAAAACCGAACAAGGATACTGATTCCCGCCTATAAAAAAATAATTGTCTTTCGTTATCTGGCTGTGGTAGAGTTCACCACGTTCGTCAATCTACTTGTAGCGGTTCTCTAATTGGCGCAAGCCGGAACCACTGCACCAAGGTTGTTTCTTTCTTCTCGAAGTTTCTTTCGGCGGATATTCGCCGCAGGATGGAAGTTAGATGCGCCTGGCGCCGTGCCGGCAATGTTGCATGAATTGGAAAGCCGTTCTGCCCGCCCGGAAGGCGGTCAAAGGAGCCGTGATGCCACCGAAATTTTCCAATCCTACTGCGTTAGGCTTAGCTTCATTTGCACTGAGCCTCACTGTCTTAACCTTCGCGAATTTTGGCTGGATGGGCGTAGCGCCAGCCATAGCCTTGGCCGTCTTCTTTGGCGGTATCGTTGAAATAGGCGTTGGCTTTGCCGAATTGTTTACCGGCAACACCTTCGCCATGACCGTCTTCGGCTCCTACGGCGCCTTCTGGATCGTCTTCGGCGGATTGTTGTATGGCAGTACAGTCGGTTGGCTGCCCGCGGCCGCCTTCAAGGGCTTTCTTATCGGCTTCCCCGTCGCCTGGCTCATCATCACGCTGATCTTCCTGGTCGCCACCTTCCGCCTGGCCCAGGCGCTGGTCTGGATTTTTGTCACCTTGTCGATCCTGTGGATTCTGCTGATTGCCGCTGTGGCGACAGGCAATCCCTTGTTGTTCAAGGTCTTCTGCTGGGAGAGCCTGCTCTGCGCCGCCACGGCGTGGTATCTGCTGGCCGCCATCATCATCAACGGCGCCTTCGGCAGCGAAGTGCTTCCGATCGGCGGATACGTTCCCCCGCCAGCCAAGAAGTAGCAGTAAGCTCCGCGCAAAGACGGACATTGGCTAGTACTGACTCTTGACAGCCTGTGGCCGAAGTCAAACTGCGGTAAAAGACAGACTTCGCCGTGAAATCAAGAATGCGTCTAATTGATTTCACGGCGGAGTAGCTGGCTTTAGCCCGGGATGCATTCAGTCGCAGGCTGTTACAGGGTTTCTCAGTTCGCGTTGCACAACAAGCCTCCTGCAAGCCGCCGCTTCAGGACTTATAGTAAGTTGCCGCCCTAAAACTTATAGCAAGCCGCCGCTTTTCAACTTTCTATTTGCCGTGGATACCGCCGGCAAACAGAAAGAAAAACAGGCATTTTGCATTCTATCTCTGTTTTGCTTGACTATTTTTCCTTCCGGCCCGCCATTGAGATAGTCTCGCGGCTTCAGAATTTAATAAGTTGTGCTTTAACTCTCGCACGGCCTACGAAATCCAACCAGACTCCCTCCCTGAGTTCGCGGCGCAATCTGACCAGACCCGCCCGCGGTTCCGCCGAAGTGATGACAGCGGAATTCGCCGCGGCCTCCTAACTCAATTTCCGCGAAACGAACGCCAGAGAAATTTCAGGCTCAAATAAACAGACCCCGCCAGCCGCCTTCTGTTCTACACTGGTCAGTTCCACCCGGAGCCTTCCCTTATGTCCGCTTCAGCCGTTTCCGTCCGCGCTCAACGCCTGCCCTCGCCCGCTCTGCGCCGCTTTGCCTGGGTTGTGCTGGCTTACTTTATCGCCGTCATTCTGTGGGGCACGCTGGTGCGCGCCACCGGCTCGGGAGCCGGATGCGGCAACCNNTGAATACGCTCATCGAGTTCACCCACCGCGTCACCAGCGGCCTCTCGTTTTTCGCCGTCGTGGGTCTGCTGGCCTGGACCTTTCTGGGCACGGCCCGCGGCCACCTGGCGCGCGCCGCGGCCGTGGCCTCGGTGGCCTTCACGCTGGTCGAGGCAGCCCTGGGAGCGCTGCTGGTCAAGCTGGGGCTGACGGCCGATAGCCTGTCGCCCTTGCGGCCAGCCTACCTGGCGCTGCATCTGACCAACACGCTGCTGCTGCTGGCGGCGCTGGCCCTGACCGCGCACCTGCTCGGCCGTCGCCAGGGCTATCAGCGCGGCAGCGTCCGCCTGGTGGCGCCCCTGAGCGCGGTGGCCACGGTCCTGGTGGTGATCGTCGTCGGCGTAACCGGTTCGCTGGCCGCTCTGGGCGACACGCTCTTCCCGGCCAGTTCGCTGGGCCTGGCGCTGGCCCAGGATTTCTCCCCGGCTGGCGGCTGGCTGGTGCGCTGGCGCTGGATGCATCCGGCCTTCGCATTCGTAGCCAGCATCTTCCTCGTCTGGCTGCTGGTGCGCGCTGCAAGGCGCACCGCGCCCAAGGCCACGCGGCTCTGGGACAATCGCGGCCTCTCGGCGCTGGTGCTGCTGCTGCTGGCCGCCGTCTACCTGCTGGGCCTGCTGGACGTGATGCTGCTGGCTCCATTGTGGGTTCAGGTGGCGCATCTTCTCTGCGCCGATGCGCTGTGGGTCTCGCTGGTGGTGCTCACGGCCCGGCTGACGCTCGTACCGCGGGAAGCGGAGTAGCGGCGCATCGGGAACAGCAATCAACGCGCCGGTGCGCCGATTACTGTGGTTTGCGGGCCGCGATGACCGATTCTTTCTGACGTGAAAGCACATTGCCAGATTTTTGATCGGAACCTGGGAGTTACTGGAAGGAAAGTGCGCGCAAAGCGCTACGCTCCGGGAGTGAAGAAGTCCTGGAGCCCGGCGCGCTGGGCATGAGCGGCCATCGTGGCCTGAATTTCCAGCGCCAGCGCCAGCGCCTGGCGGCCCTGACGAGCGGTGACGCGCGGTGCGCGGCGGGTCCGCACCGCTTCCAGGAAGGAAAGAATCTCCAGCCGCAGCGGCTCGCCGGGCGTGACCGGCGGCTTGGTGAAGGAGAGTCCCGGCGCGGGACCGGCGGCGGTTGACGCGGCGGTAAATTTGGCCAGAAGGGCCGGATCGGCCTTGCCAGCGGCGGCAAGCTGGGCCAGAAGAGCCGGATCGGCCTTGCCGGCGGCCAGGGCCGCAACGATTTCGGGAGAGAGGCCGGCGGCAGCGGCTCCGGCAGACGCTCCGGCCAGGATTCCAGCAGCGGCGATTCCGCCATTGAGGCCGATCACCAGCAGATCCTGGCGGGCGTAGTCGATCGAGACGTACTGGCGAGGCTCAAAGAAGCGCAGCTTGCGCACCCTCTCGGTGGAGACCCTAGAGGCGGTGAAGTTGGCCACGCAGCCCGACTCGAACTCGACGCGGACGTTGGCGATGTCCACCTTGGGCGAGAGAATCGGCAGGCCGACGGCGCGCACCTCGCGCACCGGCGAAGCGGCAAAGGTGAGCACAATGTCCAGGTCGTGAATCATCAGGTCCAGCACCACGTCCACATCCAGCGCGCGGGGCGTGAAGATGGAGAGCCGGTGGGATTCGAAGAACATCGGGCGGTGCAGCTCGGGCTCGACGGCCAGCACGGCGGGGTTGAAGCGCTCCAGATGGCCGGGTTGCAGGATGAGGCCGCCCTTTGCGGCGCGGCTTTTCTCGGATAACCGGATCAGGTCGTCGGCCTCGGCCAGCGTGGCGGCCAGGGGCTTTTCCACCAGCAGGTCCAGGCCCGCATCGATCAGCTGTGAGGCCACCGCGTGATGATGCACGGTGGGAACGGCGACCGTGGCCGCGTCCAGGTGAAGATCGGCGGCCAGCAGCTCGCCCACGGTGGCAAAAACAGGAATTCCGTATTTGTTCGCGGCCTCGGAGGCGCGCGCCGGGTCCGGCTCAACGGCCGCCACCAAGGCGATGCCCTGCCCCGCCGTTTCCAGTTCGCGGTAGACGCGCAGGTGGTTTTTGCCAAAAGCGCCGTTTCCGGCGACGGCAAGGCGCAAAATGGGCTGGCTGACTATTGTGCGGCCCCTTTGCCAGGCTTGGCCTGCTCCGGCCCCTGGCCTTCGACGGCCTGGAGGCAGCGGCTATAGAGTTCGAGCAACTGGCTGACCTGCTCCTCGGACTTGGGAGCGGACGAGCCGCTGAATCCCGTCGAGGGAGCCGCGGGACGGCCCACGCCGGCCGTGGCGGCCACAAACTTGAGCAGATCGAGCGCAATGTCTTCATTGCAGCGAGCGCCAAGGCCCGCGCTTGTAATGGCATCCATTCTGAGAATTCTCCACCAAGATGCTAGCAGAAACCACCCCGGACCTGGGAAACCCGCCTTACGAGACTGAGAGGACTGCTCGCCGACTGCGTCCCGCTCCCCAGGTTTGCGCTGATTCTCCAGATTGCGGGCTCTCCGGCCGCCTCAAGCCGGCATTGGCCAAGTGGCTGCTTCCAGGTATAATGAAGATTCGGTGAGCCGCCGGAGGCGTGTGTCTTCATCTGCCCCGCAGGCCGCGGCGTTGGACAGGCTCGAAACGGAGCACAATTTCATCGGAGTTCGAAGGCTGCCTGTCCCGGCGGCGCGAAACACCAAAGTCTGGAGCGAAGTCATGGCACAGGTATGCGACATCTGCGGGAAAGGCCCGCAATTCGGCAACAATATCTCCCACGCCCACAACATCACCCGGCGGCGCTGGAGCGTAAATCTTCAGGCCGTCAAGGCGATGGTGAACGGCCACGCCAAGCGGATCAGGGTCTGCACCAGTTGCATCAAGGACGGCAAGGTCGCCAAGGCCGCCAAGGCCTAAGGCCGGTGAGCGCGGCCGCCGCTGAGTCCATTTCCGGCCGCGTGCGGAACCAAAATTCAGAAGCCTGATCCAAGGCCCAATTCAGGCCAAGGTCTCATGCAGTTTGACGCAAAACCCCGTCCACAGCGGACGGGGTTTTGTTGTGTCCGGCGCAGGAATCGTGCGGATGCGTGGCGCATCAAAACAGCAGTCAGTAGAGAGAGGGATTTATGAGGGTTGCTGCTCGCTTTCCCGGCATTCGGGTTACCGCCAATGGAAACCAGCTTGTCTCCTACCTTACCGAGACGCGCATTGCCGACGCCGGCGTCTTCTATCCGATTACGCCTTCCACCGAGGGCGGCGAGCTCTTCCAGCAGGCCTACGCCGAAGGCCACCTGAACGTCTTCGGGCAGAGCACCATCGCCATCGAGGCCGAGGGCGAACACGCGGCTCAGGGCGGAGCCATCGCCCACTCGGTCTGCGGCAAGCGGGTGGTCAACTTCACCTCCGGCCAAGGCGTGGTCTATGGCGTCGAGCAGTACTATCACGCTCCCGGCAAGGCCTCGACGATGGTGCTCGAAGTGGGCGCGCGCGCCCTCACCAAACAGGCTCTCAACGTGCACTGCGGCCATGACGACATCTACGGCGCGCTCGACACCGGCTGGATCATGGACGGCTTCCTCACCTCGCACCTCGAACGCACCTTCTACAAGCACGAATCCGACTTGATCCGCGAGTTTCTCGGCGCGCCGGACGACATCATCGACTGCCCCACCGAAGCGCAGCGCAAGCTCTTCGGCCCCACCCGCCGCCGCGTCCCCAAGATGATGGACCTGACCAATCCGGTGATGCTCGGCCCGGTCGAAAACCAGGAACACTACATGCAGGGCGTGGTGGCGCGCAGAAACAACTTCACCGAGCCGATTCTCGAGTTCCTGGAAGCCGCTTACGAAAAGTTTGCCGAGCTGACCGGCCGCCGCTACGGCCTCATCTCCGAGTACAAAACAGCAGACGCCGAGACAGTCTTCGTCTCGCTCGGTTCGGCGGCGGAAAACATCGAGGCCGCGGTCGATTACCTGCGCGAGACGCGGGGGGCCTCGGTCGGCTCCATCCACGTCAACGTCCTCCGTCCCTTCCCCGAGGCGGCTCTCGTGGCCGCGCTCCGGGGCAAAAAGAACGTCATCATTCTGGAGCGCACCGACGAGGCGATGGCCGGCGACAATCCGCTGGGCCGCGACATTCGCACCGCATTTTCGAAGGCGGTGCAAGGCGTTACGGGGCTGCCCGCGATCACGCTCGCCGAGGTTCCCAAAATCTTCGGCGGCAGCTACGGCCTAGGTTCGCGCGACTTCCGCCCCGAGCACATCATCGGCGCTTACGAGTTCGCCGCTGCCAACCGCGCCCGCACCGACGGCAAGACGGCCGCCGACGGCGTCAATTTCTTCGTTCTCGGCGTCGATCACCCCTACGCGGTCATCGGCGACGAGACCCCGTCGCTCTTGCCTGAGGGCGCCGTGGCCGTGCGCTTCCACTCGATTGGCGGCTGGGGCGCCATCACCACCGGCAAGAACCTGGGCGCCATCATCGGCGACCTGAACGATTTGCTCTTTGAGCGCGACGGCCTCACCGACGAGCTCGGCAACCCCAAAGAAGTAATCCACGTCAGCGCCAATCCCAAGTACGGATCGGAGAAAAAGGGCGCGCCGACGGCCTATTTCATGGTGGCCGCCAAGGAGCGCATCCGCGTCAACTGCGACCTGCGCCACGTCACCGTCGTTCTCTGCTGCGACCCCAAGGCCTTCACTCATTGCAACCCGCTCGACGGCATGGCCGAGGGCGGCAGCTTCGTCTGGGAATCGGATGAAAATGGGGAAAAAGCCTGGGAGCAGCTTCCGCGATGGGCGCGCAAGCAGATCATCGACAAGAAGATTCGCATCTTCACGCTGCCCGGCTTCTCCATCGCCCAAAAGGCCACCGACCGCCCCGATCTCGAACTGCGCATGCAGGGCAACGCCTTTTTAGGCGCATTTTTCGCCGTCAGCGGCCTGCTCGACGAGTTCGGCATCACCCAGCAGCAGTACCGCGAGGTCGTCCACCGGCAGTACGTCAAGAAGTTCGGCAAGCTGGGCGAGGCCGTCGTGCAGTCGAACATGGAGGTCATGCTCCAGGGCTACGAGCAGGTGCGGGAGATCAAGACGGGCGAGCTCGCGGCGGCCGACCATTCGACCCTGCGCGGCCAGGCGCTCCTGCCGATTCTCGAGACCATCCCCTCCGACAACTCTGACGGCTCCGGTGGTTGCGCCGGCTGCCGCGCCCACTCGCTGCCCGCCGGTCAGGCAAAGCGCGCCCCGCTGGCCACGGTCGCCGGCTTCGACGCCGAGTTCCGCGCCCAGCTTGGCTACAACCAGCCCTCCACGCCGCTCACGGCCATGGGGGTGGTCGCCGCCGCCACCGGCGACACCGCATCGAAGTACGTCGCCCGCCGCCAGACCCCGCTCTTCATCCCCGAAAACTGCACCCAGTGCATGGACTGCATCTCGGTCTGCCCGGACACGGCGCTGCCCAACACCGCGCAGGATCTCGGCACGCTGCTGCACGCCGCCGTCGCCCATTACGTCTCCGACCCTGCCGACCGCGCCCATCTGATGAAGGCTCTGCCGGAGATCGAGCGCCAGACCCGCCAGCGCATGCTCGCCGAAACCAAATCCGGCCCTCCTTTGCAGACGATTCTCCGCGAGGTCACCGACGCGCTCGCCGGAACCGGATCCAACGGCTTTTCCCCCAAGTCGAAAGAGCAGTTCTTCGCCATTCTCGACAAGGTCCCCATGGCCTACCAGAAGGTGACCGCGATCTTCGCCTCGCCGGAGCGCAAAAACCCCGGTGCGGGCGGCATTTTCTCGATTTTTGTCTCCGATCTGTGCAAGGGTTGCGCGGCCTGCGTCACCGCCTGCGGCGACCACCAGGCCCTCCGCATGGTTCGCGAGAGCGAGGAGGTCAACGCCACCCACATGACCGGCATCGGCTTCCTCGACCTGCTGCCCGACACCTCGCAGAAGTACCTGGGCCTTTACAACGCCGCCCACCCCACCGACTCGAAGACGGCCACCCTGCGCAACCTGCTCATGGTGCGCTCCAACTACGACGCCCTGGTCTCCGGCGACGGAGCCTGCGCCGGCTGCGGCGAAAAGAGCATTCTCCGCTCCATCGCCGCCGTCACCGAGGCCTACATGCGACCCGTCTTCCATGCCAAGAGCGGCCGCCTGCAGGCCAAGGCCGGTCAGCTTGAGAAGCTCGGCGTGGCTCGCCTGGCCGTGCTCAAGGCGCGCAGCCAGGCCGAGTACGATCTCTTCCGCCAGGCCATCGCCCATCTGATTCTCGGCCTCGGCGGCGAGGACGAGGCCGACACCCGCGCCCGCATCCACGCCTACGAGGCCCAGCACGGGCCCATCTCCGACGCCGAGCTGGTCGAGGCCCTGGCCGCCGTCCTGCTCACCGAGGCCTTCAACCACAAGAATCTGCAAGCCGTCGATGGCCGCCTCGCCAACGGCATGAGCGTGATGGCCATGGCCGCCCACACCGGCTGCAACACCGTTTACGGCTCCACCCCGCCCAACAATCCCCACCCCTACCCGTGGATGAACTCGCTCTTCCAGGACGGCGTCACCGTTGGCTGGCTGATGGGCGAGAGCTTCATCGTCGATCACGCCCGCCGCTCCGTCATCCCCGAGCGTCTGGCCGACATGCTGCTCACCCGCCTCGACGGCGCGGCCACGCAGGAGTCTTCGCCCCCCGATGCGGCCTCTGCGGCTCCCGCCGCGGTCATCAAAGCTCCCGCCGAGGGCTCTTCGTCCGTGAAGGCCGGGATGAAGGTCATCGACGCCGAGCAATACTACCACCTCAGCCACTTCACCGACGCGCTGATGACCGACCAGGAAATCGTCGAGCTGCCCAAGGTCTGGGCCGTCGGCGGTGACGGCGGCATGGGCGACATCGGCTACCAGAACGTCTCCAAGGTCGTCCTCCAGAACCGCCCCAACGTCAAGATCCTCATGCTCGACACGCAGGTCTACTCGAACACCGGCGGGCAGAACTCCGACTCGACCCCCATGCTCGGCGGCGGCGACATGAACTCCTTCGGCGCGGCTACCCAGGGCAAGAGCACCGAGAAGAAGACCGTGGCCGAGACCTTCCTCGCCGGTCACGGTTCGCCCTTCGTCGCCCAGGTCTCCATCGCCAACGCCCCCAAGCTCTACCGCGCCATCCTCGACGGCCTGGAGTATCGCGGGACGATGTTCCTGCAAGCCTTCACCACCTGCCAGCCGGAGCACGGCGTGGCCGACGACATGGCCCTCATCCAGGCCCAGCGTGTGCGCGACTCGCGTGGCGCGCCCGAGTTCGTCTTCGATCCGCGCCGCGGCGAAAGCTATCAGGAGGCTCTCGACCTCCAGGGCAATCCCTCCATCGATCTTGACTGGTGGGATAACATCGACCCGGTCACAGGCTCCAGCGCCCGTTACACCGTAGCCCACTGGTGCTCGACCGAGGCCCGTTTCCGCAACCATTTTAAGAGGTTCAAACCCGACGAGGCTGCGAGTCTCATACCGCTCGACAACATGCTGGTCCGCATCACCCAGCAGGACGTCGTCTACCGCCGCTACCTCGACCCGGCGCACCGCTCCTTCATCCCCGACTTCGGCGTCTACATCCAATTTGAGGAAAAGGGCAAAACCGAGTACCGCGCTATCTCGCGGCAGTTAGTCATGTTCTGCGTAGAACGGCGCAAGGCCTGGCGGATGCTTCAATCGAAGGCGGGAATCGTGAACCGCGAGTACCAGGCCCAAAAGGCGATCCTAGCCGAAGTAGACTCCGGCAAGCTGCCGTTAGAAGAGCTCTTCGCCCGCGGCTATGAACTCATCAAGGAGCGCCTAGCCGCCGCCACCCCGGCCAAGGGATAGCTCTCAACTACGAATACAATATCGAAATCCCAGGTCCGAAAATCCGGACCTGGGGCACCCGGCTTACTGCGCCGAGTTATCGCAGACTATAGATGCAACCTTGGCAGCTACAGATAGAGGTGGGACGTAGGCTACAGGGGACCAATCTTGTTGAAATGTTTGGAAGTGATCATGACAGTCGAAAAAGAAACGTTGCACATTCTTTGGATTAAAAGGCTTCTCCTGAGGTCCATATACATATACCGTCGCTGCACGTAGAGTGGCTGCGGGCCAAATGTCGCTTGGATTGCGAGAAATCGTATCCATGGCGACTTCGTAAACTTTCCCATTCGATGCTGTGACATTCAGCCAATTCTTCGAGAGATTGCGAAATGCAGCTTCGTCGCGTGACGCCATTTGCTCGCTTGTCAAATCAGGCGTCAAAACTGGCGGCTTTTGCTCACTTGCGATTTTGCACAGTATGTCGAACGCTTTTTCAAAAAGGGAACCGGGAATCAACTTTCTTTCAAAGTTCTCAGGGCCTGTGCTTTCTATTGGGTAACCGCTAAGATTCTTCCCTGTAAAGAACAAAGCACCAAACATTTGATAGTGTCTCGTCTCACAGTTACCTTTAACCCTTTTCCTTACTGATTGAGGGGCTCCGACAATGTCACTTTCTGGAAGATTTGAGGCAATGAATGTGTTAAACCCATAACCATATCCGGTGATGTTGGTGGTCATTACAGGAGTAGGGCCATGGTCGGGAAATTTGCCCCCAGGACCCAAACCAGAAATGTCGGTGTGTGCGTGTGGCCAGACGGAGTAAGTGCCATTAGTCACGACATAGATTTCCTCGCCATCACTCTGAACCGTCTGCCATTTGACATCTGCTTGACCTCCTCCACTACCCATCTTCTGCGGGGGCACCTGCTGTGCCTCAGACTCGTTTGCAGGTGTTAACTTTGATTTTCCCGCGTTGTAGATAAGTATAATGACGGCGATAATGAGAAGTGTAATCCAGAAAATTCGTTTCACTTTCTCTCCTCCTATTTCTCTGGGCCGGGTGCCGGTTGCCGGGTGCCCCAGGTCCGGATTCTCGGACCTGAAAGACCACGAAGCTCCACCGTCCGAACGTCCCGGAACCCACTCACACAAATCGGAGACGCATCAGAGCCCTTTGAAAACATCTTCTTTAGTCACGCTCTTGTTCGCGGCAACGGCGGCGAGAATCGCGTTCAGCGTCCCGATTCGCAGGGCAGGATGCGCCGGAACAGCGACGCCGTGGGGCGCCGGGTGCTCGGTTTGCAAGAGGCCGTGGCTTCCCACCTGATGGACTCGCTGGTATCCCCAATACTTGCAGAGGTGCTTCACCAGCTCCTCCCCGCCCAGATCGCGCGGCAGCTTCATGCCACGGCCAGCACTTCATCGCGGACGAGGCGCAGGCGGATCGAAGTGGGAGCGGGCGAGTCGAAATAGTAGGCGTGAACCGCCTCCTGCGCGTTCGCCCTCAGTTCCTCCCAGCTATCGGCCTGCGTGAAGATGTTCTCGCCGAGCGCTTCGGCGCAAAACCCTCCATCGCTCTCTTGCACCACTTCAAAGACAATTTCTTTCATCGGTTGCTCCTCGGTGAAGCCAAAGGATTGTTTCGGCCCTCATTGGAAAAGATACCACTGACTCCTATTCTGCGCCTCCGTGATTTGAGGCCTGCAGGGGCCCCCGCCCGGAAATCAGGCCCCGAAGCCTCACTTCTTCAGCGGCTTGCGGGCGAAGTAATAGAGCGAGAAGGCCAGCGCCAGGAAGGCCGCCACCGAGACGCCGGAGTGGTCCAGGAAGGTGTGCGGGAAGGCGATGGGGTCTTGCTTGCCGAAGGTGGTCTCGTAGAGCTTCAGGGCTACGCCGAGCAGGCCGATGATGCCTCCGGCGGCGATCAGCCCCGAGGCGTAAAGCGAACCCGGCGAGACGTTGCCCTCCGCGTCAGCCTCGCCGCCGGCCTTCTCAGCGGCAGCGTCCACCAGCCAGCGCACCACGCCACCGACGAAGATGGCCAGCGTGGTTCCAATGGAAAGATAGGCCCCCACGGCGAAGGAGAGCGAAGGAATTCCCAGCAACTCGACGGCGATGACCAGGAAAACGCCCAAGAGAACCAGTCCCCAGGGCAGTTTGCGGCTCAGAATTCCGCTGATAACGGTGGCCATCAGCCGGGCCTGCGGCGCGGCGGCCTTCTCGCTGCCGATGCCCGAGATCCACTGCACCTCGATCTGGCCCGTCTTCGGCGAATAAAGGTACTTTCCGTCGGCCAGCTCCGGCGAACCCAGCGCATTCAGTACAATGTACTCGCTCTTGTGGTGGATGGTTGTGGCCTTGTTCGGGCCGATAACGGGAAACTGCTCCTGGAGGCCGTCGGTGTCCTGCTGGATGGCGACGCCGGGGTGGGGCGCGGCAAGATTCCAGGCCTGCGGAGCCGCGCGGAACTCCTGCAAGCCCCGGTTCATCAGGTTGAGGGTGAGGCCGATGGCAACGGTCGAGACGACCACGCCGATCATCAGCGCGATCTGTTGCAGCCGGGGCGTGGAACCGACGATGTAGCCGGTTTTCAGATCCTGCGAGGTGTCCCCAGCGTTAGCCGCGGCGATGCAGACCACGCCGCCAATCGTAATGGCCAAAGCGCCGAAGGCCGGGCTGGTCCAGCCTTTGACGAGGAAGATCGCCGAGGTGGCCATCAGGGTCGCAATGGTCATTCCCGAGATGGGGTTGGCCGAGGAGCCGATCAGGCCCACAATCCGCGAGCTGACGGTGACGAAAAGAAAGCCGAAGACGACAATCAGCAAGGAGGCGGCCAGATTGGCTTCCCAGCCCACAAAGGCTCCGGGGACGGGCTTGAACTCCAGGAAGCAGAACATCAGGATTACGAGCACAATAGAGCCGCCCACAACCACGCTCATCGGGAGGTCGTTTTCAGTACGGAGAGGTTTGACCCTGGCCGCCGAGCCGGGGCGCATCTTCCTGAAGCCGGAGGCGAGCGCGCCGAAGATGGTGGGCAACGTCTTGATGAGGGTAATCAGTCCGGCGGCGGCCACGGCTCCTGCGCCCATGGGACGGATGTAGGTGGCCCAGAGGTCGCTGGGGCCCATCTGCGCAATGGGAACGGTGCCGGGGTAAACGGGATGGGGGAGTTCCTTGCCGAAAAAATAGATCAGCGGCATCAGGACCAGCCAGGAGAAGACGCCGCCAGCGAAGATGACGCCCGCCACGCGCAGACCGATGATGTAACCGACGCCGAGGTACTCGGGGGTGGCGTCGGCTTTGATCGACGCGCCTTTGAGAATGTGCTGGGGGCCGAAGTCGGGCTGGAATTCGGGAGTGCCCGGCCAGGCGCCAAAGAGATTTTCATTCTGGAAGAAGGTGTAGAGCGCGCCCAGCCCAAGGCCGAGGAAGACGCGGCTGGCCAGCGACCCGCCGCGCTCGCCGGCGATCAGCACATCGGCGCAGGCCGTGCCCTCGGGGTAAGCCAGGTTGCCGTGCTCTTCGACGATCAACTGGCGGCGCAGGGGAATCATGAACAGAACGCCGAGCCAGCCGCCGATCAAGGCCAGCAGAAAGATGCGGGAGTATTCGAGGTCGAAGCCCAGGAAGATCAACGCCGGCAGGGTGAAGATGACCCCGGCGGCGATCGACTGGCCGGCGTTGCCGGTGGTCTGGACGATGTTGTTTTCCAGAATCGAGGCGCGGCCGAAGGCGCGCAGAATGCTGATTGAGAGCACCGCGATGGGAATCGAAGCGGCCACCGTGAGGCCGGCTCTCAGGCCCACGTAAACCGTGACGGCGCCAAAAACGATGCCGAAAAACGAGCCCAGCAGCAGGGCGCGGAGGGTGAATTCGGGACGGCTCTCGTGGGGCGAAACAAAAGGTTGAAAAGCCGGGGGGTGAGGCTCTGGCACGGTTGGTCTCCGAGTGGCTGCAAGCAGTTTCGCTGGAATGCTCTGACTCGGAAGTGTAGCAGCGCAGGGGGCGGGAGCAACAGGAAGGGGATTCGCGAAGGCTTGCCTGCGCGCTTTCGAGAGGCAGTAGGGCGGATCGTAGGAGCCAAGCTGGATTGGCTCTGACGTTGGGGCAAAACGAGTCCGAAGCCATTCACTGGCAGGAGCCTTAAGACCATCCTGGAGGCTGCGGCTGAATCAATTGCGGCCGCATGAATTTGGCGAACTCCCCGCTCCGAAAACGGAACCTAGGGCACACAGACTTTCCCGCCGGCATTCAAAGAACACACTGTCACGGTATAGGAGACGGCGGCAGACCGACCGCGGAGGCAGCGGCCCAGGCGCAACCGGGCGGGGGTTACCGGGTCAGGAGTGGCTCACTGCCAGGTCAGGAGAGGCTAGCCCGGTGGCTGCGGGATTCGATGGCTTTTCCCAGTTCCAGCAACTCCGCCAGCGCCCGCTCCGGGCAGATGTGCCGGGCCTCCATCTGATCCAGTTCCTTCTCTGTCTCCACGGCAGAGGCGATGGTCATGAAGCAGTAGAGGCAGCGGGTATCGTAGCTTCCGTTCTCGTTTTGAGTGCGGCTGTACATCGTTCCTCGGAATGGTCTGGCAAGATTCCAGCATTTTCATTTCCGCATTACAGAAACCAAGCGGCCCGATGGCTTTTCTCTCAAAAAGCCTTCTTTCATGCTGCCGCATGGGCTATGTGTGAAATAAAAAATGCTCTACGCATGATGCTAGATGGCTTTGCCGCTTCCTTACGTGACCCGCGTCACTGGTCGATGTTCGGCCGCCAGTATGAAGAATCCGACTTTTCAGGAAAATCTTTGAATTTAGAGGGTTGTCCCGTGGTTGGGGTGGCGGCGCAGTTGCCAGCAGGCGCTTTGGCCGGCCTGGGGAAAGAGCGAAACCGAGCAGGGCGCGTCGACCGAGCCAAGATAGTCGAACTCCAGCTTGTTGCCCTTGAGCGGAATCGTCACGTAGCGATTGACGGTGGCCGTCGAGAGGGGCGAGCCGCGCAGCTTGAAGACGGCCCAATCGCCCGCGTAGACGGCCACAAACACCGCCGCCACAACCACCACTGTCCGCAACAGCCAACGCAGCAAGCAAGCCTTCAGGCAGCGCGTCATGCGGATTCAGCCTTTCCGCAACAGACGGAACTCTTCCCTTTGAGCCTGACTGGCAGGCAGGCGCGAACGGCTCCGGCACGGTCCAGCTTAGTCAGTTCCGGTTTGCTTCTGTCCAGTTTGATCAAATCTGTCTTCATCTGCCGGTCGTTGGCAAAGGCGGCCAGCACGGCGGCGAGAATGGAAGCGGCCGAAGGGTCGGCGGGCGCGCAAATGCTGTAGTGCATCCACTTCCCTTCCCGGCGCGCGGTCGCGATGCCGGCCTTGCGCAGGTAGGCCAGATGGCGCGAAATCTTCGGCTGGCCTTGGTCGAGAATCTCGACAAAATGGCAGACGCAGACCTCGCGGCCGGCCATCAGGTTCAACAGGCGCAAGCGGGTGGCGTCGGCCAAGGCCGCGAAGAGGACAGCCAAACAGGGAGATTTGGAGCCACGATTCATGAATTGATTATACGGATTGACAAATACGAACCCCGCCGATATATTCGCTTAAGCATATGTAAGGAGAGCTTGTGGAGACTCAGACGAATACGAAAACTCTGGTTCAGGAAAAGTACGGCGCCGCGGCGCGGCAGGTGCGGGAGAACGGCTCTGTAGCCTGCGGCGCTCCGGCGCGGCGCTGTTGTGACCCGGTCACCACCAACCTCTACAACGAGGCCGAAATGAGCGGGCTGCCGGCTGCGGCCGTGCTGGCCTCGCTGGGCTGCGGCAACCCCACGGCGCTGATTGAGCTGAAGCCGGGCGAGACGGTGCTCGATCTGGGCTCCGGCGGCGGCATCGACGTGCTGCTCTCGGCCCGGCGCGTGGGGCCAACGGGCAAGGCCTACGGGCTGGACATGACCGGCGATATGCTCGACCTGGCCCGCGAAAATCAGCGCCAGGCGAAGGTCGAAAACGTCGAGTTTCTGAAGGGCGAGATCGAGCTGATCCCCTTGCCCGATTGCTCGGTGGACGTGGTGATCTCGAACTGCGTCATCAACCTCTCGGCCGACAAGGACCGTGTGCTGCGCGAGGCCTTCCGGGTATTGAAGCCGGGCGGACGCTTTGCGGTCTCCGATGTCGTGGTGCGCGGCGAGGTTCCCGATGAGGTGCGCACCAGCATGCTGCTCTGGGTGGGCTGCATCGCCGGGGCGCTGGAGGAGCAGGAGTACAAATCAAAGCTGGCGCGGGCGGGCTTTGCCGGCGTCTCGATCGAGCCAACACGCGTGTACTCGATCGAGGATGCGCGGAAATTTCTGGCCAAGTCAGGCGTCGATGTGGACGCCGTAGCGCCGCTGGTCGAGGGCAAGTTCATGAGCGCCTTTATTCGTGCGGCGAAACCTGGGGCGGCAAAATCGGCGGGCGGATGCTGCTCCTCCGGCTGTTGCGGTTGACGAGAATGCAGAATCCCAGGTCCCAGAATCGGAACCTGGGGCACCCCAATCCCATGAGGAAGAAGATCATGCAGCGGCTGTATAACATCCTCGTACTCTGTACCGGCAACTCGGCGCGCAGCATCATGGCGGAAGCGCTCTTCAACACCATGGGCGCGGGCCGCTTCCGGGCATTCAGCGCGGGCAGCCACCCCACCGGCCGGGTGAATCCCTTCGCCATCGAACTGGTGCAGGAGCTGGGCTATCCCGTAGAGAATCTGCGCAGCAAGAGCTGGGACGAGTTCGCCTCTCCCGGCGCGCCGCAGATGGACTTCGTCGTGACGGTCTGCGACAACGCGGCCGGCGAGGCGTGCCCGCTCTGGCCCGGCCAGCCCGTGACCGCGCATTGGGGATTTCCCGATCCGGCGGCCGTCGTTGGCACGGTCGAACAGAAGCGCGTGGTCTTCGCGCTCACCTTGCGTCAGATTCGCACGCGCGTGCAACTGTTTCTCAGCCTGCCGCTGGAGACTCTGGACCGCATGGCCATCGAGACAAAAATGCGCGCCATCGGGAAACAGCTTTTGTAACCGCGCACTAAGCCACAGAGGAGAGATCGAATGCAGACAGAACCGCAACTTTGCTGTCAGGCTGCCGTACCGGGCGGCGATTCAAAGCTTTCATTCATTGACCGCTATCTGACGCTCTGGATCTTTCTGGCCATGGCGGCCGGCGTCGCGCTGGGCCGCTTTGTGCCGGCCGTGCCGGCGCTTCTGCAGCGCTTCCAGGCGGGCACTACCAACCTTCCCATCGCCGTGGGGCTGATTCTGATGATGTATCCGCCGCTGGCCAAGGTGCAGTACGAGCGCCTGGGCGAGGTCTTTCACAATCGCAAGGTGCTGGGCCTGTCGCTGATTGAAAACTGGGTGATCGGCCCGGTGCTGATGTTCGCCCTGGCGGTCATCTTTCTACGCGGCTACCCGGAGTACCGGACCGGGCTGATTCTGATTGGCCTGGCGCGCTGCATCGCCATGGTGATTGTGTGGAATGAGCTGGCGAAGGGAGACACCGATTACGCCGCTGGCCTGGTAGCCTTCAACAGCATCTTCCAGGTGCTCTTCTACAGCGTCTACGCGTGGTTTTTTCTGGCCGTGCTGCCGCCGCTGATTGGATTGAAGAGCGTGGTAGTCGACATTCGCATGAGCCAGATCGCGCAAAGCGTCTTCATCTACCTGGGTATTCCCTTCCTGGCCGGGATGCTGACCCGCTTTGTGCTGCTGCGGGCCAAGGGCCGCCAGTGGTACCAGACGCGCTTTATCCCCGCCATCAGCCCGCTGACGCTGGCCGCGCTGCTCTTCACTATTGTGGTGATGTTCAGCCTCAAGGGCAGCCTCATCGTCCGGCTTCCGCTTGATGTGCTGCGCATCGCCTTGCCGCTAGTGATTTATTTCGCTGTCATGTTCTTCGTCAGCTTCTGGATGGGCCGCCGGGCGGGCGCCGATTACGCGAAGACCGCGACCTTGTCCTTCACCGCGGCCAGCAACAACTTCGAGCTGGCCATCGCCGTGGCCGTGGCCGTCTTCGGGCTCAACTCCGGCGCGGCCTTTGCCGCGGTCATCGGCCCTCTGGTCGAGGTTCCCGCGCTGATTCTGCTGGTGCAGGTCTCGCTGTGGCTGAAAAGAAACTGGTTTGGAGAAAGCAATCCCATCCAGCCTTGAGCAGTGGCGCAGGTCTATGATGACTGAGGGCCAGCCCTATCCGGCTGGCCCTCAATCTGTCTTGGCATGAAATGCGAGAGAGAACTCTTTAGAACTTGACCGAGGCGGCGCGGGGTGAAATCCCGCTCAGTTCCGCGGCGCGGGCTTCGGCGTAGGCCGCCGCTCCCAGCAGGGCGGCCCGGCTCTCCAGGATAATGCGCACCGGCATATTCTCCAGCAGCGGACTCAGCCGGCCCTTGTCGGTGAAGGCCCGCATGAACGCGCCGTCCCGGAGCTTTTCCAGAATGCGCGGGGCGATGCCGCCGCCCACGTAGACGCCGCCCACGGAAAGCAGCTTGAGAGCCAGGTTACCGGCCTCGGCGCCGTAAGCGGAGACGAAGATTTCCAGAGCCCGTTCGCAGATCTCGCTCTTGGCCGCGAGAGCCAGTTCAGTGATCACCGCGTTGGGGTCTTCGGCCGCGATGCGCTCGCTGAGCCAGGCGGGTTCATCGAGGCCGCGGACCTCGCGCAGGAATTCATAAATGTTGGTCAGGCCAGGGCCGCTGATGACGCGCTCGAAGCTGATGCGCCCCTGGTACTTCTGCTTGAGAAAGCGCAGCAGGTCGATCTCGTCCTCGTTGCGCGGCGCATAGTCGGCGTGGCCGCCCTCGGAGGGGTAAGGAATGTGGTTGTGGCCATTCCAGATCAGCAGGCTCTCGCCCAGGCCGGTTCCGGCGGCGATCAGGGCGCGATTTCCAATCTGGCTTGGGTCGCCCTCGCTGAGGGTGTAAATCTGCTCGGTGGAGAGCTCGGCCACGCCATAGCCGTTGGCCTCCAGGTCGTTGATCAGGAAGAGGTGGGTGATGCTCAGGTTGGCCGCCAGCTTACGGCTATCCAGCGTCCAGGGAAGATTGGTCAGCCGCAGCCGGCCGTCGCGCACCGGGCCGGGCACACCGAAGCAAGCCGCCGTCACCTGAAGCGAGCCGAGAAACTCCTTTACGATCTCCTCCAGCCCGGAGTACTCTCCAGCCGCATAGCGCCGTTCGCGGCTGCACTCCAGCCTTCCATCGACAAAGTCATACAGCCCCAGGTGAACCTTGGTGCCGCCCACATCACCCGCCAGAATCATCTTTCCCTTTCTAAAACTCCACAGCCGTCCTCATCGGTCGAGGGTAATAACGCGGCCGCGGCCCTGTCCAGGATCAAGGTGAGTATACCGCTGGAAGGCCAAATCAACTGACTGGGCAGCCGCTCCGGATCGTGCGGCCCCATCAGCACTTCCTTCAAAATAGCGGCCTTTTCCGCCCCGGAAGCCAAAAAGAAGACCGAGCGGGCGTAGTTGATGACCGGCCAGGTGAGGGTGATGCGCCAGGCCTCCCGCTGGGAGACGTGGTTGGCGACCACCAGGTGGTCAATGTCGTGGATGGCCGCGGTGTGCGGAAAGATCGAGGCGGTGTGGCCGTCAACGCCGATTCCCAGGGCCACCAGGTCGAAGCGCGGGCTCCCGGCCTCCTCGATGCGGAAGCTCGAGCGCAGTTCCGATTCGTAGCGCAGCGCGGCCGCCTCGGGCCCCAACTCGCTCTCGATGCGATGAATCTGCCCAGGGTGCAGCGGAACGTGGTCCAGCAGCGCCTCGCGGATCATGCGGTAGTTGCTCTCGGCGTCATCGGGAGGAACCGAGCGCTCATCCACCCAATAGATGTCGAGGCTCTCCCAGGGCATGCGTTGACGCCAGGGCTGCGCAGGGTCGGCCAGCAGTTCAAAGGCGGCCTTGGGGGTCGTGCCGCCGCTCAGTGCAATTCGCGCCCGCCCCTGCGCCTCGACGGCTTCTCCGGCCATCTCCACAAAATACTGCGCCGCGCGGCGCGCTACAGCCGCCTTATCCGGTTCCACATAGTACTTGATTTTGAGCAGCCTGCCCGCCCGCATGGATTACACCTTGTTTTTACATTACGCTCAAACTGCGTACTGGGCTCAAAAGTAACACAGCAGCAGCAGCCGCGGCGTGAATCTGGCTTGGCTTGGTTTTCTCCGGAAAATCTTAGCGCCATTCCGGGGCCGCGGCCGGAATGAGCCAATAGCAGCAGCAATCAGAGCATTAAGCTGGGCAAACCAATGAGGACAAGGCCTGTCGGAGCACGAAGACCAGCGACCTGGGATTGGAAGAGAACGAATCGCCTAGGAAGAGCAGCAGCAGGCTGGATTGGAAGAGAACCCACAGCCTTGAAAGAAGCCCCACAGCCGTGGAAGGGAACCAGTAGCCGGTACTGGAGGTCGGTGGTACGCGGCTACTGGAGATCCCTATAGAACGAAGAGCTGCGGCTTCCCCTTTCCACGGCTACTTCGTGTCGCCCGGCTCCAGGAATGCGCACGGAGGCGCTTTCCGAACCATGTTGACAATTGGAGTGTCTATGATGCGGACAGGGTGTTCTGTGACGGTCATCACGGTGTCGTGTAACAGTCACCCACTGGACTGCGCGGCAAAAGCAGATTTCCGAGTCGCCAGCCAGCTTGCGCAGCCAGGCTAAATGACCGAAAAGAGAAAGGTTGCCGAGCAGGCAAAGGCAAATGGCTGAGCAAATCGGCTCAAACGCTGAAGAAAATCCGGCCGGACGCAGAAAAATCTGTTCACATTCTGAGAAAAATCTATCCATGGTCTGAAGAAAGTCCGCTCATAGTCTGAAAAATCCGCTCGCAGACTGAAGAAATCTGCTCCTGTTCTGAAGAAAAACTCTTCGCTGGCCGATTCCAAGTTTCCTGCGTGCGCTGGTTTGTGTTCCCTTGCGCTGGGATGGGCTCTCAAGCCAGATCCGTTCAAAAGGGCCCTTTCATTTGTGCTTTTGGCGCTAGAGCTGGCGCGCTGCGCGCCGTAACCGCTTTCTTCTCAAGGCCGCGGAGCAGAGATTGACAAAGCGCGCCGCGGCTTAGAAAATCGGAGACTCAGTTTCTTCCGAGGTAAACCTCCACGTGGCAGCTCTTTTAACGACGAATCTGGGCGCAACGCGCCTGCTCGGCCGGGGCAAGGTGCGCGACCTCTACGCGGTCCCCTGCGCGGGCCCCAGCGCTGATCAGGAGGCGCTGCTCTTGGTGGCCACCGACCGCATCTCGGCCTTTGACCACGTGCTGGCCACCGGCATTCCAGGCAAGGGCAGGATTCTGACGCAAATCTCCCTGTTCTGGTTTGACCTGTTGGCAAGCCTGGTTCCCAACCACCTGATTACGGCCGAAGTGAGTGAATTTCCCGCTTCTTTGCAGCCCTATGCCAGCCAGTTGGAAGGCCGCTCGATGCTGGTCAAACAGACCAAAATGTTTCCCGTCGAGTGCGTGGTGCGCGGCTACCTGACCGGTTCGGGCTGGAAGGAGTATCAGGCGAGTAGTTCCGTCTGCGGCATTCCGCTTCCTGGCGGCCTGCTGGACGGCTCGCGGCTGCCTGAGCCCCTGTACACGCCCTCGACCAAGGGCGAAGTTGGAACCCACGACGAGAACATCTCCTATGCGGCTACCGAGGCGGCCATCGGCGCAGCCGATGCGGCGGAGCTGAAGCGGCTCACGCTGGCCATCTACCAAAAGGCCGCCGCGCACGCCGAGTCGCGCGGCCTGATCCTGGCCGACACAAAATTCGAGTTTGGCAGGACTTCGGAGGGAATCATTCTGGCCGATGAGGTGCTCACGCCGGACTCCTCGCGCTTCTGGGAAGCGGCTTCGTGGAAGCCGGGCGGCGCGCAACCCTCCTTCGACAAACAGTTTGTACGCGATTACCTGGAAGCGATCCACTGGAACAAGCAGGCCCCCGCGCCGGAGCTGCCCGCCGAAGTGGTGGAGCGCACCCAGGCAAAGTACCTTGAAGCCTTCCGCCGCCTGACCGGCCGGGATTTGAATTTGTAGGCCGCAGCAAGCAATTTGCGGGGCGTGATGCGGATTTGCCCAAAGCAGCAGGGCTTTTGCAGAGTGTGATGGGAATTTGCAGAGTGTAGTCTGGCTTTCTGTAGAGCACGAATAGGGCTTGCGGAGCGTAAACGGAGCGCGGCATGGGGCTGGTGGACTGGGCTATCGTGGGGATTATCGCGCTCTCCGTGCTAGGGGGGCTGAGACAGGGCTTTTTTCGCTCTGTCTGCGCGCTGGGTGGCCTGTTCCTGGGCCTGGTGCTGGCGGCCTGGAACTACGGCCGCATCGCGGCGCTGGTTTTGCCCCTGGTGCGCATCCAGCCGGTGGCCAACGCCATCGGGTTTCTGCTGATTGCGCTGTTGGTGATGGGATTGGTTGGCTTTGCCGGCAATGCTTTGTCCAGGGCCTTCCACTTGATAGGCTTGGGCTGCCTGGACAGGCTGGCAGGAGCAATTTTTGGATTTTTTCAGGGCGCACTGCTGGTGACGCTGGTTATTCTGGTGGCCGTGGCTTTTTTCCCGCGGGCCCGCTGGCTGGCCGAAGCCAGACTGCCCCGGTTGTTTTTTGGGGCCTGCCATTTGAGCGCCCATATGAGTCCCCACCAACTGGCCGAACGCATCCAGCATGGGCTGCGGACACTGGAAGAAGAGTCGCCGCGGTGGCTGCACCCCGGCGGCAGCAAATTGTGATTTGGGGCAACGCACAGCCCCCAAAAGTGTGGCAAGCTAACAAGAGCATGCAGAGGTGGACGTGAGACGAACACTGGACAGCCTGGTGACGCAAATGCACTCCAGCGGCATCCGCTATGAAGACGCCGTGCGCGAGTTCAAGAAGCAATACCTGCGTGAGGTGCTGATGGCGCACCGGGGAAACCAGTGCAAGGCGGCCGAAGAGTTGGGGATGCACCGCAACACGCTGAGCCGCGCCATGGCGGAGCTGGACTTGAGCCTGGCCGAGGTGCGCGCCACGCTCAAGCGTCCACCGCGCAGCGAACGTCCTGTCATTTATAACGCCGTGCGCGTGGGCTTCCGCCAAGGCTGACGGCGTTTCTCAAAACAATGCAAACCACACCACAGGCCCTCGAATCCTCCGCGCGCCAACGGCCGCGCCACGCGTTCAGGCAATGGCCGCCCGGGCTGCGGTCGAATTTCTGGACGGCCACGCTGTTGCTGGTGGTTTTTCCCGGCCTCACGCAGGCCCAGACGGCGGAAACTGCCGCGCCGAGTCAGGTTGCGCAAAGCCAGCTTGCGCAGAGCGGGACGGCACAGGTAATTTCCTCTGCGCAGGACGCCCCCCCAGGGTCGGCTTCCTCGGCAGTTCCGGACTCCAATAATCCAGTTCCGGGCGCTCCAGTTCCGGGCGCTCCAGTTTCTGACGCTCCAGTTCCGAACCCCGGGCAGGCCCAGGAGACCACGCCAGCCAAGCCCCCCGTGCGCAACGCCGACCGGCGGCGGGCGGCCAAGCTCTATCTTGCCTCCAGCAAGCTATTTTTGGCTGAGCACTTTGAAGAGGCCATGCGCGGCTATGAACAGGCGGCCAGGCTGGACCCCGGCAATGCCGACTAC
The DNA here is from genome assembly GCA_003161045.1 of Acidobacteriaceae bacterium. GTDB lineage: Bacteria > Acidobacteriota > Terriglobia > Terriglobales > Acidobacteriaceae > Telmatobacter. The sequence goes on from PMPH01000121.1 coordinate 38,629, forward strand.
CCGCTGGCGGCCAGCGTGGCTCGCAGCCACGCGGCGACGGCGCTGATTCAGGCCGCGGCCAAGGCCCGTCTGCGCGGCGATGCGGCGGCCGCCCGCGCGGCCCTGGCGCATGCTCTCGAATTGGACCCCAAAAACCCGCTGGTGAACGAACACCTGTACGAACTGGGAAACGATGCCCTGACCGGGCAATCGAGGCCGGTCTACGAGCAGGGCGCGGAGACGGCCGGCGAAGCGGTGGAGCTCGAGCCCACGGCCGGTGTGCACAGCTTTCACCTGCGCACCGACCAGCGCCAGATCATCCGGCAGGTCTTCAAGGCTTATGGAATTGAGACCACCGTGGACGACAGCGTCCGCGGCGCCCAAGCCCGTCTGGATGTGGATAATGTCAGCTTCGAGGCGGCGGCGCGCATTCTGGGAATGGTGACGGATTCGTTTTATGTGCCGCTCGATGCCCACCGGGCGCTGGTGGCCTCTGACACCAGGGAAAACCGCCAGCAGTTTCAGCGCCAGGAACTGGAGACGGTCTATCTGCCGGGGCTGACCGCGGCGGAGTTGACCGAGGCGGCCACGCTGGCCAAGAGCGTCTTCAATGCGCAGCAGGCGGTGGCCGAGCCCACGGCCGGCACGATCATCCTGCGCGCGCCCGATCAGGGGTTGAAGGCCTTCAACGCCACCATGAGCCAGTTGTTCGACGGCAAGAGCCAGTTGCTGCTGGAGGTGCGCCTGATCCAGCTTGCGCACACCGAGACGCGCAACACCGGAGTCCAGCCGCCGCAAAGCGTCTCGGCCTTCAACGTCTACTCCGAGGAGCAGTCAATTCTCAAAGCCAATGCGTCCACGGTGCAGCAGATCATCTCCTCGGGACTGGCTTCTGCCAGCGATCCGCTGGCGATTCTTGGCATTCTGATCGCCGCCGGCGATGTGTCGGGCGGCATGTTCTCCAACGGCCTCGCCCTGTTTGGCGGCGGACTGACGCAATCGGCCCTCGCGCCCGGCTCGGTCACGGCCAATCTGAACCTGAACTCATCGGACTCGCGCGAACTCGACCAGATTCAAATGCGCCTGGGCGACGGCGAGGAGGGAACGGTGCGCATGGGCGAGCGCTATCCCATTCAGACCTCATCGTTTTCCAGCCTCTCGTCGAGCGCCTCGAGCATTGCCGGGCTCACCGCTGCGGGAACCTCCAGCGCTTTGGCCGCACTGCTGGCTTCCTACGCCAGCAGTGTGCCGAATGTCCCGATGGTGGAGTACCAGGACCTGGGCCTGACCCTGAAGGCTACCCCCAAGGTAATGCGCAATGACGATGTGGCGCTCATCATCGACATGAAGATCGACGCCCTCTCGGGAACCTCTCTCAATGGCAATCCGGAGCTCAACAATCGCGCCTACTCCGGAGTGGTGACGCTGCGGCGGGGCGAGACCGTGGCAGTGGTCAGCGAGATGGACAAGTCGGAGAGCCGCGCCATCAGCGGAACGCCGGGCATCAGCGAGATTCCCGGCCTGAACAACCTGACCGGCAACGACACCCAGAAAAACTATGCAACCCTGCTGATTCTGATCACGCCCCACGTGATTCGCGGCACACAGGCCGCCGGCCACTCGCCGATGATGCGCGTGGAGCGCGGCCAGGCGGAGAGGTAGCACCGGCCGACGGGGCAGCAAGCCAGCAGTTTGTGGTTTAGTCCCGGCTTGCTCCAGTCATGCCGGAACAAGCCTGTAGCGGTTCTCCAATTGCTGTTGGCTGCCAGCTGCTTTACCGCGTTACGCCGTCCATCCTGGCCTGGAATTCGATGATCTTCTTGAGGGAGTCGTAGGGAGCATTTGCGGGAACCGGGCGGCCATTGACCATCAGCATGGGGGTCTGGTTGATGTTCAGATCCTGGGCCAGCTTCACCTGGGCCTCCACTGCGGCATGGGTCGCCGGAGCCGAGGCGCAGGCGGCGATTTTGGCTGGGTCCAGGCCGACCTTGCTGGCGGCGCTATTCAGCGTCAGCGTGGCGCCATCGGCGGTCTCCAATCCCTCCTGGCCGTCAAAAACCGCCGCGGCAAAGGTGAAGAACGCATCGCTTCCGCCCTGCTTGGCCACGCAGACGCCGTAGGCAGCCGCCAGCTTGGCCTGGGGATGAATGCGCTCCAGCGGAAAGGTCTCAAAGACGATGCGGGCCTTGGGGAAATCCACCGCCAGCTTGTCCATGTTGGCCTGCGCGTCCTTGCAGTGGGGGCACTGGAAATCGGCAAACTCGACAATCTCCAGTTCCTTCGAGGCCGAGCCGCGGTAGGGGCCGTCGGCGCGCTGCCGCACCTGGGCGCGGTTTTCCGCGTACGGATGCTCGCCAAAAGGAAGAATGTCATTCTGGGCAAGCAAGTACTTGCCGCCGGGAAGGACAAAAAACTCGACCGCGGCTGGCTTTTCCTTGCCGTCCTTGTCGCCGACCAGGATCACCACCTTGCTGACGCCCTCGACGGGCGTCTTCAGAATGGCCTGAACCTGCCAGAAACGGCTCTCGTCGTAGCCCCAACTGGCCTCTAAAAAGGCGTTGACGGCCTCTTTGGTGGGCTCGGCGGCGGTGAAATTCGCGGGGTCGGGTTTGGGAAAGACGGGCGCGGCGGCAGGCGCGGGAGCAGTGGGCGCCGAGGGCGCATCCGGCTGGGCGGCGGCCTGCAGGACGGGCAGGGACAGGGCGATCAGCGCGACCACACTCGCAAGACGAGAACTGGAAAGACCAAGACGAGGACGGGAAAAACCAAGGCGAAGACCGGCAAAACGGGCGGACAGGCGGATCAAGCTCTTTCTCCTTAAATTGCGGGAACACTGCCGAAATTGTGGGAACGCTCCCGAAAAATCGCGGAAATGCTCCTGATTTTTGTCTTACACCTGAACCTTGACGGCAATGGGAAATCTGCGGCCCATGCCGAACGACTTGGAGGTCACCTTCAGAACCGGCGCGGCCTGTTGGCGTTTGTACTCGCTGCGCTCGACCAGGCGCACCACCTGTTGGACGAGTTCCAGGGCAAATCCGTGCTCCCGGGCAATGCGCTCCGGGCTCTCATAGCGCTCCACATACGCTTCCAGGATGGGGTCCAGAACCTCGTAGGGCGGCAACGAGTCCGTGTCCTTCTGGTCCGGACGCAACTCCGCCGAAGGCGGCTTTTTGAGGATCGCCGCGGGAATCACCTCGCCGTCGCGGTTCAGCCAGCGGCACACCGCATACACGCGCGTCTTCACCAGGTCGCCGATCACTGCCAGGGCCCCCACCATATCGCCATAGAGGGTGCAATAGCCCTACCGCCATCTCCGATTTGTTGCCCGTGGTCAGCACCAGGGCGGAGAACTTGTTGGAGAGCGCCATCAGCAGGTTGCCGCGAATGCGGGATTGGATGTTCTCCTCGGTGGTGTCCGGCTTCATCCCCGCAAAATGCGGCTGCAGCGCGCGAGTGTACTCCTCGAACAATCCGCTGATGCCGATCACCTCAAATCGAATCCCAAGGTTGGCGGCCAGCCGGCGGCTGTCGTCGATGGAGCCGGCCGAGGAGTACGGGCTGGGCATCCCTACTCCAACCACGTTTTCTGCGCCCAGCGCCTCTTTGGCAATGGCCGCCACCAGCGCCGAGTCGATGCCGCCGCTCAGGCCCACCAGCACCTGGCGAAATCCGCACTTGCGAACGTAATCCCGCGTGCCCAGGACCAGGGCGTTGAAAGCGGCTGCGGTATCGTCCTGTTCCGCAGCCCTCCCCTGCATTTCCGGGCCCGGCGCAGCGAAGGGATCCAGCACCACCAGATCCTCCTCGAATGAGGCCGCCTGGGCGGTCAACTCGCCCCGCCCGTTAAGGGCCAGCGACGAGCCGTCGAAGATCAGGCTGTCGTTGCCGCCCACCTGGTTGCACATCAGCACCGGCACGCCATCCCGCCGCGCAATCGCTGCCAGCATCTCACGGCGTATCGCCCGCTTGCCGTGCCAGAACGGCGACGACGACAGATTGATGTGCACCGCGGGCTGCTGGCGCATCAGCTCTTCCATGGGATCGACCGTATACAGCCGCCGCGGCCAGAAGTTCTTGTCGTTCCAGGCGTCCTCGCAGATGGTAATGGCGAGCCGCATCCCGTCCAGTTCCACCACCTGCTGCGGACGGGACGGGGCAAAGTACCGTTGCTCGTCGAACACGTCGTAAAACGGCAACAGACGCTTATGCTGCTCCAGCAACAGGTGGCCGCCATCCAGCAGAACCGCGGCGTTGACGGCCGGCTTGCCGCTTCCAGCCTCCGCCGCCAGCGCCACGCCCGCCACCACGGCGGTCGACAAATCGCCTGTAGCCGCGGCCAACTCATCGACCGCTGTGCGGCAGCGGGCCAGGAAACTCGGCTTTTCAAGAAAGTCGGCCGGAGGATAGCCGCAGATGACAAGTTCGGAGAAAACCGTCAGCCGCGCACCCTGTGCGGCGGCGCGCCGGCTGGTGGCAACGATTCTTTCAAGATTTCCCCTGAAATCCCCCACCGTGGGATTGATCTGGGCCAGTGCGATCTTCACACTTCCAGTTTAGTCCCCTGACAGCCCTTGACGAATCTCAGGTTTTGAAAGGGCGCGGCCGGGTACCGGGGCGCCCTTCAGGGTCGGGGTGCCGTGCAGTAAATGGTTGGTAAGTATCCTCCGGCAGTGGGGTACCAGACCAAAGGTCTGGACAATAAGGCAAGGAACAAAGGTTGTTCCTTAGGAGAGCCGGAGGCTTTATGGTTGGTGGCCCCTCAAAGGGGCGTGTGTAGAAGCGCTCCATGCCGGCAGCAGCCCGTCGCCCGCGCCGTAGGCGCAGTGGTGGTTAGCCCCGCGCTTCACAGTCCGTTACGAAACTGTTTTCCGAAGTTGAGGGCCGGAGAGGTGCTCTAGTTTTGAGTGCTTCCTCCGGCTCCTCGGAAAGCGGAGTTTCACGCTTCTTCGGATCAGGTTTGCATCATCGTGGCTAGTTTTGCTCCGCCCAGCACGTTCATCATGCGTTTCAGGTTGTAGG
>PMPH01000058.1 GCA_003161045.1 Acidobacteriaceae bacterium
ACATTCGAGAAGTTTGAATAAATGTCACTTGAAGATCTCCAACATTGATGTGAACAGAGTATAGCATGACGACATGGTGCTATGCCAGCTATAGCAAACAATTTCAGCACGTTCAGCAATCCTCCCCCAGCGGCCATGATTCTGTCGCCTGGGCATGGTTTCGGGCGAGAAGAATCGCGCACATTACTTCAGTTTTAGCGTGTGGAGCAGGTTAACCGCATGACTGCATCCTGTATTCTTTGCACACGCCGGTTCGTTCTACTGGTTTGGCTTGTCCTGCGTCGTGGGCGCGGCCTCGATGTGAATGCCGCACTCGACCTTATGGCCCGCCCAACGGCCGGAGCGCGGGTCGTTCGGATCCGTGGGAAGCGTCGTGCAAGGCTCGCAACCAATCGAGGTGTAGCCGCGTTCATAGAGCGGCAGCAGCGGAATCGATGGCGATTCGCAGGCGTACCAGACCTCGCGCGTCGTCCACGCAGCCAGCGGAGCCAGCTTCAGCACCTGTCGGCCGCCGGGAAGCGTGAACAGCGAGGATTCCTCCAGAGCTGTGCGGCTTTTTGCCTGTTCCCGCCGCAGCCCCGTCAGCCAGACACGGTACCCGGCAACCGCCTTGAAGAGCGGCTCGACCTTGCGCAGCTTGCAGCATTGATCCGGCGAAGATTGGTAGAGCAGGCCACGCTCGGACTCCTGTTCCTCGACCGTCTTTTCCGGCAGCAGATTGATCAGGTTGAGTTGCCACTCGCTGGTGATGCGATCCCGGTAGGCATAAGTCTCGCGGAAGTGATAACCGGTATCGAGAAAGAGAATGGGAAGCTTTGCATCCAGTTCAATGGCCAGCCTGGTCAGCAGCACATCCTCGGCCTGAAAGCTGCACGTCAGGCACACACCCTGCTTGCCGGTAATTTCACGCGCCAAAACCGCGCGCACCTCGTCCAGTTTGGTTTTGACCTGTGCCTGGATTTCCGCTGTGCTCATCACAAACCCGCCTTTTCCCAAGAGATGAAAATGCCCGCTTCGTGTAACAGCCGATGGACGGCCGAGATAGCCTGAATTGGATAGCTTGCGTCGAGAGTCAGCTCGTGATCTTCCACGCGTGCCAGGAGCGTATCGCCCTCATTCGCGGTAACCACCAGCGCCAGCAGGCCGGATTGAACCTGCAACCCGGTGACGAGGTCCAATAGATCAGGATGAAGGAGAAATGCCTCATCGTCGGCTTCAATGCGATTGGTAACTGCCCCGGCGGAGAACAGCGAACGCTCGATCGAGTCGATTAACTCCGCGGGGCCAGTTAGTCTGAGAACCGCTCCGCTATGCCCCCAGCGCGCGGCTCTTTCACCGGCGGTAACAGGGCCCCACGCATCCAGATGAATGTGACCGTCCGCCGATGTAACTCCAGAGGCCGCGGTAATCATGCCCGCCGCGACCGTGCTGTTGGTTCCCGCATCGATCAGAATAAGGGCGCCGGTGGAGCGGTTCTCGCCGTATAAGTCCAGCGCGATGGGGCGCAGCAGATTGAGCGTGGCCACGCCGATGCCGTTCATCTCCAGCGTCTCGGCCGGCTCGCGCGTCAAGGTGGCAATGTCGGTGCGATGGTCAAGCGCGGAGACGAATGCGGGCACGGTCTGGCTGGTGTGCTTGAGCAGATAGCGTCGATTGCGCTGAAGTGGGCGTTGATCCATCCAGACCAGCGCGGCCTTGAGGCTTTTGGCGACAGTCGCCGGCGCCTGTGAGGCGATAATCAGATCGCCGCGGCTGATGTCGAGTTCGCGATCCAGAACCAGTGTTACCGACAGCGGCGCACAGGCCTCGTCCAGGTCTCCATCGAAGGTGACGATGCGCTTGACTTCGGCGCTTCGGCCGGAAGGCAGCACGGTAACTCTATCGCCCGGACGAACGGTTCCTGAAGCAATCTGGCCGGCAAATCCGCGAAAGCTGCGATCGGGGCGCAGAACGCGCTGCACGGGAAAACGAAAGGGCGCGGTGCTCGTCTCCTCCGAGGATGGCAGCGACTCGAGCAGCTCCAGCAGCGATGGCCCCGCGTACCACGGCATGGTTTCCGACCGGTGTACGATGTTATCCCCGATGAGCGCGCTGACCGGTACAAAAACCGCCTCGACGGGATTGCCCGTGTCGGCTGCAATCTGATCGAGAAGCAGCATGAAGTCGCGTTCAATAGCGCGAAAGCGGGTCTCGTCGTAGCCGATCAGGTCCATCTTGTTGACGGCGACAATAACATGGCGAACGCGCAGCAGCGAGGCGATGTAAGCGTGACGGCGCGACTGAATCAGCACGCCCTTGCTGGCGTCGATCAGCACCACGGCAGCATCGGCCGTCGAGGCGCCGGTCGCCATATTGCGCGTGTACTGCTCATGGCCGGGCGTGTCGGCGATGATGAACTTGCGCCGCGCCGTGGCGAAGTAGCGGTAGGCCACATCGATGGTGATGCCCTGTTCGCGCTCCGCGCGCAGCCCGTCGGTCAGCAGCGCGAAATCAATCTGTCCAGGCGCGGTGGTCCCCTTGCCCTCGATCGAACGCACCTGATCTTCGTAGACCGACTGCGTGTCGTAGAGCAGGCGGCCAATGAGCGTGGACTTTCCATCGTCCACGCTGCCGGCCGTCGAGAAGCGCAGTAAGTCCTTCTCGCGCTCCGCGGTGAGAAACTCAGTAATGGAAAAAACGGGAGTCGCGATGGCCGCCATTTAGAAGTAGCCCTCCCGCTTCTTGATCTCCATGGAACCTTCCTGGTCGTGGTCGATGACGCGATTGGCGCGTTCCGAAGAGCGGAAGGAGACCAGCTCCGCGATGATAGCGGGAATCGTATCCGCATCGGAGCGAATCGCCCCGGTGCAAGGACTGCAACCGAGCGAACGCAGCCGCGATCTGACCAGTTGCGGCTGCTCGCCGGGCAGCGCGACGAAATTCTGCTCGATGGGAATCAGCGCATCGCCGCGCACATACATCAGGCGCGGCTTGGCGAAGTAGAGATCGACCACCGGAATCTTTTTCTCATGAATGTATTGCCAGACGTCCATCTCGGTCCAGTTGGAGAGCGGAAAGACGCGAATACTCTCGCCGGGATGAACGCGCGCGTTGTAAAGGTTCCATAACTCCGGGCGCTGATTCTTCGGATCCCACTGGCCGGCGCTGTCGCGGAAGGAATAGATGCGCTCCTTGGCGCGCGATTTTTCCTCGTCGCGCCGCGCTCCGCCAAAGGCCGCATCGAAGTTGTAGTGGCGCAGCCCATCCAGCAGTGCCTGCGTCTTCAACAGCCCGCAGCAACGCTTGGTGTCGAGCGCAATGGGATTCGTTCCCGCCGCGATTGCCGGCTCGTTGCGCCACACCAGCAACTCCGCACCCACCTGGCTCGCCATCGCGTCACGAAACGTGAGCATCTCGGCGAACTTGAAGCCGGTATCGATGTGCATCAGCGGGAAAGGAATCGGCCCCGGATAAAATGCCTTTTGCGCCAACCGCAACATCACCGACGAATCCTTGCCGATGGAGTAAAGCATCACCGGCCGCT
>PMPH01000011.1:0-338 GCA_003161045.1 Acidobacteriaceae bacterium
GCGACAACGACACGCTGCTGTTCCGCGTGGTCGTCGAGGGCGACGGACTGGTCTGCCACGAGGGCACGGTCAGTTGCTTCACCAAACCCCTGACCCTCGACGCGGCCGACGGCCAATCAACCCCGCAAAATAGCAAGACGGAGGAAAATCGTGGCTAACAAGCTCAGACTCGGCATTCCCAAGGGCAGTTTGCAGGATGCAACCATTGCGCTGTTCAAGCGCGCCGGCTGGAATATCTACACCGACGGCCGCTCCTACTTTCCCTCGATCGACGATCCCGAGGTCGAGTGCATGCTGATTCGCGCCCAGGAGATGGCCCGCTACGTCGATCACGGCGT
>PMPH01000011.1:362-23076 GCA_003161045.1 Acidobacteriaceae bacterium
AGTCAGCAAGCGCTACTTCGCCTCCAAGGGCGTCAACGTCAAGGTCGAGTTCAGTTGGGGAGCCACTGAAGTCAAGCCGCCCACGCTGGCCGACGCTATCGTCGAAGTTACCGAGACCGGCAGTTCGCTGAAGGCCAATCGCCTGAAGATCATCGACACGGTCATGGAGAGCGAGACCCATCTGATCGCCGGCAAAAACGCCGTCGCCGACCCATGGAAGCGCGAAAAGATCGACCAGATCGCGATGATGCTGCGTGGCGCCATCGATGCGCAATCGCAGGTTGGCCTTATGCTCAACGTGCAACGCGGCAATCTTGACGCAGTGCTCGCTGTGCTGCCCGCGCTCAACTCGCCCACCATCTCCCAACTCAGCAACTCGGATTGGGTCGCGGTCAACACGATTGTAGAAGAGCGCGTGGCCCGCGATGTGATTCCCAAGCTCAAGGCAGCCCAGGCTACCGGCATCGTCGAGTACTCGCTCAACAAGGTCGTGCTCTAGGCACCGCGGCCGAGTGAAAACGCAGCTTCCCAGGTCCCCAAATCGGGACCTGGGGCACCCGGCACGAAACGCAGGTCGGTCCAGAGCAAACTTGCACGGGGATTCTTCCACTCCTGGAGACAGATGATGAAGTTGATTCGAACCAAAGGGCGCGGCGCACGGCAGACAGAAGAGCTGCTGGCCCAGCTCGAAGATCGCGGCGGCGCGGCGTTGGACGCCGTGCTGCCCGTCGTGCGACGCATCGTGACCGATGTGCGCAAGAAGGGCGACCGCGCCCTGCTGCGCTATGCGGCGCAATTCGACGGCCTGGCGGGCATGAACGCTCTGCGCGTTACGCCTGAAGAGATGGCCGCCGCCTGGGAGTCGATCGAACCCGCGATGCGGGAGGCGCTGACGACGGCAGCCGAACAGATTCGCGCCTTTGCGGTTGCGCAGCTTCCCGCTTCCTGGAGCGAAGAGCCCATCCCCGGCCTCACCACCGGCCAGCTAGTTCGCCCGCTGGGCGCGGTGGGCTGCTATGTGCCCAGCGGCCGCCATCCGCTGCCTTCTACCTTGCTGATGACCGCCATTCCCGCGCAGGTGGCCGGCGTCCAGCGCATCGCCGTGGTCTCGCCCAAGCCCGCGCCGGAGACTTTGGCCGCAGCGCATTTGCTTGGGATTACCGAGTTCTACCGGCTGGGCGGCGCGCACGCCGTGGCCGCGCTGGCCTACGGAACCGGGAGCGTCGCGCGCGTGGACAAGATCGCCGGACCGGGAAATCTCTTCGTCACCGCGGCCAAGCGGCTGGTGGCCTTCGATTGCGCCATCGACATGCTCGCCGGACCCACGGAGATTATCGTCACCAGCGAGCGCGGCCAGGCGGATGAGATCGCCTCGGAACTGGTCGCCCAGGCCGAGCACGATCCCGAAGCGCTGGCCATCTTCATCACCACGCGCGCCGATCTGGCCAAAGAGGTCATCGCCGAGGCCAAGGTGCGCAGCCGCTTGAATCCCGTGGCCCGCGAATCTCTTGACCGCAATGGCCTGGTCATCCTAGCTTCGAGCATCGCCGAGGCGCGCGCGATCACCAATCGTCTGGCCGCCGAACACCTCACCGTGGACGCCGCCGCCGATCTTGAATGGGTACAGAATGCTGGCTCGGTCTTCATCGGCCGCTGGTCCGCGCAGCCCATGGGCGATTACATCTCCGGCCCCANNGTGCGCGGCGGCCTGAGCGTCAACGATTTCGTCAAACTCATCACCGTGCAGCAGTACGCGGCGCAGGGAATGCGCAAACTCGGCCCGCAGGCCGCTCTGTTGGCCGATGCGGAGGGCCTGACCGGCCACGCCGAGGCCATTCGCGTGCGCCTTCGAAGAAGGAGCAACCGTGACTGAACAATCGACGGTAATATTGGCCCCACCGCAGGTGGCGCCCCGCGCGCGCGTCCAGGCGATGAAGGAGTACCACCCCCCGCTGGGCTGCCGCGACGCCTTGCGGCTGGACTTCAACGAGAACACGCTGGCCTGTTCGCCCAAGGTGCGCGAGGCGCTGGGCCGCATCAGTACGGGCGACCTCACGCGCTACCCGGAACGCGCGCCGGTCGAGGCTATCATGGCCGCGCATCTCGGCCTCGCCGCGGAACAGGTCGCGCTCACCAACGGCGTGGATGAGGCTATTCACGTGCTCTTCGAGACTTTTCTTGAAGCGGGCGACGAATTGCTGCTGCCGGTGCCGACTTACACGATGTACGAGGTCTATTCCTCGGCCACCGATGCGCGCGTGGTCCCCGTGCTCGCCGCCGATGACTTGCAATTCCCTTTCGAGCGCCTGCTCGCGGCCATCACGCCGCGCACCAAGATCATCGCCATCGCCAATCCCAATAGCCCCTCTGGCTCGGTGGCCACGCGCGCGCAACTCATCGAGATTGCCCGCCGCGCGCCTCATGCCGTGCTGCTGGTCGATGAGGCCTACTTCCACTTTTATGGCGAGACCGTCGTCGATCTGCTCGGCACAGCGCCCAATCTGCCCAGTCTTCCCAATCTGATTGTCGCGCGCACCTTCTCCAAAGCCTACGGCCTGGCCGGCTTGCGCCTCGGCCTGCTGGCCGGGCCGGTCGAGTTGATGCGCTGGATCAAGCGCGTTCTCTCGCCCTACAGCGTAAACTCGCTGGCGCTGGCCTGCCTGCCGCCCGCGCTCGAAGATGCAGCCTATCTCGACTGGTACGTCGGCGAAGTGCTGGCCGCGCGCACGGAGTTCGAGGCCGCGCTCGACAAAGCCGGCCTCCGCCGCTGGCCAAGCCGCGCCAACTTCATCCTGGTCGAAATCGGAGCACGGCACAAGGAGTTCACGCGCCTGATGGGCGCAGCGGGCGTGCTGGTGCGCGACCGGTCAAGCGACCCCGGCTGCGAGGGCCGTGTGCGCATTACCATCGGAACACGCGAGCAGATGCGCCTGGCCGCCGTGGCGCTGAACCAAGCCCTGGCCGCGCTGAAGATCGAAGGAGGTGCTCAATGACCGGCGACGCCAACGCTCCAGGCGCCCCAGAGCCTGATTCTGGGAACTGTGATTCCACAGCCGCCCCGCGCACCGCTAGTTTCGAGCGCAACACCACCGAGACGCGCATCGCTCTCAAGCTGACGATCGAAGGCAGCGGCCAGTACAAAATTTCCACCGGCATTCGCTTCTTCGACCACATGCTGGAGCTGTTCACCCGCCACGGCGCCTTCGACCTCGAACTGAAGTGCGATGGCGACCTCGACGTGGACCAGCACCACACCGTCGAGGACGTGGGCATTGCGCTGGGCGAGGCCTTCGACCGCGCGCTGGGCGACAAGCGCGGCATCCTGCGCGCCGGTTACTTCCTGATGCCGATGGACGAGACGCTGGCGATTGCGGCTGTGGACCTGAGCGGACGCACGGCCTTCGCCGTCGATACAAAAGTGCGCACGCGCCTGGTGGGCGACCTGCAAACCGAGCTCGTGACCGATTTTTTTGAGGGCTTCGCGCGCGGCGCTCGCGCCAACGTCCACGTCAAAACCATGTACGGCCGCTCCAGCCACCACAAGATCGAGGGCATCTTCAAGGCCTTCGCGCGCGCGCTGCGCGTGGCCTGCTCGCGCGACAAGCAATTGGGCGAAATGCTGCCCTCGACGAAGGGATTGTTGTGATGCGCGTAACCGTGATCGACTACAAGGCGGGCAATCTGACCTCGGTGCTCAAGACGCTACGCCACCTGGGCGCGGAGGCAGTCGTGACCGACGGCGATCTTGCGCTTGTTGAAGCGGCGGAACGCATCGTGCTGCCCGGCGTGGGCCACTTCGCCGCCACCGAGCGTCTGGACGCGACCGGCCTCACAGCCGCGATTCGCGCGGCCATCGCGCGCGGCATTCCCTTCCTCGGAATCTGTGTCGGGATGCAGTGGCTTTACGCGGGGTCGAGCGAAGCGCCCAATCAGCCCGGCCTGGGCCACTTCGCCGAATCCTGCACCCATTTCTCCGAAAGTCCGGAAAAAGTTCCTCATGTCGGCTGGAATTCGCTTGAAATCCGTCCGAATTCGCGCCTTCTGGCGGGCGTCGAGCCGGGCGAGTACGTCTACTTCACACACTCCTACAAGGCTCCCGTCACCGCCGACACGGCCGCCGTCACGCACTATATCGAGCCGTTTTCCGCGGCCGTCGAGCGCGCCAACGTGATGGGTGTGCAGTTTCATCCCGAGAAGTCCGGCGCGACCGGGCTGAAGATTCTCAACAATTTTCTTAACTGGAATGCGGAGGGTGGTCAATGCTGACCAAGCGCATCATCGCCTGCCTGGACGTGCACGACGGCCGTGTCGTCAAAGGCGTGCAGTTTGTCGATCTGGTCGATGCGGGCGATCCGGCTACGCAGGCCGCGCGCCACGCCCGCGAGGGCGCGGACGAAATTGTGCTGCTCGACATTACCGCGACGCACGAGGGCCGGCAAACGCTGCTCGACACGGTGCGCCGGACGGCCCGCGAACTCTTCGTGCCCTTTTGCGTGGGCGGCGGCATTCGCTCGGCCACTGACGCGGCGCAGGTCTTCGAGGCGGGCGCGGACAAGGTCAGCATCAACTCCGCGGCGCTGGCCAAGCCTCAACTGATCGAGGAGATTGGCCGCAGCTTTGGCGCGCAGGCCGTGGTCGTCGCCATCGACGCCCGCCGCGACCCCGCAGCCTCCGATCCGGTGCGCGACGCGCAGGTCTTCGTGCAGGGCGGACGCAAGCTGGCCGGCCGCCGCGTCGTCGAGTGGGCGCGCGAGGCTGAGGATCGCGGCGCGGGCGAGATTCTGCTCACCTCGATGGACTGCGACGGAACGCGGACGGGCTTTGACTGCGAGTTGACCGCGGCGGTCAGCGAGGCCGTCGGCATTCCCGTCATCGCCTCGGGCGGCGCGGGAACCGTGGCGCATTTTGCCGACGTTTTCGGACGCGGCAAGGCCGATGCGGCGCTCGCGGCCAGCATCTTCCACTTCGGCGTTTCGAGCGCGCGTTCGCTCAAAGAAGAGCTGGCCAAGGCCGGCGTCTCCGTGAGGCTTCCATGCTGATTCCTTCGATTGATTTGCTGGGCGGTCAAATCGTTCAGCTTGTGCAGGGCGAAAAACTGCGTCTGGCCTTTGATGATTTTGAGTTCTGGATCGCAAAATTCTCCAAATTTCCGCTGGTGCAACTGATCGACCTGGACGCAGCCATGCGCCAGGGCGACAATTCCGCCCTGGTGGCCCAGATTGCCAAGCGGCTGCCGGTTCAGGTGGGCGGCGGCATTCGCTCCATCGAGCGCGCGCGGCAGGTGCTCGACGCCGGAGCCAGGCGCGTCATCATCGGCTCGGCGCTTTTTTCCGCCGAGGGCGCGGTGAACACTGATTTTGCCGCCGAGCTGGCCGCCGCCGTCGGAGCCGCGCAGGTTGTCGCCGGCATCGACACCAAGAACGGCCGCATCGCCGTGAAGGGCTGGAAGGCGCAGGTCGAGCTCACCCCCGACGAGGCGATTCCGCAGCTCGAAGCCCACGCCGGCGCATTCCTTTACACGCATGTGGACGGCGAAGGGCTGATGCAGGGATTCCCCATCGAGACGGCCGCGCGGTTGCGCAAGCTCACCCAGCGGCAGTTGATCGTCGCCGGCGGCATTCGCTCGCAGCAGGAGGTCGATGCGCTGGACGCCCTGGGCGCCAATGCGGTGGTCGGCATGGCCGTCTACACCGAGCTGCTCACGGTCTGATGCGCGGCGAATCCCGACCTTTGCCGCCAGTATACAAATCGCGAGCCCTTCGACTTCGCTGCGCTACGCGCAAAGCGCTCTGGACAATGGTGAGGGGGAACCAAGACCTTACGCTCCCGGTGAAAACTCTCTACTTCTGCGCCTCACCGATGGCGCGGCTGGTCTCGATGCGCGAGGCGCACAGCAGCCGCGCAATCTGCTTCAGGTGGAGTTGCACGGCATAGGCGCGCAGAACCTCCGCCTGCGAAAACTGCAAGCCCTTCGGCCGCAGTTCGGCCATGCGCGCCTCCAGTTGAGTAATGTCCTCCTCCAGAAGCAGTCCCGGCGGCGGGACGTGAAAGCGCCAGCCGTGAATGCACTCGGCCAGGTAATGAAATCGAGTGCGAATGTCCACGGCCAGCCGCTCCAGGGCCGGTTCCAATTGCTGCGCGCACTCATCCTCGTGGCTGTCTTTTACCGCGAGTTCCAGCGCCACCAGGGCATCGAAGAGCGAGCGGCCAAACTGTGCCAGCATCCCCAGGCCCTCGCGCCATCCTGGGCCGCCGGAGGGCTCGTTGCGCGCCGCTTCCAGCAGTTTGTTGTTGCTGCTCAGCTTATTCAGCGCCCGCTCGCGCAACTCCGGCAGGTTCACGGCGGGCGCGCCGCGAAAGCCTTCGAGAATCCCCTCGAAGAAGTCAGACAGTACCAGAAACTCCTGCGCCAACCCATCGCGCAGGCGCAGCCGCGCGCGGTCGGGAAAGACCAGCGTGGAAATCAACAGCGCCACCACGATCCCCAGAAGAACCTGGGCCACACGGTCCAGCGCGATGGTCCAGTGCGAGCCCCCCTGCTGCACCAGCATCACAATGGTGATCGTCACCCCGGCCAGCCGCGAACTGCTGCGCAGCCCCAGCAATCCGCAGACGGTGACCGCCGTGAGCACCGCCAGCATGTAGTTCCACGGCAGCGCGCCAAACCCGGTGAACGAAAAGCCGATGAGCGCGCCGATCGCCGTGCCCAGGAGACGGTCGCGCGAGGCGGAGATCGTCGAGCCGAAGTTCGATTGCAGCACGATGATGGCGCTGATCGCTCCCCAGTAGCCGTCGTGCAGGCCGAATCGCTCCGCCAACCACCAGCACAGCCCAGCGGCCAGCGCGGTCTTCGCGGCATGAATCAGCAGCCGCTGGCGCTCCCAGGTAAAAAAGCCCGGATTTTCTTCCTGCTCCACGCGCAGCTTGATCGCAAGCTGCTGCTGGGAGCGCGTTTTGTTGGCCTTCAGGCGCATGGGCGCCATCCGCGACGCAAGAAGCTCATGTAAACAGAATATGCTCCTGTCCGCGCGGTTCGCGGCAGTAAAAATCTCTCATTTTTTCTCCTGCCGCGCCATCGCGACCGGCGGTTCGTGCGTGCGCCAAGGCGCTCTTCCGTTTAGCATAAGAGCCTGGCGCGCGTATTCCGCGCACGAGGAGGCACTATGCTGCGAGTCGGTTACCCCGCCGTCCTGGCCGCGGAGCTGTTCAGCGATTTCCCTCCTGAAGTCGAACTCATTGCCCTGCCCGACGGTCTCGACCACGAAATCGAGATCGACGTCTGGATTCCCGACCCCTACGCCACACAGGCCATGAAAATCTGGCCGCGGCTCCGCGGTGTCCGGCTGGTGCTCTCGCTGATGGCCGGCACGGAGTGGATTCCCCCCTTGGCAGGCCCGCGTGTCACCATCTGCAATGCGCGCGGCGCGCACAACATCTCCACCGCCGAGTGGACCGTCAGCGCCATTCTGGCCACGCTGAAGTACTTCCCGCTTTATCTTGATGTGCAGCGCGCCGGCCAATGGAAGCGCCGCTTCGAGGCCAGCTCGCACTACGCCCGCATCACCGGCGACGCGCGGCCGATCTATCCGCCCGTCCTGCTCGAAGAACTCACTGGCAAGTCCGTGCTGCTGGTCGGTTACGGCGCCATCGGCAAGGAGATCGAGAGGATGCTCGAGCCCTTTCACGTCGAGCTCACGCGCGTTGCCCGCAGCGCGCGCACAGAACCTGAGGTTCATGCCGTCAGCGAACTCGACCGCCTCTTGCCGCGGGCGGAAATTGTGATTTTGATCCTGCCCTCGACCGCCGAGTCGCACCATCTGATCGGCCGCGGCCAGTTTGCCCTCATGCGGCAGGGAGCGCTCGTGGTCAACGCCGCTCGCGGGCCCATTGTGGACACCGACGCCCTGGTTGAAGCTCTGCAGGCCGGCCGCATTCGCGCCGCGCTCGACGTCACCGATCCCGAACCGCTGCCCGAAGGCCATCCCCTGTGGAGCTGCCCCAACCTGCTGCTCACGCCTCATGTAGCCGGATCAAGCCCGCAGTTTGCGCCCCGTTCCCTGCGCACTGCCGCCGGCGAACTGCGCCGCTACCTGGCCGGCGAGCCTCTCCAGAACGCCGTGCAAACCGCCATCTCCAGCAACTGAGGAGCCATTTTAAACCGGTTTGGGAATCGTGCGACCCTTTCCGATGCGCCCGCCCCGCAACTGGAGCCTAACGCGGCCAACTCGTTGATTTCAAGAGCATTCCTGCTCCCAGATGCGCACCATCAGGTCGCCGCTCTCGTGGTGGAAGGCCACCACCAGCGAGTCCTCGGTCTGTGCCAAGCCACTGAAGCCCTCAGCCTCCACGGCGGATTCGGGCACGGTCATCGTGCAGGGCCGGGGCAGCGAGGACTTGATCGTGCCGACGATCATGTTGGCAATCTCCTTGGTGGCATCCAGCGCATCGGCCTCGGCCACGGTCTCCAACGGCTGCATCATCATGGCCGCCGTCGCCTGGTAAGCCAGCCCCTCGGCCAGTCGCACCTCGATGCGCCCCTTCCAGACGCCGCCCATATTCACGCTGCCCAGCACATGCCCGGCAGCCACGCAAAATTTGCTTGGTGCCACCATTGGATCCAGCGTCATGGCCAGCATCTGCTCCCAGAACTGAGAGTTAGCCTTGATCACGCATTGTTCGTCGATCTGGGCCCGCATAGCCTTCTCCCCTGGGCGCAACCGTCCGCAAATCTGAGCTGCTGCTCAACTTATCGGGCAATTCTCAGAATGTATCAAGCGTTGGCGACTCTGGGCGGCGCGGCAGCGGTCCCGGCGGTCATTGGAAACGGCTCATAGAGCCGGCCGGAACTTTGGCCGTGTATAGCGGTTCTCCAATTGCTATACACCGAAGCCATTGCCGCTGAGTGGCTTTTTCCTCAAGAAAAAGCCACCTTGCACAGAGTTGGTCAGTGTACGTGAATTGGAGAACCGCTCTAGAACCTGGGGAATCAGTCCACTTTGGGCCGCAAGTCCTCAGTCAATAGAAATTCACGGGAACGAGCAAGGAAAAGCGCGTTTCGACGCGGATACAATGTGGCGCGGAGAGGTAAATTCTTGGGGAAGGATTTACGCGGTCAGCCGTTCGAGCTGGTCGGGTTTGATGATGGTCAGGGAAGAGCCCTTGATGGTAATCCACTGGTCGCGGCGGAACTGGTTGAGCAGCCGGGTGACGGTCTCGCGCGAGGTGCCCGCCATACTGGCAATCTCTTCATGCGTCAAGGCCATCGTGAAGCGGATTTCGGACCTTCCGTGGGCTGCGGCACGCCCCCAATCCAGCAGTAGACGGGCCAGCCTTCCAGCCGCCGAGCCAGAGAGAGCCAGCCGCTTGGCATCGTGAAAGACGGTAAGGTACTCGCCGGAGAGAGACTGCGCGGCATGCATGCTGGCGATGCCGTGGCGCGTGAGGAAATCGACGAACTCCTGTTTGCGAACGGTCTTCACTTGACAGGGTTCGATGGCCTCGGCGGTAACCTCGTGGGGAACATTGGCCAGCACCGCGCTCAGACCCATCACGTCGCCGGGGCCGGCAATCTTGAGGATCATCGTGCGGCCGTCGCGGGAGGTGGAGGAGACTTTCACCTGGCCACAACAGATTACAAAGACGTTACGTGCCGGATCGCCCTCGGAAAACAGCTTGGCGCCGCGGGCGTGGCTCATCATGATCCCGATACCGTCGAAATCCTCGAGCGCCTCGGGTGTGAGATTGNNCGCACATGGCGATGCTCGCAGTTCATACAATCTTCCGGTGGGTGACGAGGATGAAAGGCCGACATGGGTTCGCCGCTGTGCAAAGACGAGTATAACGCACTTTAGGGGGCGTAAAACAGGGATTTAGCTTGAATCTCCGCGCACTACCAGCAAGGGCCTGGAAGGCTCGGCACGAAGAGCGGCGAAAGTGAAGATGACCATCCTCAAAGAGTGCCGGAGATAAAAACTTCCCGTTCTGAAATCAAAGAGCTGCGAGGCTTCAAATTCCACAAATCATTGATTTCGCAGGATCGGCTTCGACTCCTGACAACTGGTCAAGCCGCGGAGGCTCTTCGCCGGGAATTGACGGCGCGGCTCAGGCAGCAGGTGTCGTAAGCGCGTGAAACCTCGCGAGCCAGTTCCTCCAGCAACTGCATTCGCAAAGGTGGGTAGCTTTGAAAGGCCAGGTTGAGCGCTTCAAGGGGCAGCATCAGGACTGAACCGGCGGTCTGCGCGGTCTGCGTGTAGGTATGATGGCCGTCTCCCAGGGCGGCAGCCAACTCCACCAAATCACCGGAACGGGCTGGCGAGAGCGCCAGCCGCGTCTCCAGCCGCTCGGTCCGGCGCAGAAACTGGCCCGAGACGACCAGGTAGAGCCCCTGGCAGATCTCCGACTGGCGAAAAACGATCTCCCCGGCGCCAAAACTGATGGATTGGACCGAGCTGCTCAGCAGAAGCCAGGTGGCCGGCGGGCACTCGAGCAACTCTCCCAGCGGATGCGCCCGGGCGGCTTCCATGCGCTTGGATCTTGCCTCGCGCTGCATGACGCCGTCTCCCTTTGTCTCCGCATTGTATCCGGCCCCAAGGCGAGCCGCTCCAGCAATCCGCCTGCCAGCCACTGACGGGCCAAGACGCCTGATAATGCGAGTTTGCGGCAACCCAAATTTCATCAACGGCCAATCACACGCCAAGTGTGGCAAAGGCAGCAAAAACCCCATTGGCGCTCAGCTGCGCCCCAATGGCTAACTCCCCATTGAAGTTCGAGTTTGCGCTTCGGACGGAGGCCTCGCAGTGACCTCATTCACCCATCCCTGTGACTGGGGTCACAGGACAGTCCTTTATACAAAACCAGAAAAGAGGTTTATCTGTGATCAGAGCACTCCAGCCAGCGCAACCAGTAAGCCGCAACTCTGACGAAAAGGTCATCGTATGGGGGAGTGAGTGGAGGGAGTGGCGTTCTTGAAGCAAGCCAACCGGGAAACAACAACGAGTTTTGATCGGATACTTCCCCGCCTCGGGCAGTTACTTTCCCAGCTCGGGCAGCCCAGCCCCGGCCGCCGTGGGCAGCGTGCGGGTATTCCACCACGGCTCGATGACCTGGCTCTGCCAGCGATCACAGCGGCCGATCCACAGTTGCGCGGCGGCATCAAAGTGGGCCAGGTTGTTCTCCAGCCAATAGGGCCGGTTGTCGCGCAGCCAGGCCTGCTGATAGAGGCCGCGCAACCGCGTGTAGCAATCGCGAATGTCCTGGAGCCTGCCGTTTCTCGATCCGATCATCTCCAGAAGCTGCTCGACCTCGATCGAGCGGCTCGGGTCGGGGGCCAGCGACTGGGTCTGGGCGTAGAGCGCCGCGGACTCGCCGGCGGCCTGGAATTTGAGGCCCACAAAGTCGATTCTGCGCGCACCGAGTTCGAGCGCGTCCAGCGCCTCGGGGTTTTCGAGGGTGCGATTTTCCTGCCTGGCCGCCGCCTGGCCTCGGCAAGCAGCGCGATGGCCCGCTCGGCGTGCAGGCGCGGCGAGGGTGGGGCGCCCAAATTTGTTTGATTCGTTCAGGGCCGGATCAATCAATGGAAGCCATGCAGCCGAGTGGCTCTTCCCTGCCGAATGGCTCTTCCCTTAAGAAAAGACGGCTCTTCCGCTGATTCGAGAGCGGCATTTGGAGTGAAAACGCTCGATAGCCTCCTCGTTTCCGCTGTGAAACTGGAACCACGGCGGTGACTTGGAGGGGTCTATCGCGTCTGATACGGTAAAAGGTGAGGTGAACGCCGATTTTGATTGCTGATTTCGTCTTTCAACTGCCTCCTGATGGTAGCGTGGCCCAGGGGGCACCGTCGCTGACCCACGGTTCGAGCGCGATTGTGGAAATCATCTCCAACATTGGCCCCGTGGCCGTGGGCGTGCTCATTCTGCTGCTGATCGCCAGCCTCTACTCGTGGACCGTGACACTGGGCAAGATCTCCACCTTTGGCAAAGCCGCCAAGGAGAGCCGCCGGTTTATTCGCGGCTTTCGCAAGGCCAGCCGGCTGCAGGAGATTGTGACGCTGGCCGCCGAGTGCAAGATGAGCCCGCTGGCGCAGGTCTTCGAGGACGTGTACGAGACCTACAAGCGGCAGACGGGCGGCTCGGGACCGCCGCGCAACCTCGCGTCGCTGGAGCGGTCGGCGCAGACCGCCGCCAGCGAGGCCATAACCGGCCTGGAGCAGCGGCTGACCTGGCTGGCGACCATCGCCTCGGTGAGCCCGTTTGTGGGTCTGTTCGGCACGGTGATGGGCATTGTGGACGCCTTCCACGGTCTGGGCGCAGAGGGCTCGGCCACCTTGCGCGCCGTAGCGCCGGGCATCAGCGAGGCGCTGATCACGACGGCGGCGGGCCTGTTTGTGGCGATTCCGGCGGTTGCGGCTTACAACCAGTTCACCGCGCGGATCAAGGTTTTTGCCGCCGCGACCGACGACTTTTGCCGCGAACTGCTGAACTCGCTGGATGAGATTCCGGTACGTGCGACTCCGCCACGAAGCTCAAGCCCCGAACCCACCCGGGAGGCAGTCCGGGAGGTGGACCGTGGCCTTTACAAGTAGCCGCGGCCAGACGCGGAGTTCGCTGGCGGAGATCAACGTTACGCCGCTGGTGGACGTGGTGCTGGTGCTGCTGATTATTTTCATGATCACCGCGCCAGTCCTGCAATCGGGGATTGAAGTGGCCGTGCCCAAGACGCGCACGGTCAAGGAGATCACCGAGCAGCGGCTGGTGGTAACGATCAACCGCGAGCAACAGATCTTCCTGGGCGATCAGCCGGTGAACATCCACGAGCTGGCCGGAAAGCTGCGCCAGGCCGACGGCGACCCGTCGCGTCAGGATCCGGTCAAGCGGGTGATCTACCTGCGGGCCGACGAGCGGGTTCCCTTCGGAGCCTTTGCCAGCGTGATGGACGCGGTCAAGCAGGCGGGGATTACCAACATTTCGATTGTGACGCAGCCGCTGGAGACGAAGCCGGCGGGCGGGAGCTAGGGACTCTTGAACCGGAACGTGAAGGGGACGGGCTTCAACCCGTCCGTTTGCAGAGTAACGGGTCAACGGCTTTAGCCCCTGAGGGAAGGAAAATCCCTTGAGAACATTCCCTCAGGGGCTGAAGCCCCAATCCCTTTCAGCATTTAATATACGGGCTGAAGCCCGTACCCTTCACCAGGAAACGCTGCCGGAATGGTTGAACCAGCTACTGGGACAGGCTATCGAAAAGGCGCATGGACACACTGATAGAAGGCGGCGAGCAACTGGAGCTGGAACTGACGCCGGAGCCCATCGCGCTCCCGGCGTTGGGTTCGCTGCTGCTGCACGGCGCACTGGCTGGCGCTTTGCTGGCTTACGGCATTCTTGGCGGCCTCTTTCACCACGACTTGTGGGGCTCGCCAGGCAGCGGTGGAGCGATTCAGGTGACCCTGACCACGGCCCTTCCCTTGCCCTCCGATCAGCCGCCCAACCAGAATGTGCTGGCCACCGAGACGCCCAGCCAGGCGCCGGCCGAGCCCGCGCCCAAAGCCAAACAGGCGGCCGACGAAACGGCCATTCCCATTGCTGGCAAGCAGAAGAAGCCCGAGCAGCAGGCCGCGTCCAAAACTCAGCAGCATCAGCCGCAGCTGAAGCAGAACAATCTGGCCCGGTTCGGCGAACAGGCGGGCTCGTCGATGCCGCGATCGATGGCGGCGCAAGGAGGCGCAAACGGGCCGGTGACCATCAACAACGGCGACTTTGGCAGCCGTTTCGGCTGGTATGTGGAGATCATCAAGCGCAAGGTCAGTCAAAACTGGAATCGCTACGAGGTGGACCCGCGCACGCCCAAGGGCACCATGGCGGAGATCGACTTCCGCCTCAATCGCCAGGGCGTTCCGTCCAACTTCAAGATCAACACGGCCAGCGGCAGCCCCACCCTGGACCAATCGTGCCTGCGGGCCACGCAGCGGGTTGACACATTTGGGGCCTTGCCCGCGGGTTCCAACGATCAGTGGCTCGATGTCACTTATGATTGTACGTACTGAGTCCTGGAGCGTTGGCCGTGCCGCGCGCGTCTTTTATTCCGCCCCAGGAAGGACTGCTCCTCTTATGAAAATCATGAAAACTCATTCCCGGATTCTTCCCTTTCTTGCTTTTCTCCTGTTTTGCCTGGGGTCGCCCCAACTGAAGGCCCAGGACTGGGTTCATACCGGTTCTAACCTGGGCAACAATCGCATTCGCCTGGCCGCGGCGGATTTCAAGCCTGTGGGCGGCGATCCGCAGACCCCAGCCTTGAAGGCGGCCTTCGACGCCACGCTCTACTCCGACCTGGCCAACGCCGGCATCTTCGACCTGGTCTCGAAGAGCATGATCCCGGAGACCACGCCCGGCTCGCCCAAGGAGATCAACCTGGCGCAATGGTCGGCCGCGCCGTCCAATGCGGCCATGGTGGCCTTTGGCGCGCTCGCGGCTAACAACGGCCGGCTGATCGTCTACGGCTGGCTCGACGATGCGAGCAACACTGCGAGCCCGCAGGTGCTGGCCCAGCAGTACAACGAACAGGCTAGCCAGGATATGGCGCGGACCATTGCCCACCGCTTTGCCGATGCGATCATCCTGCGCCTGGGCGGAGGCATCGACGGCATCGCCGAGACCAAGATTTACTTTGTAAGTTCGCGCACCGGAACAAAAGAAATCTGGGGGATGGACTACGACGGGCAGAACCAGCATCAGATCACGCACCTGGGCGCGATCTCGCTCTCGCCGCGCGTCTCGCCGGACAACTCCCGCATCGCCTTCGCTTCTCTGGGCCGCGGAGGCTGGGCCATCCGCATGTACTCGTTGGACCTCGATCGCATGGTGAGTTTTCCGGCGGGCACGGCCGGAGGAAGCAATGAGTCCCCGGCCTGGTCGGGTAACGGAACGAAGATCGCCTTCTCCTCGTCGCGCTCCGGCGACTCTGAAATATGGATGGCCGACGCCAGCGGCGGCCATCTGCGCCGCATCACCTCCTTCCACGGGCCGGACGTTTCGCCCGCCTGGAATCCGCGCACCAACGAGCAACTGGCCTGGGTCGGCGGACGCACCGGCCTACCGCAGATCTACATCATGGATCAGGACGGCGCCAATGTGCAGCGCATGACCGACGGGGGCTACGCCATCTCGCCTTCCTGGTCGCCCAATGGGCAGTTCCTCACCTTCAGTTGGAATCGCAAGTACGGCCCCGGCGCGCCCGGCGGGCAGGACATCTATGTGATGGACATCGCCAGCAAACGCTGGCTGCAACTGACCCACGCGGCGGGCAGCAACGACTATCCCTCCTGGGCGCCGGACGGGCGGCACATCGTCTTCGAGCGGGCCATCGGCGGGCACAGCGAAATCTGGTCGATGCTGGCCGACGGCACCGAGCAGCGGCAATTGACCCGCGCGGGCAACAACTTCATGCCCAACTGGAGCTGGAAGTGAGCCGTGGACGAAGGAAGAACGCTCGCGGCTTGAAAGCAGAGCCGTTCGGTCCAGGTTTTCCGCGTTATGATGGTACCACTCCCTGGACCGCTGCCGGGTACGCCTTGCAGGGTTCGTTTGGCAGGGGTTTGATTAGAAGTGGTTTGATTTGAAGGATCGAGACTCATCGGCAGCTTCGCCTGGCGCCAGTTTTTTGGAGGGGGCGTGAGTGTCTGCTGAAACAGCAACGTCTATCTCAGGAGTGCGTTCTTGAGCCATTGCGTCCTGGCTTACCGCTTTAAAATCAGCGTTTGCCCGCTGGATTGAGAGCGGCAGCCCTGGATGCGGCGGCATAAGAGACCATCCCCCGAGGAAAAGAAATCTCGAATTTGCGGAAGGAGTAATTCATTGAACCGACGTAATCGCATTCTCGTTCCTGTTGTTATGCTCGCCGCCCTGGTCGCAGTCGCAGGTTGCAAGAAGAAGCAGTCGTCACTGCCCGCCCAGACGGCTCCGCCGGTGGCAGCCGCGCCCGCTCCCACTGCGCAATTGACGGCCTCTCCCACGGTGATTTCAGCCGGCGATCAGGTTCAGTTGAGCTGGAGCACGACCAATGCCACCAATGTCTCCCTTGAAGGCATTGGCGATGTGCCCACCTCGGGCGTCAAGACCGTAACCCCCACGGAATCGACCACCTACAACCTGATAGCCAAGGGCGATGGCGGCACGGCCATGGCTACCGCGCGCGTGACGGTGAACGCGCCGCCGGTCGTATCGGTGCCCAGCAGCACCATGAGCGCGGAAGAGGAGTTCAAGGGCAATGTCCAGGACATCTTCTTCGATTACGACGTCTACAACATCCGCGCCGATGCGCAGGCCACGCTTTCTCGTGACGCCTCCTACCTGGTGAGCCATCCGAAGATCAAAATCGTCCTCGGCGGCTACTGTGACGAGCGCGGCTCCGACGAGTACAACCTGGCGCTGGGCCAGAACCGCGCCGACGCGACCAAGAATGCCTTGGTGACGGCCGGCGTTGCGGCCGATCGCATCCGCGTCATCAGCTACGGCAAGGAAAAGCCCTTCTGCGCCGCGTCAACCGAAGCCTGCTGGCAGCTCAATCGCCGTGCCGGATTCTCGCTGGATCAGTAGAATGCAGTTGTCAGTTGTTCAGTGGTCAGTAGTCAGAGTGCGGCAATCGGCCGGGTGCCCCCAGTTCTCAATTCCGGGATCAGGGGCATCCGGCTGTAAACTGGCCTCTGACTACTGATTACTGCTTCATAGGTGAGTTATGCAGAGAGTACGCACACTTCGCAATCGTCTCCTGGCAGCGGCAGCCTTTGCCCTGCTTCTGGCCGCGGCGCCCTTGCCCGCGCACGCCGCCTCGAAGGAGATTATTCAGTTGCAAACGCAGGTGCAGCAACTGCAGGACCTGGTGCAGCGCATTCAGTCCACGCTGGACGCGCGCTTTGGCGTCCTGCAGAACCTGGTGCAGCAGAGCGCCGACAATGCCAACCAGATGACCGCCGCCGTCAACGCCCTGCAGCAGAAGATCGCCCTCGATAGCGACGCGAACAATGGCAAGATGGACACCGTCTCCGGACAGGTGCAGTCGCTGAACGACTCGGTGGACGAGGTGAAGTCGCGCATCGCCAAGCTGGATAAATCGATTCAGGACTTAGAAGCGCAGTTGCAGGGCACGCAGAATCCGTCCGCCGCTGGAAGTGCGGCCGCGGCTCCACCTCCCGCGGAGAGCGGCGCCCCCGTGGAGAACGCGCCTGCCGCTCCCGCACTGCCCGCCAATCAGCCCGGCGCTCAAACGCCGCCGCTCAAGGAGACTTTCCAGGCCGCGGTGCGCGACTATAACGCCGCCAGGTACGAGGTGGCTGCCGGCGAGTTTCAGGACGTGCTGCACTACTATCCACTGGACGAGATGGCCGGCAGCGCGCAGTTTTACCTGGGTGAAATCGCCTACCGGCAGAAGAATTACACGGGTGCGGTCAAGGCCTATAACGCCGTGCTGGAAGGTTTTCCCGGCAACCCCAAGGCTCCCGCCGCGCAACTGCGCAAGAGCCTGGCGCTGTTGCAGATGGACAAAAAGGAGGCCGCCATCACCGAACTGCGCCTGCTCATCAGGCGTCATCCGCAGACACCCGAGGCCGCTCAGGCGCGCGTGAAACTGAACAGCCTGGGCGTAAAGGCGGCGGCTCACTGAGTTTGCGCTGATCCAAGGCCGCCTCGGGCGGCTCCAACTTTTGACCGGACGGTTTGCCGGCTAGGGCAAGTGTGCCCGGATTCGGCTTCCGCAGCGGCTGACGATCACAGCGGTTCTCCAGTTGCTCTGCTTTGAAGACACGACCGCTGAGTGGCTCTGACAAGGGCGCGTAAATGGGAGAACCGCTCTGAATTCCTGCCCGAATTTCTCTATCCAGCTTTATCCATCCTGAGTTCCCTGCTCTGCTGCCAATTCAGCGCCTTGCGCGCGCCGCCCCGGGCTGGGTATCTTGGTGAAGCAGCTTGAGCAATTCTGGAAAATTCATGGATCTTCTAAAACGGCTTTTCGAGCAGCATTTTCAGTTGCCGGCCGAAGACGCGCAGCCGCTTCAGGGGCAACTCGGCGGCTCGGGGCGCATCATCGTCAGGCTCACCGGCGGAAATTTGAGCGCCATCGGCATTCTCTATCCCGTGCGGGAGGAGAATCTCGCCTTTCTTGAATTTTCCCGGCATTTTCGCCGCCACGGATTGCCTGTACCGGAGATTTATGCGGAGGATTTAAGCCAGGGAGCCTACCTGGAAGAAGACCTGGGCGACACGACGCTCTTCGAATTTCTCGGCGAAAATCGCACCGGCGAGGCCGTCGCTCCGCGGGCCGTGGAGGCCTATCGCAAAGTCGTGGCCATGCTGCCGCGTTTTCAGGTCGAGGCCGGCCGCGACTTGAATTACAAGCTCTGCTACCCTCGCCCCAGCTTCGACCGCCAGTCCATCGCCTGGGATCTAAACTATTTCAAGTACTATTTCCTGCGGCTGGCCGGCATCCCCTTCAACGAGCAGGCGCTGGAGAAAGATTTCAGCCGCCTGACAAAGTTTCTGCTGGGCGCCAGCCACGACTATTTTCTCTATCGTGATTTTCAATCGCGCAATATCATGCTGCGCGACGGGCAGCCATTCTTTCTGGACTACCAGGGCGGCCGCAAGGGCGCCCTGCAGTACGACATCGCCTCCCTGCTCTATGATGGCAAGGCCGATCTGCCGCCGGAGATGCGGCAGGAGCTGCTCGACTACTATCTCGATTGCCTTGGCAGTTACATTCCTGTCGATCGCAATGCGTTCATGGAGCACTATTACGCCTACGTTTACGTGCGCATCCTGCAAGCCCTCGGGGCCTATGGTTTCCGGGGATTTTACGAGCGCAAGGCCCATTTTCTGCAGAGCGTTCCCTATGCGCTGAAGAATTTGCGCTGGCTGGCCGGCCACGTCAAGCTGCCCATTGCGCTGCCGGCGTTGATGGAGGCGCTGCAAGGCATCGCGGCCTCGGAGAAACTGCAGGGCTTGGCCTCGACCGATGAGAGTTTGAAGGTCCGCGTCTTCAGTTTCTCCTTTCACCGTGAAGTGCCCTCCGATGAGTCCGGCAATGGCGGCGGATTTGTCTTCGATGCCCGCAGCCTGCCAAATCCCGGGCGTGAAGAGCAATTCCGGCATCTGACCGGCCAGGACGCCGCGGTGATTGACTATCTCAACCGGCAGGAGAGCGTGCGCCAGTTTCTTTCCAGCGTTCTCGCGCTGGTGGATCGAAGCGTGAGCACTTATCAAGGCCGCGGTTTCAAAAATCTCATGGTCTCGTTCGGCTGCACCGGCGGCCAGCACCGCTCCGTCTATCTGGCCGAGCAGCTGGCGAAGCACTTGCGCGGCACGAGCGGTGTGGAAGTGGTGGTGCGGCACATCGAGCTGGAGAAAATGGGAACACCGGAGAAGATGAGTTAATGAAGGCGATGATTCTGGCCGCCGGCCTGGGCACGCGCCTGCGGCCACTCACCGACGACCGCCCCAAGGCGCTGGTCACCGTTGCCGGCCGCACTCTGCTGGAGATTGCCCTCTGCCGCCTGCGTTCTTTTGGCGTGCGCGAGGTGATCGTCAACACGCACCACTACGCCGGGATGATCGCCGATTACTTGCGGGCCCACGATAACTTCGGCATGAGGATTGAAATCTCGCGCGAGGAGGAGCTGCTGGACACCGGCGGCGGCTTGAAGAATGCCGCGCATTTCTTTGCGGCCAGCGGGAGTGACGAAGAGCCCTTTATCTTGCACAACGTCGATGTCATCAGCTCTATCGACCTGGGGCGCATGATGCGCTTTCATACCGAGCGCTCGGCCCTCGCCACGCTGGCCGTTCAGGACCGCGCCACTTCGCGCTGTCTGCTCTTCGACGAGCAGGAGCAGCTCTGCGGCCACCGGACAGGAGGCTCCTTGAAGGCAGAATCCTCGAACGATGAAGCCCGGAATGCTGAAGACGGCAAAGTTGAATGGGCGCGGCCGGCGCGCGAGGCACAGGCGCTGGCCTTCTCCGGAATCCACGTCATTTCTCCCAGGTTATTCGCGAAGATGGAAGAAGAAGGCGCATTTTCTATTATTGCCACTTATATGAAACTTGCCGCCCAGGGAGAAAAGATCATCGCCTTTCGCGCCGATGAGTGTTACTGGCGCGATCTCGGCCGTCCGGAGAGCATCCTCGAAGCCGCCCAGGATATGGTCAGCGGAAAGTACTCCATAACCTGACGCGGCGGCTGGAGCAAAACCAGGCTGGAGCAAAACCAGGGAAGATGTGTCCCGAAACCGCAACACTCAAGTCGACGCGACCAACAGGGAGCGGCGACCTTGAATAAAGCCAATCAGGACATAGTATCCCTGTTTTTGCTCTGGCGCGCGGCTGCCAAACTCCCGCCGGATTTTCCTCTTCAATCTGCGAACAACTTTCCTCGCCCCTGGCTGCCCTGCAACCGGCAATCTTTACCTGGTTAGGTAAATTATTCCCTGGCAAAAGCAGAAGCCTTCGCCAGTTTCCCGGCATTGCGTTTTAATTACAACAACATATAGGTTTTAGTGTTTGGCCCTGTAACTGTATCCAACAATACTCTGGGAGATGCCGGTCCAATCATTGCTGGATGCTATGGGCAAGACGTCTGACAGAAATCCCCAGATAGGAATACGAATCCCCAGACAGGAATACAAGGAGCAGGACTATGAGCAGAAATCAACTAACAGCATTGGGATTGGCCGTGAGTTTGGCGGTAATGGGCGCGGCCGGTTGCGCGACCAAGAAATACGTGCGCAATCAGACGGCGCCCCTGGTGGAACATACGGACCAGTTGGAAGGCCAGACAGCGGAAAACAACCGGCGAATTAGGTCCACGGACGACCGGGCGCAGGCAGGTATCCGGCAGGCGCAGGGCACGGCCGAGGCAGCGGGCCAGAGCGCGGAGGGCGCAAACAAAACCGCCGGCGATGCGGAGAGCGCGGCCAACGATGCTGTCCATCGCGCGGATTCGCTCGACAGCGTGGTCAAGGGGCTGGATAGCTACAAGCCTGTCACGGATGTTACGGTGACCTTCGGATTCGACAAATCGGTTCTGACCAGGAACGATCGCGAGCAGTTGGACAGCTTTGCCGCCCGCGTTGGTTCCGCCAGGAGTTACATTCTTGAAGTGACGGGCGGGACGGATTCAACCGGATCGGCCCAGTATAACTACGAGCTGAGCCAGCGGCGCGCAGATGCGGTGGTGCAATACCTTGCGGCAAGGTACGGGATCGCCGCGCACCGGTTTTATCTGATCGGGATTGGCAAGGACAAGGAAGTAGCGCCGAACACATCTCCCGAAGGGCGCAAGCAAAACCGGCGCGTAACAGTGCAATTGCTCTCGAATCTAGCGACGGCTGGCGATATAGGGGGAAGTTAGCCGCTAGGACCGCGATGGTGTGAGTTCGTCATCTCCCAGGTTCCGAAAGCGGGACCTGGGGCACCCGGCACTCGGATTTCCATGGCAGGCAATTGTCAGCGCTTGCATTTCAAAACCACACGGTACGAGCAGGGCCACCAAAATCCAAGCCTGTCTGGCAACGAAAGAGCCAATCCCGTTGGGGATTGGCTCTTTCGCGTTATTGATCTGGCCCCATTGGAATACGACACGTTTCCAGCCCTAGCCGCAAGAGTTGCAAAAAGCAGGTCCCCTTCGACTACGCTCAGGGCCGGATCAATAAAGCCCTCCTCCGTATGAGCAAGGCGGCGCGTTTCTGTAAGCCCTTTAACGAACCTCTGAATAAGCTCTCTTCTTTTTCAGCAAGGAAGGCATGAGGGCGTTTCTTGCCAGGATTTTCTTCAAGCGGCGGTAAATTGCGAGATAAATGCGGCTTGCGGTGCTTCGTTGTGTGTCTCCGGAGGTTATTTCCCGGCCTCCGGAGACACTACGCCCCCAGGGGGGCCAAGCGTTTGCGGTGTTGGTAGAGATTGACCAGAGCGAAACCCGTCAGCAGCCATGCGTGATTCTTCTTCAAGCCGCGATAGCGAACCTTGGTGTACTTGAAGACGCGCTTCAGGATGCGAAAGGGCCATTCGACCTTCGCTCTTACTCGTGACTTGGTGCGGTTCTTGCGACGTTGTTCTTCGTCCACGCCGTCTTTGGTTTTGGTGCGGCGATTGGTCATGTCCTGGGCTTTGGGCGCGGCCTCGTGGATCTTCTCCGTTTGTCCCTGATAACCTGCATCGCCCCAGACTTTCTTCTCCTCGCCGTGCAGCAGATCGGGCAGCATGTGCATGTCCGCGACCGAGGCCGCCGAAGTACATACCGAGTGAACAATGACTTCCTTGCTGTCGACGCCGATATGCGCCTTGGCTCCGAAGTAGTACTGGTTCCCTTTTTTCGTCTGGTGCATCTCCGGATCGCGTTCCTTCTTGCTGTTCTTGGTCGAAGACGGAGCCGCAATGATGGTGGCATCCACGATCGTGCCGGTAGAGATGCGAATGCCTTTACTCGCCAGATACAGGTTCACGGTGTCCAGGATCTTGCCGCATAGCTCATGCTGCTCCAGAAGATGGCGGAAGTTCAGGATGGTTGTCTCATCGGGCGCAGCGGCGCGGCCCAGGTCAACCCCCGTGAAACGGCGCAGCACGGAAGACTCGTACAACGCGTCCTCGGCGCCCGGGTCAGACAGGTTGAACCAGTGCTGCAGAAAGTAGATGCGCAGCATGATCGACAAGCCGACCGGCTGACGACCGTTGCCTGCCTTGGG
>PMPH01000062.1 GCA_003161045.1 Acidobacteriaceae bacterium
TAGGCCAGCTCCAGTTCGCAAAAAACCAGCGGCATCAGCGACCGCTGCCCTAGCCCGCTCGCCAACTGGCGCGGCGAATAGCTCAGCACGCCCACCTTGTGCCGGGCCGCCTCATGCAGCGCCCGGCGCAGATTCCCCGGTTCGTGAATGGTGTCGGCGTCGGTAAACAGCAGCCAGCGCCCCCGCGCCCGTTTGGCCGCCGTCCAGACGGCGTTATTCTTGCCCGTCCAGCCGGGTACCAGCTCGCCAGCCTCGATCACCGTCACCCCGGCAAATCCGCGGGCGATTTCCGCCGCAATTTCGGCCGTCCGGTCGGTCGAATGGTCGTCCACCACGATCAATTCCCAATCGCGGCCCAGTTTGAAGACCTCCTCGGACTGGACGGCCAGCGATTGCAGGCAGGCGGCCAGGCAATCCTCCTCGTTGCGCGCCGGAACGATGACCGTCAACTCGATCAACTGCTCAGGCGCTGCCACGCTTTCCGCCTCACTTCTCTCCGATCTCTCGTTCTCCATGACGTTGCGCCCTTTCGCTCCGTATTATAAGGAGGTGCGGTTCCCTCGGCTCATTCCGCTCGCTTTGCTGCTGCCGCTGGCCCTCGCGCCCGGCTGCGACCGCGGGGCGCATCCGGCCCAGACCGGCCAGCCAGCCCCGGACTTCACCGTCTCCGACGGCTCCACATCGATTCATCTGACCAACTACCGTGGCCGCGTGGTGCTGCTCAACTTCTGGGCTACCTGGTGCGGGCCGTGCGTCGAAGAAATGCCGGGACTGATGGAACTTCACCACCAACGACCCGATCTGGTCATTCTGGCCATCAGTGTCGACGAGGATGAGGGCGACTACAAGCGTTTCCTCCTGCGCCATCACGTGGACCTGGCCACCGTTCGCGACCCGGCCGAAAAAGCCGCCCAGCTCTACCACACCGACGGTTGGCCGGAGACCTACATCATCGACCGCCAGGGCATGATCCGCCGCAAGGTCGTCGGCGACCCGGACTGGTCCAACCCAGAAATCCGCGCCTACCTGAAGAGCCTGTAGATTCTTGCTATGATTCCCCTATGACCGCCGTGGAGATTCTCTTTCGCTATGCCGCTCCGCCCACCGAGGCGGCGACCTCGGCGCTGGCCAAGGCCCGCGAGGTCTACGGCATCTGCCAGCTCAACTTCGACTCCGCCACCTGCACGCTGCGCGTGGAGTACGACGCCACCCGGCTCAACGCCGCCGCCGTCGCCAAACTGATTCGCCAGGCGGGCCTGGAGATCGAGGCCGAGTTGCCCCTGATTCCGCCGCCGCCCTCTCCCGAACAAACGCCCGCGGCCTGAAAAGCGCGCATTGCGCCGTCCGAAAAACCCTGATATTCTGTCTATGGTTTCGCTTGAAACCATCCGTGTGCGCCCGTAGCTCAGCTGGATAGAGCGACTGGCTACGAACCAGTAGGTCGGGAGTTCGAATCTCTCCGGGCGCACCATTCCTTCCTCAATCTGCAGTCATTCCGGGCCCTCATTCATATTGCTGGAATCAGATCGTCAACGGCCATGACCGTTGACAACAGCAACAGCCGTACTCCCCTCCCCCCCCTACGGTTTTTCCTTCTGGCTGTCTTCATACTTCCGGCGGCTTCAAACTTCCGGCGGGTTTTGAACTCCTGGCTGGCCGGTGCAATAAAAAGAGCGAAGCCTAATGCGCTTCGCTCTTTACGATATTGACCGCTGCCAGCCTTCTATACAGCCCGAATTCAAGCCTTCAGTAGAGCCGGAAGTTGATCTCGACAGTCAATGCAACCGGGACCGCTGTCTTGCCATCTTTCATGGCCGGCCTGAATCTGAACTGCCTGATCGCCGCGATGGCCTTCTCGTCCAGTCCCATGCCCAGC
Source organism: Acidobacteriaceae bacterium (assembly GCA_003161045.1). Classification (GTDB taxonomy): domain Bacteria; phylum Acidobacteriota; class Terriglobia; order Terriglobales; family Acidobacteriaceae; genus Telmatobacter. The sequence continues at coordinate 1,877 of PMPH01000062.1, forward strand.
GGGCGCACCACGCGCGGATTCAGCGGATTGCCCTGCGCGTCGACGATGATCGAGATCAGGCAAACGCCTTGGAACTTGGCCCGGCGCGCCTCATCGGAAAACTCGGGATCGACGCTATGCACCAGCACCGGAGCCGAGACGGCTCCGCCGATGTGGTACAGGCCACCGCCGGTGTTGCCGCCGGAGCCCGGCCCATAGCCGTTGCCGCTTCCCGGTCCGATGCCGCCGCCATAGCCGGTTCCCATGCCGCCGCCACCGCCCTGGCCATTCGAGGCCAGTTTGACGTTGAGGGAGTTCTTAACGCCGATATTCGGCAGCAGCGGATTGTCCGGCAGCGTGATGTTCTTCTGCACATTGATAGCCGGCTGCATCGCCAGTTTGGGCTTGTCCACCCGCTGCACCTGGGGAGGCGTCACAGGGGTTTTTTCGAGCTTGGGCAGTTTGCCCGTGCTGGCATCCATGGCGCTGTGGTCGCCGCCACCTCCGCCGCCACCGGCCTGTGTGCTGACCTTGGGCGCCTTGAACTCTGTCAGATCGACGGTGGTCGCCGTCAGCGGGGGCTTCACCGTATCGACGATCTTCCTCACGCCAAAGAAAAGCGCCACCGCCAGGATCGCCAGGTTGACGCCGGCGGCAATTCCGATGGCCCAGGGATTGCGCTTGGCCGCCATCCGGTCGGGCACCGGGATCGGCGTCGAGGTCAGTTCCAGGGGGGGCAGTTGAGGCGGAAAAAAGACGTCGCGGAGGCTCTCATAGAGCCCCGTCCAGATGGGAGTTTCCCTGACGGGGACACCGAAGGCAAGGTCAAGTTCGCAGCCGTCCAGGGTGGCTGCGGCAACTGGGGATTCCGTCTCTGGCTGGATGAGCAGGTCGTTTGCCATGTATGCGGCTGGTTCTCTGGCCTCGGGGCGTTGGGTTTCTTGCCGGAATGGGAGACTTCCCGTTTCCGCGCCCACCCCTCTATTATGCTTGACCTCGCCCGCTTGTGTCTCGCCTGGGAGGGCCTCGGAATCCAGATGATCATATTTAGGCACAATGAGGCCTCCCATTATCAATAGACGGCCGAGCTTTGCCGCCGTTATCCCGGAGAAAGGCGCGAAATCGAAAAGAATCAATTTTGCGCTCCACGCACCTGCCGCCAGGCCCTCGACTCATTTTTCCTTTCTCAGCCATTTACACTAGGAAATGGACCAAATCGCGATGTCCCAGGGAGTGACGATGTCCTCAGCGCCGGAGTTGAAGGCGACCCTTACCTTGCCGCAAACCACCTTCCCCATGAAGGCCAATCTGCCTCAGAATGAACCGCTTCGGCTGGCCCGCTGGGCCGAGCTTGGGCTGTATGAAGAGCTGCGCAAGGCGGGCGAAAAGCGCCGCCAGGCGGGAGGGTCGTATTACCTGCTGCACGACGGCCCGCCCTATGCCAACGGCCCCATCCACCTGGGCCATGCGCTCAACAAGGGGCTGAAGGATTTTGTCGTCAAGTCGAAGACCATGGCCGGCTTCGACGCCCCCTTCGTTCCCGGCTACGACTGCCACGGCCTGCCCATCGAGATCAAGGTGGACGAGCATCTGGGCCGCAAAAAACTGGAAATGCCCGTCCCGGCGGTGCTCGATGCCTGCCGCGCCTACGCGCAGAAGTACGTGGACCTGCAAACCTCGCAGTTTGAGCGCATCGGCTGCTTTGGCCGCTGGCAGAAGCCCTACAAGACCATGTCCCGCGACTACGAGGCCCGGACACTCGAAGCGTTTTATGGCTTCCTCGAAAAAGGCTTCGTCTATCGCGGGCTGAAGCCGGTCTACTGGTGCATCCACGACCGCACCGCCTTGGCCGAGGCCGAGGTCGAGTACGCACAGCACATCAGCCCCTCGGTCCACGTGCGCTACCGGCTCACCTCCGACCCGGCGAAGATCGATCCGGCCTTGGCAGGCAAACAGGTTTCGACGATCATCTGGACCACCACCCCCTGGACGCTGCCCGCGTCGATGGCCGTGGCCTTCCATCCCGACTTCGAGTACGTCGCCATCGAAGCCAATCCCAGCCCCTGCGAGCCGCTCTCGCCCTGCGCCGACGGCTCAGACGGCGTTTCTTCGCCAGAGGTTTACATCGTCGCCGCCGAACTGGCCGCCTCGGTCATTGCCGCCTGCAATCTGGGCGAAACCAGGGAACTGGCCCGCTTCAAGGGCAGTCAGCTTGAAAATGTAACCTTCCAGCATCCCTTCCTGGAGCGCAGCATTCTGGGTGTACTGGCCACCTACGTCACCGCCG
>PMPH01000074.1 GCA_003161045.1 Acidobacteriaceae bacterium
GGGTGGGCGGGGCCCGGAAGCAGCAATCATCAAGGAACGCGCTTGCCCAGACCGGAAACTTGTAATGCCAGAACAGGAGGAAAGCCTTCTTCAACTTTCAAGCCCAGGATGCAGCCAGCTTGCAGGCTGGCAGGGCCTTGAGTTACTGGCGGGCATATTCACAGACCCGGCTATGCCGGCGCCACAACGGCCATCTTCATCGACTCCATCCTCCGCTTATCCTGCCGAACCAACTCGATGTTACTACAGATGAATCCATCCACCGCAAATCAGCGCCAGTGATCCTGCCGCAACGACGATCCAGAGAATGACTCCTTGCAGGAGCGGTCGAACTCCGACTTCCTGGAGAGTTTTCTTCGAAAGACCTGTTCCAATCAAAAACAGTGTGACGGTCAATCCAACTACGCCAAGATTCTTGAGCGTGGGATAGAACGGCTGAAACATATGGACATAGGTATTGGCAACAGCCGCAAGACAGAAGAGCAGAATGAACCAAGGCCAGTGAATGCGCGCCTTGCTCTTTTTGGCCATGGCGGTTCCGATGGATAGGGGCACGATCCACAGGGCGCGCGCCAGCTTGACGGTGGTGCCAACGGCAAGGGCAACTGCACCATACTTCGCCGACGCGCCGACAACGGAACTTGTGTCATGAATGGCAAGTGCCGCCCAAAGGCCAAACTGCGTCTGCGACAAATGCAGAAAAGTTCCAATTGCGGGAAACGCGAGCAGCGCCACGGAGTTCAGCAGAAATACGGTTCCGAGAGAAACGGCAATCTCTTCTTCCGTGGCATTGGTAATAGGAGCGATCGCGGCAATCGCGCTGCCTCCGCAAATTGCCGTACCGGTTGAGATGAGAAAGGAGATTCGCTGCTTGATTTTGAGGAGTCTTCCCAGCGCCCAGCCCAAAAGCAGCGCAAAGCTGATGCTGGCAGCGGTATAGACGAATCCAGAGCGGCCAACTCGAATGACCTGCTGCAAATCCATGCCAAATCCAAGGCCCACCACGGATGCCTGTAGAAGGAGCTTGGAAAGCTGTTTAGCCGCGATATGGAACGGGTGAACAAAAGTAAACCCGTAAATAATGCCGCCAACCAGTGCCACCGGAGGCGACACAAGGCCGGTCGCGGCGAGGATCAATCCGATAAAAAATATGTTCTTGGACACGCATCCAGTGTTGCTGAAAACTTTTCCGGCGTCCAAGCAGAAATTCTCATGCCCTATTTGCGCGGCTTATCAGTTGCAGCAGGCTGTTGCCTTTTAAGTCCGGCCGATAATCTTTTCATGCCCGCGCGTGAAAACAGGAATCTGCGAAAGTCCTCCGCCAGCCCCTGCGGGTTCGGACCGGCTGCGTATGCAAGCAAGAACTCCCGCTTGATGCGCAATTTTTCGACTTCGACAATCCTGAAGCTATTGTCGAGCCGAAGGTCTTTGGCAATCGCCCAGCGTGAGACGAAGCCGATGCCAAGCCCTGCTTCCACCGCAGACTTGATGGCCTCGGTTGAATCGAGTTCCATCACGATTCGCAACGAATTGAGCTTGACGCCATGCCGTTCCAGCGCCATCTCAACGACCTGGCGTGTGCCCGAACCGCGCTCCCGCATGAGCAATGGAACAGTGGCAATTTCGGAACAGGAGATGGATTTCTGCTCAGCCCACTCATGTGCGGCAGAAACGATCAATACCAGATCATCATCCAGAAATGGCTCTGTCTTGACATCGCGGCTATGTGCTGGTCCCTCGATAAAACCCAGCGCGATCTTCTGCCTTTCCACAGCGCTGACGATCTGTTCCGTATTGCCGCTGATCAGAGTGAGGTGAACACGGGGATGCTCACAGGTGAACTCGCCCAGCAGGCGAGGCAGCACATACTGTGCGATGGTGGTAGAGGCGCCCAGGGCCAATTCTCCGGCGCGGTCTCCGCTCAGAGCGGCGATTTTCTCTTCGGCCTGAGCAAAAAGCGCACTTGCCTGCTGGGAATATCTCAAGAGAACCTTGCCCGCCTCCGTCAGCGCGATGCGTGTTCCCGTGCGATCGAACAACTGTACGCCAATGTCTTCCTCAAGCGCCTTGATTTGAAGGCTCACCGCTGGCTGCGTCAAATACAACTCTTCCGCAGCCTTGCGAAAACTGAGCTGCCCGGCAACGGCACGGAAGACAATCAAGCGGAAGTTCTCGAGACTTGCCATGAACACATTCTAGAGTGAAACCAGAGTAAACGTGCCCTTGCCAGAGGTATTCAAGGTGGCTTTTTCTTGAGAAAAAAGCCACTCGGCGGGTTTGCCCCTGGGTACAGCTACTCTGGTTTCGCTCCAGCGCGCAGTCCGCTCGATCTCGATTTCAGGAGGCGATAGCAGTGTGTTGTGAATCAGGCAGTGCTGCACAGAACGCATCAGGCCTTCCGTCTGCTCTTCCTCATTCGCAACGTCAAATCATCTATCGCTGACGCCGCCCTATTTTGCCGCGCCGCCGCCGGGTGAGTCTTTCAGGCCCAGGGCGCGCAGGATCATCATGCCGGGGCACCAGTTGGTAAAGGCCGATTGCAGCAGGTTGAGCCCGACAAATGCCGTCAGCCAGAGCCAATAGGGCGAGAGGAAGTGGGCGAGGGCAAGCGAAAACAGCACCATGACGCCTGCCATCAGGCGTAAACCGCGTTCAATGGTCATAGGGAAGCTCCTTGTTCAGGATCGGTGGGGGTTGCGTTTTCAGCTTCAGACCGCGCGTGCGCCATATAGTAGAGCACGGGAACGGCCAGCCGCGAGAGGAAGGTCGAGGCCACTTCTCCGGCCATCAGCGAGAGGGCGAGCCCCTGGAAGATGGGGTCGGAAAGAATGACGCTGGCCCCGACGATGACCGCCGCCGCGGTCAGCAACATGGGTCGGAAGCGCACCGCCCCGGCGTCGATGACGGCCTGGTCGAGGGCCATTCCCTGGCGGCGGCGAAGCTCGATGAAATCCACCAGGATAATCGAATTGCGCACGATGATTCCCGCCCCGGCGATGAAGCCGATCATCGAGGTCGCGGTGAAAAACGCGCCCAGCATCGCGTGCGCGGGAAGAATTCCCACCAGCGTGAGCGGAATGGGCGCCATGATGACCAGCGGCACGATGAAAGAGCGGAACCAGCCGACGACGAGAATGTAGATCAGCACCAGCACGGCGGCAAAGGCCAGTCCCAGATCGCGGAAGACCTCTATGGTAATCTGCCACTCGCCGTCCCACTTCATTGAATAGTGGTCGGTGGAGTCCGGCTGCACGGAGTTATAACGGGCGAGCGTGTAACCGGCGGGCAGCTTGAAGTGGTCAAGCTGGCGGTTCATTTTGAGAATGGCGTAGACCGGGCTCTCCTCGCCTCCGGCCACGTCGCCGGTCACATAAACGACCCGCTTCAAGTTCTTGTGATAAATGTTTTGCTCGATGGTTTTGTGCTCTACGATGACCAGCTCGCGCAGCGAGACCATCGCGCCGTCCGCGCCGGGCAGGCGGATATTCTCCAGAGCCTGCTCAGAGGAGCGGTCCGCGCGGTCAACTTCGACCACGGTGGGAATCGGCTCCCGCGCGGCCGGGTCGTGCAGCAGGCCGGTCTGCGTTCCGGACAGGGCCAGCGAGAGCGCGCGGGCCACGTCGGCGGCCGCGATGCCGTGCTGCGCTGCCTTCGCCTCGTCCACGCGCATCACCAGGCGCGGCTGAGGGTCTTCGACGTACCAGTCCGTGTCCACGACGCCCGGCGTCTGCTGGAAGATCGACTTGATCCGCTGGGCGACCTGAATCTGTCCATCGGGGTCGGGGCCGTAGACCTCGGCCACCAGCGTTTGCAGCACCGGCGGGCCGGGCGGCACTTCGCTCACCTGCAGGCGCGCTCCGTACCGGCTGCCGATGGCCTCCAGGAGAGGGCGAAGCCGCTTGGCGATCTCGTGGCTCTGCACGTGACGCTGCGCGGCCGGCAGCAAGTTCACCTGAAGGTCGGCCTGGTTGGGCTGGCGGCGCAGGTAGTAGTGGCGCACCAGCCCGTTGAAGTTATAGGGGCCGGATGTGCCGGCGTAGATCTGGTAGTTCAGCACATCGGGCTGCTGCGCCAACACGCCGCCCAGCGCCTGCGCCACCCGCGTGGTCTCTTCCAGCGGCGTGCCGTCGGGCATATTGATGATGACCTGCAACTCGCTCTTGTTGTCGAAGGGCAGCATTTTGACCCGCACCAGCCCCAGCGGAACCAGCGTAATCGCGGCCAGAAACAGAAAGGCGATTCCCGCGAAGAAGTACGTGCGATGCCGCGCCGAATGAATCAGCGGCGTCATCACCCGGCGATAGAGCGCAGTGGTCCAGCTTTCCCGCTCCCCTGCCGATTTGTCGGCTTTGCCCAAGCGTTTTCCCAGCAGGCGGAGGGCGGCCCACGGCGAAACCACGAAGGCGACCAGCAGCGAGAAGAGCATGGCCGCCGAGGCGCCGACGGGAATGGGGCGCATATAGGGCCCCATCAGGCCGTGGACAAAGGCCATGGGCAAAATGGCGGCGATGACGGCGAAGGTGGCCAGGATGGTGGGGTTGCCCACCTCGGCGACGGCCTCCACGGCGACGGTGCTGACCGGCCGGCCGTGATTTTCCGGCAGGCGGAAGTGCCGCACCATGTTCTCGACGACGACGATGGCGTCATCGACCAGAATGCCGATCGAGAAGATCAAGGCAAAAAGCGTGACGCGATTGACGGTGTAGCCGAGAAAGTAGAAGACCGACAGAGTGAGCGCCAGCGTGACCGGAATGGCCAATAGAACCACACCCGATTCGCGCCATCCGAGGAACAGCGCGATCAGCAGAGTCACCGACAGCGTGGCCAGCAGCAGGTGTTCGAGCAATTCATCCGACTTGGCCTTGGCGGTCTCGCCGTAGTTGCGCGTGGTGGTAATGGTTACATCGGCGGGGATGGTCACGCCCTGCATTCGATGGACGCGATCGAGCACGGCGTTGGCGATGTCGGTGGCGTTCGAGCCCTTGCGCTTGGCCACGGTGATGGTCACCGCCGGGTACTGGCTGGGTGGCTGATGGGAGACAGCGCTGGTGGTGCCAAAGAGCACGTAATCGGCGGGATCGGCCGGGCCGTCGATGATTTTTTCCGCCACGTCTCGCAGGTAAACGGGACGGCCGTGATCGACGGCTACGACGACGGATTCCAGCTCCTGGCGGCTGGCGAAGAGATTGCCGGCGTCGACCTGAATCTCCTGATTGTTTTCGGCAAAACTGCCCGCCTGCACTCTGGCATTGGCGGCCTCGAGGTGCGCCACAATGGCCAGCGGCGACAGGCCGTAGGCGTTCAGCTTATTGGTGCTGAGCACGACGCGCATCGAGCGCGGCAGCCCGCCGATGATCTTCGTCTCCGACACATCGGAGACCTGCTCGATATTGTGCTGCACCTCGCCGGCGATGGCGCGAAGCTGGTAGCCGTCGTAGTGCGCGCCCCACAAGGTCAGCGAGAGGATGGGAACATCGTCGATCGAGCGCGCCTTGATGATGGGCTGCGAAACTCCGGGCGGCATGCGGTCGAAGTTCGAATAGAGCTTGCTGTAGACCTTGATGAGCGCATCTTCCTGCGGCGTGCCGACCAGGAAGCGCACGATCACCAGGCTCTGGCCGGGGCTGGAGGTCGAGTACACGTACTCGACGCCTGAAATCTGGTGCACCAGCATTTCGATGGGCAGCGTGACGCGCTGCTCGACCTCGGCGGGCGAGGCACCCGGCATCGCTGTCGTAATGTCCAGCATGGGCACCAGGATCTGTGGGTCCTCCTCGCGGGGGATGATGGCCACCGCGAAGATTCCAATGGCCAGCGACGCGGCAATGAAGAGCGGCGTCAGCTTGGAGTTGATAAAGGCGCGCGCCAGCCGGCCAGCGATTCCCAGCTCTTGCTTCATGGCCGGACCTCAATGCTCGTTGCGGCGATTCGCTTGCCGGCAAGGTCGCGGTCCGAGGGCTCATCGACCAGTTTTTCCCCGGCGGAGATGCCCGACAGAACCTCCACAAAATCGCCGTGCGCCGCGCCCAGGGTCAGGTAGCGGAGCTGCGCGATCTGCTGGCCGTCGAGCACGTACGCGCAGGCCAGCGAGCCGCGCATCACCACGGCGGAACGCGGAATGAGAATTGCCTGCCGGAGGCCGTTGGCGAAGGCCACCGTCCCGTACATTCCGGCCCGCAACTGGCTCGCAGAGGGCAGGGCGATTTTAACCAGAAAACTGTGGCTGGAGGGATCGGCGGCCGGGTCGATTCCCGCGACTGTGCCGGAGAGATTCGCCAAACTCGCGCCGTTGATCGCCACTTCGGCCTTCATTCCCATGTGAACCGCGCCGATGGCCGATTCGTCGACCGTGGCGTCCAGTTCGAGGGCTCCGGCCCGGTCCACCTGGAGCAGGGGCTCACCGGGCGTGGCCAGCGTTCCCGGATCGGCCAGGCGCGCCGTCACCACGCCGTCAAAGGGCGCGAGCAGCCGCGTGTAGCCCAGCATGGCGCGCGCCTCGCTCTGCTGGGCGCGAGCCGCGCCGGTCTGCGCCTGTGCCGCTTCCAGCCGCGCCGAGGCGGCCTCGGAGCGCCGCGCAACCTCGTCCATCTCCTGCGGACTCACGCTCTTTTCCATTTGAAGCTGCCGGTAGCGCCCGAGCGTGCTGGCCGCCAGCCGGGACTCGGCCGCGGCCGCCGCCTGCTCGTTCTGCGCCGCTCTGGCCGCCGCTTGCGCCTGATCCAGGGAAGCGCGCAGGGCCGTGTCGTCCAGCACCACCAGGATTTGCCCGGCGCGCACGCTGTCTCCCGCGCGCACCAGAACCTTTTGAATCCGGCCGGTGGCCTGCGCGGAGACCGTGGCGCTCTCCCGCGCGTGAACCGTGCCCGTAGAATCCACGTTCAAGGGAACCTGCCGCTGCTGGCTTTCGACCACCCGCGCCTGCACGCTTTCGACCGCTGCCGGCCGGGCGGAGTTGCCGCCGTGGCAGCCGGCCATCGTCGCGGCGGAAACAGCCAAAATGAGCCCCGAGAGCAAAATCTTCATTGCAAATCCTCCGCCGCGTCGGGAGTCAGCGTCCCGGTCGCGTAAAGCAGTTCAGCATGGGCCAGGGTGTTGCCGTAAACGGCGCGCCAGTAGCTCGACTGGCTCTCCCGTTCGGCGTCCCCGGCGCGCAGCAAGTCGGTGATGGTGGCCAGACCGGCGTTATAGCGGTTTTTCAGAATGCGGAGGCTCTCGGCCGCCTGCTCCATCGCCGCTTGCGCCGTCTCCAGCGTCAGTTCCGCGGTCTGCTGATGAATGTGCGCCTGGCTGACCTCCAGCCGCAGATGCTCTCGCAGAATCGCGGCCTGCGCGTCGATTTTTTCCTTTGCCGCGCTCTCCCGCGCGAGCTGTGCGCGCTTGCCCACGGGCAGAATATCGACCGTGATCTGAACCCCGGCCACCCAATTGTCGCCTCCCGCACCGGCCGTGGGGCTCTGGTCCTGCTCCCAGTCTCCGTAGGCGCTCACGCGGGGCCCAAACTCCGATTTAGCCGCGCCCACGGCTGCCGCCTGCGCCGATTGCGCTTCTCCCAGGGCTATCAGGTCGGGGCGGGCTTTGGCCGCCGTCGACAGCTCCTCCTCCAGCGCGAGCTGGGCAAACTTATGAGGCTCAATCGGTTTCAGCGCGGAGAAAGCGAGCTCCGGCCTTCCCATCGCCTCGCGCAACTCGGCCCAGGACAGCTCCAGCTCTCCCTGGGCCGCAATCAACTCCTCTTTGCGGGCGGCCACGTTCACCTCAGCCGACATGCGGTCCGACTCCACCGCCAGGCCCGCCTTCACGCGCTCACCGGTCGAGGCCAGCAGCGCCTCGGCCGTCTCCTGTTCGTGCCGGGCGACCTCGATCTGCCGCTGTGCGTAGAGCACGGACTGGTAGGCCTTGACGACCTGGAAGACGATCCGCTGATTCACCGCCTGGGCCGATGAGGCTGAACTCTTTTTGAAGAGATCGGCGCTGCGAATCTCCCTCTCGGTCTTGAAGGAGTCGAAGGCCGTCCAGGAGCCGGAGAAGCGCGAGGCAAAGTTGCCGATCGGCTGGGGGCGGTTCAGCGCATTCAGCGCAAAGTCAGCCTGTGTGAACTGCCGCTGCCGGAGCCTTGTGCCGAAGGCGTAAACGGGGTCGTCCCCGCGTGAAATCTCCTCGGTAAAGTTCAGTTGCGGCAGCAGAGCAGTGCGCGCCAGGAGGGACGAGGCGCTGGCGGCTTTCTCGCCGGCATGGGCGACCGCAATCTCCGGATTCTGCCCCAGGGCCTCATCAATGGCCTGCCGCAGCGTCAACGGCGCGGTCTGCGCTCCGGCGACCACGCTCCCCATACAATAGAAAATTGCGAGCCACAAAAATGGATTTCGGCTTGGCTTCATCGTCTCCACTATCCTTGTGGTACGTGTACATGAGAATAGAGTGTCCAGCAAATGGATTCGTTACAGAAATTACTGAATGATTCTGAAGGCGGGGCAAATACAATCGCAGCCTCTTGAAAATCCGGTGGGGCCGCCGGAGCTTTCAAGTGAACGGACTTGTCCCTGGCGGCTCAAAGTCGACTTTCCGTTTTCGCGATTCCGCAACGGGCTTCATTCCGCAGGTATATGAAACGCGAGTGCGCGTTGCAAGCAGCAAACGGCACTCGCGACCGGATCGGCAATCAACTAGCTCCAAACTGATTCTGTTACGAGCCAGCTGCGTCACCCACCTTTGTGACCGATCCGGCCACATACTGGGCATCCGCCAGATCGACGTTAATCCTTGGTCCGCAGGCTTACTTTGCGGGTTGCGTCCAGCAGTTGGCGCGTTCCCCCGCCCTCGCTGATGATGCGCAGCGCCTGGCTGGGATCGGTGACTTCCATTCCAGAAAGAATCGTTACTCCACGCGAGGCAAAAACACTGAGCAGCAAAGGAGTGGATGGACCCAGGATGGCAACCTCGCGCGCGCCCTGGCAGTAACCCAATATGGTATCGATAGTGCGGTTCAAGAGTGTTGTCGCGCTCACAATTACCACTTGACATTCGGGCAGCAGCTTCTCTTCAGCGCTTGCCGGCAGCACCCCTGGTCCCATATCATCGCGCTGCTCGAAGATGTGCAGCGTTTTGGCTTTGCTCTTCAGCGGTCCTATCAGTGGGCTGAAATAACCCACCATGCCGACCGTCTCGGTGGGCTCGATTGCAAGCAGATCGAGAATGTCGCCGGCGGAGGGAAGTCCAGACGGGGTAAGCGCATTCAGTGTTGCCAGGCCGAGGGCCGCGACAATCGAATCCTGGGAATGTGCGCTTTGGGCCAACTCCGAGGCGCTTTGCCCGCAGAGAGTTCCCGCTTTCTTCACAACGCAGCAGCCCCCGCCGGTTGCATGCCGGAAAGTATACGCAAGACCGCACCTGCCGTCATCCAACTGCACGGCGGTGTAACCGAGGCCAACTCTCACATCGGTTACGCTGCGGGCGGCTGCCAAGGGAAGAAGTTGATCGCACACATCATCAAGCAGCATGGTTTTCTCCACTAACTCAAGGTTTTGGCCAGCATGGCTGGGCGGTGAAAACACGATGGCGAAATTCGCTTATCAGTAACTCGATAACTTGAGCATATACTGCCATTTTGACAGGGAATTGATCCGCAAAGACTGCGCCAAGCCCTGCCACGAGGCTTCGCAAAAGAGCTTTAAGGAGATTCCACGAATTACCGTAGAGCCTCCAGGTATGTGCCGGGGGGGGATTTCTCTTGAGAAAGAATCCCCCCGGTAGTCGCGGCCTCACTCGACGGCTTCCAGAAAATGCTTTAGTGGTCGCAGACGTTCTCCCCCGCCATCAAAGTCCCTGCCAGATAGTCTGACACCAGCTTTTCCGGTGTCTCGGCAGGGGCGCCCACAATCACATCGATGCCTTTTCCGGTAAATAATTCATGGGCGCGCTGTCCCATGCCACCGGCAATGATCATGTTCACGCCGCGTTCAGCAAGCCATGGCGGCAATAGGCCCGGCTCGTGGGGCGGAGCCGCGATGTCTTCCCGTTTGAGTATCTTTTTCGTCGAGGTGTCCACATCGACCAAAGCAAAATGTGCGCAGTGGCCGAAATGCATGGCGAGCTTTCCTTCAGCGAGCGGAACGGCAATTCTCATGTGATACTCCTGTTTGTTCTCAAGTGTTTGATCTGTTTGTAATCAAGCGCGGCGATGGGCCCGATGATGTTCCTGACAATCGCCGCAATCGGTGATACTGCAAAGTGCTGCACAAATGCCTGCCCGGACTTGATAGCCAGCGGCTTTCATCCGTTTTGCGCTTGCGAACACCATCGTTCGAGGCCCATCAACCGGCAGACGCCGGCGGCGGTGATGCCGAAAACAACGAACTGCTTGCCCTCCAGGCGCACCAGACGGAGAATCTCGTCGAAGGTTCCGTTGACCAGGGTCGTGCCGGTTACGATCAACAGGTCGGAGGCGCGGACAAGTTCGTGGGTCTGCGTCCGCCCGTCCCAAACCATCACGCCAAACTTGAGAGTTCCGATATTCTGTGGGTTGAGGTCAGTCAGGCAAACGCAGCCAGCTCCGAACTCCCTGGCCAGCGCTTCGGCAATGCTGGGATTGAAGCCGATCAGGCCCACTTTCTTTGCTCCCCGCTGGCGTGCCGACGCCGCGATTTCCGCGGCGCATTTCTCGGGCGCATCGTTCTTGCAGTGAACCGTACCCTCAACAACCCGCATATGGCTCAACACGGCATTCATGGTGGCAAGGAAGATCGCCCGATTTTGGTTGCTGGTCAGCGGCATCTCCACGACGCCGCTCAATTGCCCCACAAAATCGGAAGGGGAATCGGTGAATGCCTGGCCCCGCGCACCTAACACCGTCGCTTCGATGACGCGTTCCTTGCCTTCAAGGATTGGATAGTCCCGGCGTCCCGGGGTTCCGATAGCCTCTTCGGGAGTGAGAGGCTTGGCCAGCACGGTTACCGGAGCGCTGTCTAGTTGGTGCCCGGCGATCAACTCGCGCAGCTTGCCGCGGCATTGTTCCAGCACCCCCGGTGCAGTTATTGCCGATTCTTCCATGTTGATCATCTCCATTGGCTAGCTTCTGTTGCAAAATTTCTCTGATGGCTGGCCCGCTCTGAACGGCTGATTCTGCTCTGACGTCTGACCAGAGAGAATCAGCTTTTACTGGCGCCATGGACGCACCGCGCTGGCGACGCCCGATGATCAGCGCCCTTCCACGTCTACCAGTGCCCTTCCACGTCGGCGGCCTGCGTGGCTTTCAGCTTGCCCGCCTTGAACAGTTCGACGGCTTCGGCGACGGTGCCAGTTGCGCCGGTGTAGATCTCCACATCCCCCGCCCGCAGAGTCTCAAACGCCTTGGGTCCAGTGTGCCCGGTAATCAGGGACTTGACTCCCAGTTCGACAATCTTCTTGCCCGCTTGTATGCCCGCGCCCTGAGCCGCATTCTGGTTGACAGCGTTAGGGACAGCCTCTACCGTTTGTGTCTCCGTATCCATGACGATGAAAAACTTCGCCCTGCCGAAGCGCGGGTCAACAAGCGACTGCAGGCCTTCTCCTTCAGACGTGATTGCCAGTTTCATAAGAATCCTCTGGCTACATAGAAAGCACGTTACGCGCCAACGCATCGGCAGGGCGGAAAATTATTCTATATAACTCATTATAAATGATTTATATCATTCAGGAGAAGCGGTCAAAAAACGCGGGAGTTAAGCGACAGTGCAAAATGCACGATTAGCGCTGCTTGCCGCGCCCATCCTGTGGCGGCGTGGGCAGCCCCAGGGCTTTCAGCCTGCGGTAGAGCGTACTCGGATTGATTCCAAGTTGGCGAGCCGTGAGCTGGCGGTTGCCATGATTGCGTTCGAGCGCCAGCTCTATCAGGTGCTCTTGCGCCGAACGCATACTCATCGCGGCATCCGAAAAGGGAGATTTTGTTGCTGGCGGACGAAGCTCGATGGGCAAGTGCTGCGGCTCGATCAACTCGCCGCGGCACAACACAAAGGCCTGCTCGATGATGTTCTCCAGCTCCCGAACATTTCCGGGATAGTCGTGATCCATCAGGCGGTCCAGTACTTGCTGGGAGACGCCGGCGATGTCTTTCTCCTGCAGATGGTTGAATTTGGCGACCAGATGCTCCACCAGGAAGGGAATGTCTTCGCGCCGCTCTCTCAACGGGGGGATTTTCAGGTAGATCACCCGGATGCGGTAGAAAAGATCTTCACGGAAGCTGCCTTCGCGGACCAGTTTGGCTAGGTCTTTATTGGTGGCGGCCAGCACCCGGACATTCACCTTCACCGGCTCGGTCGAGCCCAGCGGCTCCACGCACCTCTCCTGCAAGACCCTCAGCAAGCGGACCTGCATGGCGGGGGAAACATCGCCAATCTCGTCGAGAAAGATGGTGCCGCCATCGGCCAGCGCGAAGCGGCCGGGCTTGTCGCGCTTGGCGTCGGTAAAGGCTCCCGCCTTGTAGCCAAAGAGCTCCGATTCGAGCAAGGCATCGGGCAGGGCCGCGCAGTTCACCGCGACAAACCGCTTCTTGGCGCGCGGAGACAGGTTGTGGATGGCGCGCGCGAACATCTCCTTGCCGGTGCCGCTATTGCCCTCGATCAGCACCGTGCTGTGGCTGGCGGCAATCTGCGGCACGATCTCGAAGAGGCTCTGCATGGCCGGGCTCCGGCCCACGATGTCTTCAAACGTGTACCGCGCCTCCAACTCCTTGCGCAATTGCTCCACGTGGCTGAGGTCCTGAAAGCTCTCCACGCCGCCGATCACGGCGCCGTCCTGGCCGCGCAGCAATGCCGTGGAAATGCGAATGGGGATCTGCTTTCCGCTGGCGTTGATGATGTTGGCGGTAGCGCCGACCACCGGCTTGCCGCTGGAAAAGGTGCGCCGAAGAGCGCATTCTCCCTCGCAAATACTCGCCCGGAATACGTCGCAACAGACCCGGCCCCGGGCATCCTGCTTGCGTACGCCGGTGATCCGCTCGGCGGCTTGATTGAAGGCGGTGATCCGCCAATCGTGATCGACGGTGAAAACGCCTTCGTTGATGGAATCGAGAATCGGATCGCTGTAGGGTGTTCCCATCATTCAAAGCGTAATCCGTACTATTGCAAATTGCAAGGTACGTGGGGTATAAACCGTGCATTTCGCATCGTCCTGGAAGCGCGCTGCTGCTGAAAACCCCGTCCTGAGAATCACTTGGAGTATGGCCACCGGGATGCATTCTGCATGACCAATGAGAATCGCAATTCCACAGTGGCAAGGCCGCATCGCTCCCGTCTTCGACGTCGCCGTCAATCTTCTGCTGATCGACATGGAAGATGGCCAGCCGACGCGGCGTGAAGAGAGGCGGCTTTTCGGAACGGAATCCTCCGCCCGCGTAGCCGAGTTCTTAAGTTGTAGAGCCGAGATTCTCATTTGCGGCGCGATTTCCGCGCCGNNGCCGGCAAGAAGGAGAAGAGACGATGCCAACAGGTTTTGGAATGGGCGCGGGCCGCGGAGGCGGCCGGCGCAGGCAAGGCAGAGGACAGGGCCCGGGAGCAGGAAGAATGGGCGAAGCCTCTGCCGCGGGGCTGGACGGAGTTTGCGTCTGCCCGCGGTGCGGGGAGAAATCGCCGCACGCAGCGGGAGAGCCTGCATGCAGATGCTGTGCCCCAACTGTGGCCAGCCAATGACACGAGGTTAATAACTGCAGGTTCAGATTTGTAGTAAAGGAGAAATTGATATGCCGAATAGAGACAGAACAGGTCCGTTGGGAGAAGGTTGCGGAAGACAAGGTTGCGGGAATGGACGAGGCGCGGGCCGCTGTGCCGGTTCCGTAGCGCCTCAAAATACGAATCCGGAGATGAATCCGTGTCCGGGCCGGGGAATAGGCCGGGGAATAGGCCGGGGAATAGGACGGGGAGTGGGCAGAGGGGGCCATGGCGAATTAGGCCGTGGATGGCGGCACAGGTTCAATGCCGCCGGCCAGCGCGGTTGGCAGCGCGCGGCCGAGGCGCCGGCCGCGGTAACTCCGGTTACCTTTGCATCGGCGGTCGATGAGCGAGACCTCAACGCTCTGAAAGGCCAGGCGGAGTCGTTACAGGCGGCCCTTGGCTTGATGCAAAAAAGAATTGAAGAACTCGAAGCCAGGCCGAAGGCTGAATAAGCCGCCAGCCGGGAAAATCGCTTGACCGGCGCGGCATTGCGGGGCTCCCGATTCGCGACAGCCGGGAGCCCGAGAGTCAGATTCGCGGGAAAGGAGCGCAAATGATTGAGATCGCCGTGCTGCTGCTGCTTGCCGGTTACATACTTTACATGGCGCGCCGGTTCTGGATTTCCTTTGGCCAGGCGTGGCGCAAGCTCAGAAAGCCGCGCACCAGCCTGAATCTGGCCCGCCTCCTCGCTGGTGACGGAAGCGACGGCAACCGCGAGTTGCTGTGGCGAAGCCAACTGCCCGCGCTCGAGCTGCTTCAGGAGGCGGGCAGCAGCGGAGTTTCAATCGCGCGCATGACGAAGCTCTATCGCAAATTCGCACGCGCTTATCCGGAACTTTTCGACGGTTCGAGCTGCTCGGATTGGTTTGACACATTGCAGGAAGCGGGAGTGGCCGTCCACTGCCGCCAGGGAGCTATGATCGCAATCGCGGAGAAAGGCCTGTTGATCCTGGCCAATCTCGAACGAAAACGCGTGATCCAGAATGCGCCGCTGCCATTCCACGGGGAACCCCGCAGGCGAGAAACTGAATTCAGCGGTGCAAAACATGAAGTAGGACGAGATTACGAAAAGGAGAGAATCTGATGAAAATCATACGAAATTCAATCTTTGTCACGATGCTTCTGTTCTCTTGTTTAGTGATTTCTGCTTTCACCCAAGGGAATGGCGGAGCTGGGCGATACTACAACCCGAACACAGAAACCACGGTCAAGGGCACGGTCGAGAAAGTCACGGAAATCACTGGCAGGCGGAATTGGAAGGGCATTCACCTGAGCTTACGGGCTGATGATCAGAGATACAACGTGCGTGTCGGCCCATCCTATTATCTTTCGGCGAACGGTTTTACGCTCTCCGTCGGAGACCAGATCGAAGTCACCGGCTCGAAGATCAAGTTCGGCGGTGCGGAGGCGATTGTGGCCCGTGAGATCAAGAAGGACGGCAAAGTCCTTACGCTGCGGAACCGCCAGGGAATTCCAAATTGGTCACGAGCACGGCGGCAAAGTTACTGACAGTGCATGGCGTGTGCTCGTGATGAGAGTCCAAAGGCATCGAAGTTACATTCTCATGGCCGGAACTTGCCCTCTGTGAATCGTTCGGGATGGCAGAGTTTGCGGCCCGGCAACAGAACAGTGAGCGACTCGCAGCCAAACAATAGAACGGGAAATGGCGCAAGGAAATCCGATGAAAATAGCGATCGCCAGCGGCAAGGGCGGAACCGGCAAGACGACAGTAGCTACCAACCTGGCCTGGGCCGCTGCGCGTAGCGGGCGACGCGTCGCCTATGTGGATTGTGATGTGGAAGAGCCGAACGGGCACCTGTTTCTCAAGCCGCGTATAACTTCGGCAAGAGCGATCGGGAGGATGCACCCGGAGGTAGATGACGATAAGTGCACACATTGTGGCCTTTGTGGCGAGATCTGCCAGTACAGCGCCATTGTGTGCGTCGGCCAGAAGGTACTGACCTATCCAGAGCTTTGTCATGCCTGCGGCGGTTGCACGCTGGTCTGCCGCCCCGGCGCGATTACGGAGGTGCTGCGCGAAACCGGCAAACTGGAAGCCGGCATGGCTGAAGCGGGTGCGGCTAAAGCGGGTGCGGCTGAAGCAGGCGAGGCTGGTACGATTCACTTCATTCAGGGCGTGCTCAACATCGGCGAAGCCATGAGTACGCCGCTGATCCGGCAAGTCAAGGCCGAGTCTACGGGCGACGAGTTGCGCATCGTTGACTCTCCGCCCGGCACATCGTGCCCGGTCATTGAAAGTGTGCGGGATGCGGAGATGGTGCTTCTGGTTACGGAGCCGACGCCCTTCGGTCTGAACGATCTAACGCTGGCGGTCGAGATGGTACGGGCCATGAAGCTGCCCTTCACCGTCGTCATCAATCGCGCGGGCATCGGCGACCGGAAGACCCAGGAGTACTGCCGCCGCGAAGGCATAAAAATCATGGCGGAAATTCCCGATGATCGCCGGGTGGCCGAGGCGTACTCCAAAGGCCTGCTGGCTTGTGAAGCCGTGCCGGAGTTTCGCCTCCGCATGGAAGGGTTGCTGGATCGGCTGTGTGGCGCCGATGGGTTGGCATCTCGAAATCTGCCACCGGAGGCCGCTCGATGAATGGACATGTAACATTGGGCGCGGATAAATCCCCTCGCGCCAAGCAGATTACCGTCATCAGCGGCAAGGGAGGGACGGGCAAGACCTCGCTGGTGGCTTGCTTTGCGGCTTTGTCGCGCCATGTCGTTCTGGCGGACTGCGACGTGGACGCCGCCGACCTGCACCTGGTCGTGGAGCCGCGCATCATTCGCCGCGAAGCCTTTACAGGCGGCAAGCGCGCACGCATCAAGGCGGATCAGTGCACCGCCTGCGGCCGATGCGAAGAGCTGTGCCGGTTTGGCGCGATCAGCTTCGATGGCCCCGGCAACAGCTTCATCAAAAAGACCTTTCGCGTGGATCCCATCGCCTGCGAGGGCTGCGGCGTGTGCCATTGGTTTTGTCCCGCGGAGGCCATCGAATTTCTTCCGGCGGTAAGCGGCGAATGGTTTATTTCCGAAACCCGCTTTGGCCCGATGGTCCACGCCAAGCTCGGCGTGGCTGCGGAGAACTCCGGCAAGCTGGTCAGCATAGTGAGATCGGAGGCCATGCGGATTGCCGGCGAAGTTGGTTGCGGCCTTGTGCTCGTTGATGGCTCGCCCGGCATAGGCTGTCCAGTTATAGCGTCAATCACCGGCGTGGATCTGGTTCTGGTGGTTACCGAGCCAACGCTCAGCGGACTGCACGACCTTGAGCGCGTAGCCGATCTAACCCGGCACTTTGGGACGCCGGCCATGGTTTGCATTAACAAATGGGATCTGAATGCTGAAATGAGCGGCAATATAGAAGCAATGGCGCGGCGGCGCGGACTGCATTTGGCTGGCAGGGTCCGCTACGACCGTGCCGTAACCGAGGCGCAGGTGCAACGGAAGACTACCGTCGAGTACAAAGAGGATGGGAGCGCCGCGGATATTCGCGATCTCTGGGAACAGATAAAAGCCAAGGTCGGTTCGGCGGGCACAGCGCCTGCGTAAACGGCCTGCAGCGAAGCCGGATGCGGTCCATGAATACCGCATTTTGGGTAGGCGCAACCGTAGTCAGATTTGAGAATGCGGTTGAACGGCCCTGTATCAAGTAAGTTAAAATCACGGCGGAGGAGCATGATGAGAGTGGTTTCGGTCAGACGTTCGGGAACGATTGCCGCATTACTGACAATCGCATTTATGTTTTTTTCGATCCAGATTCACGCGCAGTTTGGTTTTCCTGCAGTGACTCCACTGAGCACGCTCACCATTCCAGAGGCCCAGTGGCTGCAACCGGAGGCGCTGCTCCACTTGCTGAAGTCAACCGGAGAGAACAGGCCACTGCTTTTACAGGTGGGTTCGCATATACTTTTCGCTCAGGGGCACATTCCCGGCTCGGAGTACGTGGGCCCAGGTTCGCAGGCCGCGGGCCTCCAGAAACTCCAGGCTCGGGTAAGCCCGCTTTCGCGAAAGAAGCCGATCGTGCTCTATTGCGGGTGCTGTCCCTGGAATCGCTGCCCGAACCTGGGGACAGCCTACGCAAAGTTGCGCGAGATGGGCTTTACCCATGTTAAGGTTCTCTATCTGGCCAATAATTTCGGCGAGGATTGGGCCAGCAAGAGGTATCCGGTTGAACAGGGCCAATAGCCAGGACGGCAGGCGAGGCGCCTCAACTATTCCGAAGAGCGCGAGGATGGCGCCGCGCAGGCTGCGCCGCTCCTTATGCGCAAAGCTGCTTTTGTGCCTTTGTCTCGGAGTGAGCGCGGCGCCCTATTGCGTGGCAGGTTCGTTGCTGCACAAAGAGGCGCCGGAGTTCGTGCGCACCGACTTGAAGCACCGAAAACTGGATCTTCATGCCTACCGGGGCAAGATTGTCTTGCTGGACTTCTGGGCCACCTGGTGCGCCCCCTGCCTGCTTGAAATGCCTCGTTTCGCGGCCTGGCAAAGCCAGTATGGCTCGCGCGGCTTACAGATCATCGGCATCTCCATGGACGACGATCCGGCGCTGGCGCGGAGAGTATTCAATAAGTTGAAGTTGAATTACCCCGTGGCGATGGGCGATGAAAAACTTGGTCAATTGTACGGAGGCGTGCTCGGCCTTCCGTTAACCTTCCTGATCGACGGCCAAGGCAGAGTTCAGGGTCAATTTCAAGGTGAAACCGGCTTGAGCGTGATTGAAGCACAGTTCAAGACCCTCCTCCGTCCTTGAGTTTGCCACCGCGATCCAAGCGGTAAAGCCGTTCTCCCGTTCACGTAGTGTGACTGGTGGCGTGGCAGGTGGATTTTACTTCCACCTCAGAGAGGAAAAAGCCATTCAGCGGTGATGGTTCTCCTCGACTGCGACTGGAAAACCGCTTTATAAGCACAAGAACGCCGCACGGCCATCCTCTTCCGGCCTGCGTGTCAGCGCCGGTGCAAAAATGGTTCTTCAGCAAATTTGGTGAAGGCGGCACAGGTCTCCGCAGTTTGTTTTCGGAGTTGAAGTTCAGGCGGCGTTGTGCACGCGAATCCGCAGTAGGTCGAATTTGGCGCGGCCGTACCACTGATAACAGAAGAGTTGCCGTTGGCACTGCGGTGGTGTTAGTGTAGCGCAACGGGTGATAGATATGACCCGTCGCCGTAGTCGGGGGCGTGGGAAAGTGGGAAGCGTTCTTTGCTTTCCACTTTTCCATGCCCCTGGGGTGCTTCGGTCAGCCAGGATCACTCCGCCCTCAGTCCCGATTCCGGGACATGCAACAGACCTCCCGTGATAAGAATGACCGCCTTCAACGCGCAACCGTCGGATCTACACCCGATACCTTTGATGGAACTGGACTTCGCGGCCATATGCCCGCTCGTCCGGCACCGCATACCTCGTATCCGCTTTTTGTTCATCGGCTCGCGTCTTT
>PMPH01000034.1 GCA_003161045.1 Acidobacteriaceae bacterium
TCGTAGTCCGCGTTGCCGTAGTTCTGGCGTAGATTGAAGGGGTTGGAGGGGTAGACGCTGTTACCGGAAAACGGGCTGAAACCGCCGTTGGAAATCTCGTCGAGCGCGTGGCTCCACTGGTAGTTGAAGGTCAGCGTGAGGCTTTTCGACCGGTGCTGCTCCGAGAGCACGACGCCGTTGAAATTCCCATTGGCGGAGCTCGTTACCTCGGTGACATCGCCGAAGTTCGGATTGGGAGCGGTGTTGGGGAGCTCGGGAAAGCCTGTCAATACGCCGGAGTTCCAGGCATTGATGCCGCTATTGAGCTCCGGCTCATGATAGCTGTGGTTGCCGACGTACATGATGGAGACGGTGTCGAACCTGCCCAACTGCTGCTCGATGGCCAGGCTCCACTCTTCGTAGGTCGGGTTCTTGATCTTCATTGCCGGGTTCGTCATGTTAGGTGCAGAGAAGGCAGGGACTGCGCCGGAAATCGTCGCAAAGCTCTCCCCAGACGAGAAGCCTCCTTGAAATGCCGCGTTAGAGGCGGCCGCGATGGATTGGGCGCTTACGCCTGGGCAACCACTGGTGTTGCTGCAAGGAGTAGTGGGTCCAGTAGCGCCGGGTACGAGCAATGTATTCGGGCCACCATAGGCCGGCCCGGAGATCGTAAACGGAACATTGACCGGAGCATTGTTGAGCAGGTCGTCGGCGATGATTCCTGGAAAGGCATCGGCGAACATTCCGAATCCGCCGCGAATCGTGGTCTTGCTTCCGGCTCCAAACGGCAGGTAGGCGAAGCCGACGCGGGGCTCCCAGCCGATCTTCTGCAGGTCGGGCAGAGCCTTGCTGAGGTTGGATGCGATCAGCTGGTTGTACGGGGTCGAGGTGCTGGTGGGCACGTTGGCAAAGTCGCCGGAGAGGTGCGCGAAGCAGTTCGTCCGGCAGACCGGGTTGGAGTTGTGCTCCATGCGCAGGCCGTAGGTGAGGGTCAGGTTGGGCAGCATCTTCCACTGGTCCTGGACATACCAGCCCATCGCGTAGAGTGCAACCGGCTGGGTGGGTCGGGTTGGAAAGTTCTCACTCCACGAGTCAACATAGCCCTGCTCGAATCTGGCGTTCGACGTATACGCTTCTGGAGAAGTGGTGTACTCCGAGGGGCTGAAGTCAGTGATGTCGTCGCGGCGCATGGTCCATCCCACGCTCAACGTGTGCTTGCCCCTGGTCCAACTCAGGTCGTCCTGGAACTGGTAGCCGGTGACGTTGCGCCCCTGGGGCCAGATCAAATTATATCCACCAGGCCATGCAGTACCGGTGTAGGGAGTGTTGTTTCCCAAATCCCCATCCGCAAAGATGAGGGAGAACGGCACACCGCCTGTCAAGGGATTCTCTGAAGCCGCCTCATTCGCGTTGCTGAAAACCGCAACGTAGTGATTGACGGAAAAGAGGAACTGGTTGGTAAGCGCAGCCGAGAAGGAATGCTGCTCGCCCAATTGGCCTGCATAAGAGGGCTGCGAACTGAGCGCATCGAACAGAGGATTCAGAACGCTGGTAAACGAGGCCTGCACGCCTCTGTCGATGGTTACGTGGCCGAAGAGATGATCCTTGCTGGTGAGGGCATGATCGATGCGGCCGTTGAGCAGCCACTCATGGGTGTAGTTGCCTGCCGAGCCATTGAAGGTCACAGTGCAGTATGAAGTGCAGTTCGGATCTGTTGGGGTTGCGGTGGAGAAGCCAGGGGCGTTGTTGTAGAGGTTGAAGATGTTCTTGTAGACCGGAATTTCAGAGCTCAAGCCATTGTTTGCTAGATTAGTCAGCACCTGCGCCTGATAGCTGGCATCAGGCGCGTAGACGGTGGCGCGGGTCGGCAGGACGACGTCGAGAGCCTCATAGTCTACGAAAAAGAAGGTCTTGTCGCGCCGAATGGGCCCGCCAACGGCGCCCGCCCACTGGTTCGCGTTGTCGAAGGGGCGCGGGGTGCCGGACTGCTTGTTGAAGTAGCTGTTGGCGTTCATCACCCGGCCATTCCAATAGTAGGAGGCATTGCCGTGGACCCGGTTTCCGCCCGAGCGCGTAACCTCGGCGACCTGCGCGCCGCCCAGCCCGCCGAAGGATGCGTTATAGGCATTCGAGATGACGGTCTCGGAAGCAATATCATTGGCGCCGAGCAGCATGTTGGTGGCGCCGGAATTGTTGATATTGAGGAACGGATCGTTGTAATAGCCGCCATTGACGGTAAAGGTATTCGCCGTGCCAGGCAGGCCAAACGACGAAAAGTTTCCGTACCCGCCTGAACCTGTCTGGGTATTCATCATGCTGCCGGGAGCGATCTGAGCGACGAAGGTCAGGTCGTTTCCGGGGTTCGGCAGGGTCAGGATCTGCTTTTCCGTAAAGGTAGTGGAGATCTGGGCGTCATCCACATGCAGCATCGGCACTTCGCTGCCGGTGACCTCGACGGTCTCGCTAGCCTTGCCAATGGTCAGGGCGATATTGGCTGAAGCGACGGAGCCTGGACCTATATCGACGGTCTGCCTGGTCTTTTCAAAGCCGGCCGCCACGACGGTGATGGAATAGGATCCCGGAGGCAACTGCGAGGCGCGATACTCGCCAGCGGAACTGGCGGTGATGGTGCGGGTTGCGCCGGTGGCCAAGCTGGTGACGGTTACGGTTGCGCCTGGAATGATTGCGCCCGTGGAATCGGAGACAACTCCGGCAATCGCGCCCGTGGTGTTGGTTTGAGCGTGGGAGAGCGGGGCGGTGGTGCTCACCACGAAGCAAACTATGGCCAACAGGCTCAACGTCAGAAGCAAATTCTGCAACCGGAAAAATCGCATCGACTTCCTCCAAAAAATTCGTGGGAACCAAAAGCCCTATCCAGGGAACTTCCCAATTCGCTGCTTGTGCTTCGGTATCCCGGCCGGGGAGGGGTGGGTGTGAACCCGATCCGCTGCTGAAAGACAAACAAGATAGCTATCAATGAGAAATCTGTTCGTCTTCACTCCTGCACTGCGTCCAGGAGGACTCGGTTCCAAGAAAGCGAGGGGCGGTTCGGATGAATGTGTATGCATGATGGTGGCCACTTCCGCTGGCTTGGCAGGATGGGCTGTTGATTATTGAAACTAAATGAGTTGGCTGTAGGCCCCGTCTTATGCTCCATGCGATGAAATATGGAAATATGAAAAAATGGAAGTGAAAATTCCAAAAATGGGCAGATCCCGACTGCTTTCGGGATCTCGGACGGCAGAACCGCAACGCCCTAAATAGTGGCTTTTTGCACCAAATTTGCGTCACCTGATGCAGTTTGCGATGCGGCAGGTTATTCTCCTTCCAGGAAGCTGACACTGTTTCCAGGAAGATGATCCTGTTTCCATGAAGCTGACACTGGCCCACATCGGCGCGCGCTCCGGCGCAAAGGACCCCTTCGACGCCCTGACGGCGGTCTATCTTGAACGCTGCTCGGCCTTTGCGCGCTGCTCGGCGGAGGCCTTCCGCACCGAGGAGGCGATGCTCGATTGGTTGGAGCGGCAGCAGGGCCGTACGCCGGTGGTGGCCGTGCTGCTGGACAGCCGCGGGCGGCAGATGAGTTCCGAGGCTTTTGCGGCCTGGCTGGGCGCCAAACGCGACGAGGGGGCGCAGCAGATGGTCTTCGCCATTGGGCCAGCCAACGGATGGAGCGACGGCGCCCGCCAGCGGGCCAGCCTGCTGCTCTCGCTGGGACCGATGACACTAGCCCACGCGCTGGCCAGGCTGGTGGTGGCCGAGCAGCTCTACCGGGCATTTACAATTCTGACGGGCCATCCGTATCACGCGGGGCATTGAACAGGGTTCAGGGATCAGGGGTCTGTTGCCAGTTCTCAGCCCGGAGTTGACAATGGACAGGAAGCTACGACGTCTGCTCTCAGGCTGCTTGCGGCATTTACTGGATTGCTGGCTGCTCGTGGTTGGCCACTGACCCCAGAACCCTGAACCCTGGCTTCTCTATGACCGACTTCCGTCGAGGACTGATTCTGATCAACACCGGCTCCGGCAAGGGCAAGACCACCGCCGCCCTGGGAGTGGCCCTGCGCGCCGTGGGCAACGGGATGCGGGTGCTGATGATCCAGTTCCTCAAAGGATCCTGGCAGAGCGGCGAGCTGGAGGCGGTCGAGGCCTTCGGCGAGAGGTTCATCATCCGGCAGATGGGCCGGGGCTTTGTGAAGGTGGGCGGCGCGGAGGCCGAGGCGGAGGACATTCGGCTGGTGGAGGCCGCATGGGCCGAGGCGCGCGAGGCGATCGGCTCCGGCGAGTGGGATTTGGTGGTGCTGGACGAGATCAACTACGCCATCGGCTACGGAATGCTGGACGCAGCGGTGGTGGCCGAGACGCTCAGCAGCCGGCCGGAGAAGGTGCACGTGATCCTGACCGGGCGCGACGCCCACCCCCTGCTGGTGGAGTTGGCCGATACGGTGACCGAGATGCGCGAGATAAAGCACGCCTACCAAAAGGGGATTTTGGCCCAGCGCGGCATCGAATTTTAGCCAGGCATTGGGCATAGAATACTGATGGGGCGAATACCCCGGAGGGCAGGACGAGGGCGGGAGTTCACCGGCCATCCTGAAGAACGCTAGCAGTAGCTTGATTTTGAGCAGTTCCCCGATTTGAGAGTGAGGTTGAATGTCCTGGTTCAAGCGTGAAAGCGGCGAGTACGAGTCCGGCCCGGCCGGCACAGTCCCCGAGGCGGCGGACGCGGCCGGCAAGACGGTGCGCACCGTGGGGTTGTGGATCAAGTGCGTGGCCTGCCGCGCGGTCATCTGGAAGGCGGAGCTGGAAGCCAACCTGAATGTCTGCCCCAAGTGCCAGCACCACTTCAAGATCGGCGCACGGCAGCGCATCGAGCTGCTGCTCGAACCCGGCTATGAGCTGGTGGACGCCGGGCTGCGCTCGACCGATCCGTTGAACTTTACCGACATCAAGCCCTACAAGCAGCGGCTGCGCAGGGCGCAGGAGGCTACCGGCCTGGACGACGCCATTCTGAACGCGGTGGGCCAGCTCGGGCCGCAGGCGGTGGTAGTCAGCGCCATGGAGTACAGCTTCATCGGCGGCTCGATGGGCGCCGTGGTGGGCGAGACCATTGCCCGCGCCGTGGACCGCGCCCGGTTGGGCCGCAAGCCGCTCATCGTAGTGGCGGCCTCGGGCGGAGCGCGCATGATGGAGGGCGTGGCGAGCCTGATGCAGATGGCCAAAATCTCCTCCGCGCTGGCGCAGTTGGACGACGCCAAGGTGCCGTACATCTGCGTGCTGACCGACCCCACTACGGGCGGCGTCTCGGCCAGCTTCGCCATGCTGGGCGACCTGAATATCGCCGAGCCAGGCGCTCTGATCGGCTTTGCCGGCCCGCGGGTCATCGAGCAGACCATCCGCCAGAAGCTGCCCGAGGGCTTTCAGCGCGCGGAGTTTTTGCTGGAAAAAGGCTTTCTCGACGCCGTTGTTCACCGCCGCGACCTGAAGTCCTACCTGACGCGCGCCCTGGACTTCCTGAAGGCTCCGGCCGTCGCCTGAGGGCTTGGGAGTTGCCGCAGGGCTGATTAACGCACCGATTCGCCCACCCGTCGCAGTTTTCCGTCCCGGAGCGTGAACCGCTCGCCGCGCCAGACAATCGTGTTGCCGGCAAAGCCGACGGCCCAGAGGCCCATGGCGACCAGATCGCGCAGCGGCAGCAGCCACAGCCTCGGGAGAACCTGGCGGTCGCCCAGCACCTCGTCACCCACCGTCATGGCCAGCGTGAGACGCAGGAAAAAGCTCAGGCCCACCAGCCACAGGCTCAGCGGGCTCGCTCCGCTGGCGATGACATTGAGCACGGCCCAGCCCAGCCCGTGAGTGAAGACAAGCCCGGCATAGCCCCAGGGCCGCGCGTCGCGGACGGTGCGGCTCCAGCGCAACTGGTGATCGGCGAAGCCGCGCCAATCGTAGGCTGGAACACCGGTTTCGACGACCTCGGACGAGAGCGCCACGCGGTAGCCGGCCCGCGCCACGCGGTAGCCCAGTTCGTAGTCGTCGGCCAAGTGATCGGCCAGCGGCAAAAGGCCGCCGATGCGGTCGAGAGCCTCGCGGCTGACCGCCAGCGTCGAGCCGAGGCCATAGCGCAGGCCGCCCTCGATCCACATCGACAACAGCACCCCGGCCTGGAAGTCGGTGGCGATGCCCAGCGCCTCCAGCCTTGAGGCCAGCGTACCGTGGGCGCGGCCGCGATAGAGCGCGGTCACCAGTCCAACCTCTGGCGGGGCTTTGCGGGCGCCGCCGAACTCCGCCGCCGGAGCGAAGCAGGCCATCACCCTCTCCAGGTAGCGCGGCGAGACGGTAATGTCCGAGTCGTTGATGAGCAGAAAATCGTGGCGGGCGTAGGCGCTGAGCTGAACCAGCGTGCTGACCTTGCCGTTGGTGCCCAGCCGCAGGGGGCACTCGACCAGCCGGATGGAGAGCCGGGGAAACTCGGCCTGCAACTCCGCGACAGCCGCCACGGCCGGATCGTCCAGCGAGGAGACGCCGAAGAGCAGCTCGAATTCACCTCGGTAACTCTGGCGGCAGTGGCTGCGGAAGGCCTCCATCATGCCGGGGTCCATCCCCTTGAGGGACTTCAGCACGCTCACGCCGGGCGCAAAGGCTGCCAACGGGGCGCGCCGCGCGGTCAGAAAGACGCGCGCCGCCAGCGTCGCGGCCAGAAAATAGCCCATTCCCGCCACGGTCAGCAGCGTCGTCAAAATTGCCACGGATTGGGCCAAAATGTGCGGCATCACAGGGGCTATAGCGGAACCAGAGTAGCTGTATCCCGGAAGCAAGCCCGCCAAGTGGCTTTTTCCTCGAGGAAAAGCCACCTCCAATACTCTTTGTAAAAACACGTTTACTCTGGTTCCGCTCTAGTGTAACGGAGAGAGACAGAGAACAGGGAATAGGGAATAGGGTGAGCGTGAATCCTCACCGTCCCGAGCTGCCGAAGCCCTTCTCCGCGCGCGCCGAGTCCTCCAGGCTTTCGACGGTCTCCACCTCCCCAGTCAGCACCGGAACCGGAATCATCTGGGCGATCTTCTCGCCGGCCTTCAACTCGACAGCGGCATCCGTCAGGTTGGTCATCAGCACCAGAATCTCGCCCCGGTAGCCTGAGTCGATCACCCCTCCGGTGGTCGTAACCCCGCGCGAGGCCATCGACGAGCGGTCCCGCACCAGCAGCCCCAGCGGCGCTCCGGTCTGCGGGTGGCGCGCCTCGACACTGACGCCGGTCCGCACCTTCACCGTGGCCCGCGAAGCGAGCACCGCGCCTTCCAGCGCAAACAGGTCATAACCCAGATCCTCGCCCTTGTGGGCCACCACCGGTGGGCGCGCCCCGGCCTCCAACAGTTTCACTCGCAGCATAAATTGATGGTAACGGATGAGTGGCGTTCGCGGGCGGCTAAACCCGCCCCCAAATGGCCAGCCCCGGCGAGGGAAACTCTCCCGGCCGGGGCTGTCGTCTTTGTTGCCCCAAGCGGCCAAATCGGCCGCGAGGGGGGTGCATTTCACCCCAGCGGCAAAGAACTCTCGCCGGGGGCTGCGAGAAATTCGGCAGAAGGACCTGTAAGCCGAATTCTGTCGTGTGCGGTCATTCCTCTAGGCGCCGCGTCGCCGCGGACGCTCATCAGCGACCTACCCGGAGGTTTCGGCACGTGCTCGAGCCGCCTGGGCGCACCGGGCCGGTGCGCAGCAACGCCTGGCTCTTTGGCGATTGCTTCCCTCCCTATTTGGTCTTGCTCCGTGTGGGGTTTACCCTGCCCCCGGCGTTACCGTCGGGGCGGTGCGCTCTTGCCGCACCTTTTCACCCTTACCCCGGCGGGACTGGCCGTCCAGGCGAACCTGTCGGGCCATTCCGGAAGCCCTCGCCGCCCGAAAGAGCGAGAGGGGTAGCCGAGGCGGTATCTTTTCTGTGGCACTGGCCGTCCACGGGCCTTGAAGCCCGCGTCCCGGACGTTATCCGGCACACTGCCCTGCGGAGTTCGGACTTTCCTCCCCCGGCGAACCTGGTTTCCCAGTCCTCCGGCAGCGACCGCCCGGTCCTCCTGCCAATCGCTAGTGTACCGCGAAACGGAGTCGCCACAATGAGGGGTCGCCCGTTTTACCGCCGAAGCTGCCCGTGGCGGCCGGCGGATGCGCGCATCGGGCCCGTCTGCCGCCGGATCGAGCCGAGTGCGCCCCATACGAACCCGAGTACGCCTCCAGACAGCCAGAGTGCGCCCTCATGCTAACCTGAGATTTAGTCTGTGGAGAGTCCGTTTGCAACCCAGCAGCTTCCTGATCGCCATTTTCGAGTTCGTCCTGCTCATCTTTTCGCTCAGCGTGCATGAGTGCGCGCACGCCTGGATGGCCTCGCGGCTGGGCGACCAGACCGCCCGCCTGCAGGGGCGCGTCACGCTCAACCCGATGTACCACGTGGACCCCATCGGCACGCTGATCTTTCCCGCCATCATGATCTTCGGCCCCTTCTTCGGGCTCAGTATGTTCGGCGGCATGCTGGTGGGCTGGGCCAAGCCCACCCCGGTCATCACGCGCAACTTCCGCAAGATCGTCCGCGACGACAACCTGACCACCCTGGCCGGCCCGGCCTCCAACCTGCTGATCGTGCTGGTGGCTTTTGCCGTGCTGGCCGTCGTCTCGGTTGCGGTTCCCAATGGCCACCAGCTCGCCCTGATCGCTTTCATGGGCGGCATCGTGCAGGGTGCGCCTCCCAGTCTTCAGGCGCTGCTGATGCTGTGCCGGCTGGCCATTCTGATCAACCTCTGCCTCTGCTTCTTCAACCTGCTGCCCATTCCTCCGCTCGACGGCAGCCGCCTGGTGCGCAACACGCTTCCCTACAACGCCGTGCGGGCCTACGACCGGATTCCCATGTGGGGCAGCTACATGCTGATGATCTTCCTCGGCCCAACTATTCTGGGCGCGCTGATCGGTCCAGCGCTGCGCATGGTGCTCTGGGGCCTGGTGCGCGTCTAGGGCAGCGGCGAGAGGCGCGCTCCGTGCCGTCCGCTACAGCCCACGCGCCGCCCGCTACAATGGATTGAGCCGGTTTCCCTGGATTTTGCGGCGAGGCGGCGAGATTCTTCTGGCCTCAAGCTGGAACCGAAGAGCAAAAAGCTGGAATCGTAGAGCATAAACAGGAACCGAAGAGCAAAAACCGGAAGCGAAGAACGAAAAATGGCAGAATCCGCAACCCCATCCTCCCGTCCGCGCGTTTTGAGCGGCATGCGTCCCACCGGCAAGCTNNCTGGGCAACTACATGGGCGCCCTGGCCAACTGGGTCAAGCTGCAAGAGCAGTACGAGTGCTTCTTCTTCATCGCCGATCTGCACGCGCTGACCACTGACTACGCCGACACCTCGGGCATCGCGCCCAACACGCTCGAAGTGGCGCTGGACTTCCTGGCCGCCGGACTCGATCCCGAGCAGTGCACCATCTTCGTGCAGAGCCAGGTTGTTCAGCACTACGAACTGCCCCTGCTGCTGGGCATGATCACGCCCCTCGGCTGGCTGGAGCGCGTGCCCAGCTACAAGGAGATGCAGGAGAATCTGACCAACAAGGACCTGACCACCTACGGATTTCTGGGCTACCCGGTCCTGATGGCCTCCGACATTCTGCTCTACCAGCCTGATTTTGTGCCGGTCGGGCAGGACCAGCAGGCCCATGTCGAGTTGACCCGCGAGATTGCGCGGCGATTCAACCAGTTCTATCCCAAGGTCCGCATTCCGCTTCATGAGAACAACGAAGCCCTCAAAGCCGAAATGGAGAGGTGGCTGCGCCTGCCAGATGGCGAGAAGTACGTTCTTCCCGAGCCCAAGGTGCTGCTCACGCCCTCGCCCAAACTGCCCGGCACCGACGGCCGCAAAATGTCGAAGAGCTACGGCAATACAATTCAGTTGACCGACCCCGAGCCGGTGGTGCGCAAGAAGCTCAAGACCATGGTCACCGACCCGGCCCGCGTCCGCCGCACCGATCCCGGCGACCCGGACAAGTGCCCCGTCGGCGACCTGCACAAGGTCTTCTCCACGCCCGAAACGCTGGCCAAGGTCTACGACGGCTGCCGTTCGGCCGGAATCGGCTGCATCGAGTGCAAGGGCTGGGCCGCGGATGGCTTGATGCGGATTTTGCAGCCTCTTCAGGACCGCCGCGCCAGCTTCTCCGAGTCGCAGGCGATCGAAATTCTTGAGGATGGCTCTCGCCGCGCCCGCCTCCGCGCCGAGCAGACGATGATCGAGGTCCGGGCCGCCATGCGGTTGTGCTTGACCGGCAAGAGCAGCCAGTAAACCGGGGACGGGCCCAGGCAGGAACATAGAGAGAACGGGAAGAAGAAACCGCATTGACCGATCAGCCCGACCAACTCGATCCGCCGGAGAATGTCGCCGGGCCGGTTGCGCCTGCCGCCGGGCCATTTGTGACCCCAGAAGCCGCAGCTTCCGCCGAAGATGAATCCGCTCGGAACGCGGCTTCCGAGGCCGGCACCGCCGAGCCAGCCCACCCCGGCCCGCAACTGGTGCTCACCTCCAAGCCCGTTCCCCCGCCGAAACCGGTGGACCAGAAATCCGCTGACAAGGCCGCCGCCAGGCAGAAGTTGCGGGACGAGGAGGCCGAGCAGTCCCCCTTTTCGGTCCTCGTCGGCCAGGTGTACGACGGCCCGCTCGACCTGCTGCTGGACCTGATCCGCAAGCAGGACATCGACATCTACGACATTCCCATCGCCCAGATCACGGCGCAGTTTCTGGCCTACGTCAGCCAGCTCAAGTCGGGCGACGTGGACGTGGCCGGCGAGTTCATCTACACCGCATCGCTTTTGATCCACATCAAGAGCAAGATGCTGCTGCCGCGCGCCGCCTCCGGCCCGGAAGACGCCGCCGAAGACCCCCGGCGCGAGCTGGTCGAGCAGCTGCTCGAACACGAACGCTTCAAAAACGCCGCCCAGATGCTGCAACAGAAGCAGATGCTCGAGGCCGCCACCTGGTCCAACCCCGGCATGCGCGAGTTCGAGGGCGACGCCGCGGCCGAGCCGGAGATCGCCGCCGACACGGTGGACCTGGTGCGCATCTTCCGCGAGATTTTGGAGCGCGCCCGCAAGCGCCCGGTCTTCAACGTCGATGAGGACGCGGTGACCGTGGGCCAGATGATCCAGTTCCTCTCCCGCCGCCTTGCCATGGACGACAAGCCCGTGGCCCTGCGCCGCCTGCTGAGCCACAGCCGCAGCGAACGGGCGCTGATCGCCATGTTCCTGGCGCTCCTGGAGCTGGTCCGCCTGCAGGCCATCCTGCTCCGCCAGGACCGCGCCTTCAGCGAGATCTTCGTCAAAAAGCACACCGGCTTCGACGCCGTGATGAACGAAGGCCTGGCGAAGGCCCGCGACGACTGGCGGTAGGATTGAGCTCTAGAGCGGTTCTCCAGTTAATGCGGAGTTTCAAGAATCGTGCAAGGTGGCTTTTCCTTAAGGAAAAAGCCACTCAGCGGCAGTGGTTTTCCTCTATAGCAACTAGAGAACCGCTATAATCCGCCGCTTTTCCCATTTTGCGACCGCCCAGCCGCTTGCCTGTCCCGGTTTTCCACCGCTCGAGCGCTCTCTTCTTTCCCAGCCCCCTCCAACCGGTGTAGAATCATTGCAGTCAGGTTAATTCCCCCGCCTGGCGGAGCAAGCAACTGCGCATAAATGCGGTTGTTGGGGTTATATGGACGCCAATTTATCCGGCTCTGATCTTTCCCGCCAAAAGCGATCCCCTTTTTATTTGCTGTGCAATGCTGTTGTCGATTCCCGGCATCGGAAACCCTTGCGAACGCGGAGTCTCTCCGTCCGCTCTGGAGAGATCTGATGGCCGATCTGGCAACCGCCGTGCATTCGCTGCCTTCAAGCGCATCGCTGCTTGACCGCAAGCTGACAAAGACGCCCAGCCGAACGGGCATCGCGGCGTTTCTATTGGCCTTGGCCGGCGGCCTCTGCTATATCGCCTTCCACGTAGCCCAGGATCTGGGCACGGTGACCATCACCAGCGTCTGGCCTTACCTGCTGCTCGCCCTGGCACTGCTGATCGCCCTTGGCTTCGAGTTCGTCAATGGCTTTCACGATACGGCCAACGCCGTGGCCACGGTCATCTACACCCACTCGCTCGAGCCCAACACGGCCGTCGTCTGGTCGGGCGTCTGCAATCTGGCCGGCGTACTGGCATCCTCCGGCACGGTGGCCTTTGCGGTGGTTACGCTGCTGCCGATCGATCTGATTCTTCAGGTCAGCACCGGCGCCGGTTTCGCCATGGTCTTCGCCCTGCTGATCGCCGCCATTCTCTGGAATCTGGGCACCTGGTGGTACGGACTTCCCGCCTCCAGTTCGCACACCATGGTCGGCTCCATCATCGGCGTGGGCGTCGCCAACCAGTTTCTCAACGCCCGCACCGGCGGCTCCGGCGTGGATTGGGAGCAGGCCATCAAGGTGCTCAAGGTGCTGCTCGTTTCGCCGGTCATCGGCTTCGGCGCCGCCGCGGCGCTCATGCTGCTCTCCAAGGCGCTGATCCGCTTTCCCGCGCTTTACGAAGCGCCCAAGGACATGCAGCCGCCACCGTGGCCCATCCGCGCCCTGATGGTGCTCACCTGCTCGGGCGTCAGCTTCTTTCATGGCTCCAATGACGGCCAGAAGGGCATGGGGCTGATCATGCTCATTCTGATCGGCACCGTCCCTACCGCTTACGCGCTCAACCACGACGTCACCCCTCAGAGTATTCAGCAGTTCATGGCCGCCTCCGCGCAGGCCGGCCAGGTCCTCGACCGCCATGTGAACCAGGACAGCGTGCCACCATCCGACGCCCGCGCCGCGGTCACGGAGTACATTCGCACGAAGCAGCTCAAGCCAGAGACCATCCCCGCGCTGCGGGAGATGATCGGGGATGTGAACCGCGA
Organism: Acidobacteriaceae bacterium; assembly: GCA_003161045.1. Taxonomy (GTDB): domain Bacteria; phylum Acidobacteriota; class Terriglobia; order Terriglobales; family Acidobacteriaceae; genus Telmatobacter. The sequence goes on from PMPH01000034.1 coordinate 12,903, forward strand.
GGTTACTCTTTACAAGTCCTTCAAATCCCTTCCGGCGCGGGAGCAGAGCAGCGTCCGCAACGAGATGTACATCGCCAGCGAGGCTCTGCGGCTGATGGTCAAGAACCACAATCCGGCCTTTACCGGCGGAGAAAGCGCCGCCCTGTTGAACTACAAGAGCCAGGTGGACAAGGGCACCAGGTTCATTCCCGACTGGGTCAAAGTCGCCGTCGCCCTGGCGCTGGGGCTGGGCACCATGGTCGGCTGGAGGCGGGTGGTGGTCACCGTGGGCGAAAAGATCGGCAAGGAGCACCTCACCTACGCGCAGGGAGCCAGCGCGGGCCTGGTGGCCATGGCCACCATCTTCGCCGCCGACAGATTCGGCCTGCCGGTTTCGACCACCCACATTCTCAGCTCCGGCGTGGCCGGCACCATGAGCGCCAACGGCAGCGGCCTGCGCTGGTCCACGGTGCGCAACATCGCCGCCGGCTGGGTCTTCACGCTGCCGGCCGCCGCGCTGCTCTCCGGCCTGCTCTACTGGTTCTTCCGCGCCATCTCCTGAGCGCCGGCCGGCTTTGACTGCCGGCGGAAAATGGCGCTCGAATTCTTCCACATTGAGGGGCGGAGCCTTGCAGCAAAATCAGGACAGCGGACCCGAAGCCCAAGCAGCAAGGCCGGCAAGGCCATCAGGAAGCAGCGGCGCTGAACAGCGTTTCCGGGGCGCGGTTTCCCTGAATTTGCTTTATTGTTTTTTGGAATCGGCAGAGACTCCAACCGTATAGCGGTTCTCCAGTGGAACCTCAAGGCCGCGGGTCAACCTTCCACCAGATCACCGCCCAGCAGACCGGACGCCGGTAATCGAGCTTCCACCGCTCTCCGACCGGCGCCAGGTGCGCGCCGATGAAGCGGCGCAGAGCCTCTTCCTCGGCGGGAGTCATATTCTCCAGCATCCACCGCAGGGAATCCACGGCCTCTTCCGCGTTCGCGTAAGTGGGCGTCTGTTTCTCAATCACTGAGACATTGGCAAAGATTCCCATCTGATGGAGCAGGTTATAGATGTAGATATAGTCGGGGTTGGCGTGCGCCTCACGGCCGATCGCCTCAAACAGACGGAGATCGTGCGGGCCGTCGCCCACCGCGCAGGAGATGTACACGCTCTTTTTGGCAAACGAGATCAGCTTCTCCAGCAAGCTCCGCGGATCATCGGAGACCAGCGAGCGCGACGCAATGGCCACGTCGTGCGGCTCGATTCCCAGGGCCCGCCAGTCGTCCTCCCAGCGCGCCAGATGCGTTGTAACATTGCGAATTCCCGCGGCCTCGTTGTGTTCCTCCAGGAGCGCAATCATGGCCGGGGAAAAATCGATGGCCGTCACCTGGCGGACCATCTTCGCCAGCGGAGAGGCCAGGGTTCCGGCGCCGCAGCCAACGTCCAGCACGCTCCACTCCGGCTGCGCATTCACAATGCGCAGGAAAGGGCCGACATAATCGTCGTTGTCATTCGCCTGCACAATCTGGGCAAACAAAGGCGCGCGGCGGTTCCAGTGCTCCTGGTCGCGCACCGTCGTGCAGGCCTTGCGATCCTCGCTCCACAGGCGATTCCAGTCAAGCTTCTCAATGGTCAGCATTCGTTTGTACCTTCTCCAGGGAATCGAGCGGTTTCCCAACGGAAGTAGCCCCAACCATAGCCGCTCAAAGAGCGAATTCCTTTAAAAAAGCCACCTAAAGCATTTTCACTGATCGTGTAAGGTCTGGGTGCCCCACCCTCGCCGCGTTTTTGTTTTTGCGGCTAGGGTGGGATAGTACGATGCACGCCATACAGGAACGCTGAAAATGCTCTTGCCCGGCTTTGGCAAAGGCGCGTGAACTGAAGAAACGCTCTTGAACGCCGCGGTTCCCGGGTGCGCTTACTCCGGTTTCGCCAGCACGGCTCGCCGGGCGCGAACCGCGGCGAACAGTTCTCTGAGCAGCGTGTAGGTTTCAAACCAGTCAATGCAGCCGTCGGTGATGCTCTGCCCGTAGGCCAGCGGCTGGCCGGGGACGATCCGCTGCGAGCCGGCGACCAGATTGCTCTCGATCATCACGCCGATGATGTGAGGGTTGCCCTCGGCAATCTGCCGCGCGACATCGTGGCAGACCAGCGCCTGCCGGGTGTGGTCCTTGTTGCTGTTGGCGTGGCTCACGTCGATCATGATGCGCGGCTCGATGCCGGCTTTTTGCATCTGCTGCGTGGTCTGGGCCACGGCCTCGGCGGTGTAGTTCACGGTATTTTTGCCGCCCCGCAGGATGATGTGGCAGTCGGGATTGCCGGTGGTGACGAAGATGGCCGACTGGCCGTTTTTGGTGTGCCCCAGAAAGGTGTGCGAATGCGCGGCGGAGAGGACGGCCTCGATGGCCACCTCGACGTCGCCCGAGGTAGCATTCTTGAAGCCCACCGGGCAGGAGACGCCGGAGACCAGTTGACGGTGGACCTGGCTCTCGGTGGTGCGCGCCCCGATGGCTCCCCAACTGACCAGCCCGGCAATGTACTGCGGCGAGATCATGTCTAGAAACTCGGTTCCCGTGGGAACGCCCATCTGGGCCAGGTCCAGCAGCAGGCGGCGCGCCAGGCGCAGGCCGTCGTTGATCTTGTACGACTGATCGAGATAGGGGTCGTTGATCAGCCCCTTCCAGCCGGTGACGGTGCGGGGCTTCTCGAAGTAGACGCGCATGACGATGCGCAGCTCGCTGGAAAACTCCGTGATGGCGCTCCGGAGCAGTCCCGCGTACTCGCGCGCCGCCTTGGGGTCGTGAATGGAGCAGGGGCCAACCAGCACCAGCAGCCGCGGATCGCGCCCGGCGAGAATCTCCGAGACTTCATGGCGGGCATGGAAGATGGTGTGCGAGGCGGCTTCGGTCATGGGAAGCTCTTCCTCAAGAAAGACAGGAGGAAGAACGGCTTTGGTCCATTTGATGCGAATGTCTTCAGTGGGAAAGAACATGATCCGCTTCCTGTCGGCGCGCATCCCGGCCTGCAAAAGAGCCACGACCGGACAGATCGGCACACCGCTGTTCAAAGTCTACCAGTTGAAGAGGCCATGAAGCGGCGGGCAGCGCCGCCGGACTAACTTCTCAATAGGTGGGCGCGCCGCTCCCCAGCTTCGAGCGCATTAGCAGCCCGTGGTGAAAGTCTCACGCTGATAGGCAGTGTGTCAGGGGACGACTTTAGTCGTGCCGTTGAGGCTATCCAATGGATCACGGGCTTTAGCCCCTGAGGGAATCTATCTATTTGAAACGGAGAATGTTGCAGCCATCTTGCTTTCACCTCAGGGCCTAAAGGCAATTTGATTTTACTTGGCTTGCGGCACGACTGAAGTCGTGCCCTGACACAAGATGGACTTTAACCACGGGCTGATAGGCAAATGGCAGCACCGAGTCACCGAACGGCAGCCAATGGGCTACGGCCGGAGTTCACGCCGGCGGAGTTATTTTCTTATACTGAAGAGAGGAGGGGTTATGAGCGATGGGCGTGAGGAGCGCGAAGAACGCGAGAAGCGCGAAGAGCTGGAGTCGTGGGAGGAACGCGAAGACAGGGTCGACCGCGACCGCCGCAACCGAGTAGATGAGCGGGAGCCGGAGCGGGTTGACTCCTGAAGCCGCATTCGGAATCCGGAGGCAAATAAAGCCCCGACGGACGGGATTCGGCCATCGTGTACACTGAAAATTGACTTAATTTGACAGGATTTCAGCTTGGATTCTCTTCAGCAACAAGATGCGTTGGCCCTGCTGAGCGGCGACGAGGCGGTTGCCTTGGCCGCCTTCGAGGCCGGGGTGAAGCTCGGCACCGGCTACCCCGGCACTCCCTCGACGGAGATTCTGGAAACCTTCGAAAAACTGGGCGGGCGGGCGCAATGGTCGCCCAACGAGAAGGTGGCGCTGGAGGTGGGCGTCGGCGTCGCCTTTGCCGGAGCGCGCGCCCTGGTGACGATGAAGCACGTGGGGCTGAATGTCGCCGCCGACCCCTTGTTCACCGTGGCCTACACCCGGCTGGACGGGGCGCTGGTAATCGTCTCGGCCGACGATCCGGGGATGGCCTCCAGCCAGAACGAGCAGGACAACCGGCGCTATGCGCTGGCCGCTGGCGTGCCGATGCTGGAGCCCTCGGACTCGCAGGAGGCCTACGAGTTCACCTTGCGCGCCATTGAAATCTCCGAGCGCTGGCAGGTGCCGGTTCTGTTGCGCATGACCACGCGCGTCTGCCACTCCAAAACCATCGTTCGGCGCGGAACGGTCGCGATTCCCCCTCCGCACGCGCCGCACTTCGAGCACGATTTTCCCTCCCGCGTGATGATCCCCGCCTACGCCAAGCCGGCGCATCGGCGGCTGCGCCAGACGCTGGCCGAGATTGCCGCCTGGAATGACGAGACGGGGAACGGCGAGGCTGGAAACGGCAAAATTGGAAACGGCAGAGCGGGGCTGAATCAGCTCATCACCTGCTCGAAATCGCTGGGCATCATCACCTCGGGCGTGGCTTTTCAGCACGTGCGCGAGGTGGCGCCGGAGGCCAGCGTACTGAAGCTGGGCCTGACCTATCCGCTGCCCATCGAGCGTATGCGCGCCTTTGCCGCCGGCGTCGAGCGCTGCGTGGTCATCGAAGAGGGCGACCCCTACCTGGTGGAGGGCGCGCGCACCGCGGGCATCAAGGTCGAGGGCAAGCCGGAGAGCTTCCGCTTCGGCGAGCTGAATACGGCCCGCGTCCGGCGCATTCTGGAGGGCGACACAACGCCCGAGCCGAAACCCGCTCCCGGCAAGCCTCCAGCTCTCTGCCCCGGGTGTCCGCACCGCAGCGTCTACGCGGCGCTGAAGGAGCTGAACTGCATTGTCGCGGGCGACATCGGCTGCTATTCGCTCGGCGTTCTGCCGCCCTTCGAGGCCATGGACACACTGGTCTGCATGGGCGCGGCCATCGGCGTGGGCCTGGGGCTGCGCCACGCGCTGCCGCCCGAGGAGGCCAAGCGGGTGGTGAGCGTGCTGGGCGACAGCACCTTCGTGCACAGCGGCATCACCGGCCTGGTCGAGATGGTTTACAACCCGCCCCCGAGCGGCCATGTGCTGGTGATCCTCGACAACGGGACCACGGCCATGACGGGCATGCAGGAGCATCCGGGGACCGGGCGCACGCTCTCTCACGCCAAGACCGGCAAAGTGGTCTTCGAGGATCTGGCGCGTTCCGTCGGGGTGCGCAATGTGCACGTGATCGATCCCGCGCAGGAGCCGGAAAAATTTCAGGAATTGATTCAAAAATGCCTGGACTTGCCGGAAATTTCCGTGGTGATTGCCCGCCGGGAGTGCCTGCTGGCGATTCGCTCGATTCGCGAGTACGAGAGGTGCAATGAGCAGCCAGCCAACTAATGTGGTGATCGCCGGACTGGGCGGACAGGGCGTGCTGAAGGCCTCCGGCATCCTGGCCGATGTGGCCTTCAGCGCCGGTCTGGACGTGAAAAAGAGTGAATTGCATGGCATGAGCCAGCGCGGCGGCTCGGTTTCGAGCGATGTGCGCTTTGGCGAGCGCGTCTTCAGCCCCATGGTGCCGGAGGGCGAGGCGGATTTTCTGCTGGTCCTCGCGCCAGACCAGATCGCGGTGAATCGGGCGGCGCTGGGGCCGGCCGGCATTCTCATTGAGCCCTCGCAGATCGACGAATCCGCGCTGCCCAATAAAAAGAGCATCAACGTGGCGCTGTTGGGCGTGCTGAGCCGCCATTTGAACTTTCCCGTCGAGGCCTGGACCGCCGCTCTCCGGCGCAATCTGCCCGAGAAGCTGCATGAGGTGAATCTTCAGTCGTTTTACCTCGGGCGGGGCGATGGGCCGGGCGATGGGCGAACCAGCCTGCAGGCTGACCGACAGACGAGCGAACAGGCCATGGGACGGGCCATCGAGTCATGAAGATGAATTCCATTCTGGAAACCGGCGCTGCCGACTGTCATCCCGCCAGCGTGCCGGATTACACCCCGGTGGCCGAGCTGCGCAAGCTGCAGTTGCAACGCTTGCAGGCCGTGGTCACGCGCGCCTGGCAGCAGGTCAAGCCCTTTCGCGCGCGCATGGACGAACTCGGCCTCAAGCCCGAGGAGATTCGTTCTCTCGACGACATCGTCAGGCTGCCCTTCACCGTGAAGTGCGACCTGCGCGACAACTACCCCTTCGGGCTTTTTGCCAGCCCTATGAAGGACGTGGTCCGCCTGCACGCCTCCAGCGGAACCACGGGCAAGCCCATCGTCGTCGCCTACACCAGGGAAGACGTGGACGTGTGGACCTCGGTGCTGGTGCGCGCACTCGCCGGCTGCGGCCTGCATCGCGGAGACATTATTCAGGTCGCCTACGGTTACGGCCTCTTCACCGGCGGCCTGGGCGCCCACTATGGAGCCGAAGGGCTGGGAGCGGCGGTTGTTCCCACCTCCGGCGGCCACGCCGACCGGCAGATCATGCTGATGAAGGACTTCGGGGTGACGGCGATGTGCTGCACGCCCACCTATTTTCTGCACCTGATCGACCGCGCGGCCGAGCTGGGCGTGAACATGAAGGATCTGCCGCTGCGGGCGGGCGTCTTCGGGGCCGAGCCGTGGACCGAATCCATTCGCCAGCACATTGAGGCCCAGAGCAGCATCGAGGCCTTCGACATCTACGGCCTCTCGGAGATTATCGGGCCGGGCGTGGGCTGCGAATGCCGCCGTCACCAGGGTTTGCACATCTTCGAGGATCACTTCTATCCGGAGATTGTCGACTCCGAAACGGGCGAGCCGCTGCCGGACGGGATGGAGGGCGAACTGGTGCTGACCACCCTGAGCAAGCAGGCCATGCCCATGATCCGCTACCGCACGCGCGACATCACCACGATTCTGCCGGGCCAATGCGAGTGCGGGCGCACGCTGCGGCGGATTGACCGCATTGGCCGGCGCAGCGACGACATGCTGATTATTCGCGGCGTCAATGTCTTCCCATCGCAGGTAGAGACCGCGCTGCTGCAGATCGAGGGCACCTTGCCGCATTACCAGATCCTGCTGACCCGCGAGCAGGGATTGGACCAGATGGAAGTGCAGGTCGAGATCACGCCGCAGATGTTCAACGACAAGATCGGCGCCATGCAGGGGTTGCACAAAAGCCTCCAGGACGCGCTCGATCGCGTGCTGGGAATCCGCGTCCGGGTGGCGCTGGTCGAGGCGAACACCATCGCACGCAGTGAAGGCAAGGCAAAACGCGTCATCGACAGGCGGACATCATGAAGATTCAACAGCTTTCGCTCTTTGCTGAAAACAAGCCGGGGCACATCGCCGCCCCCGCGCGCCTGCTGGCGCAAGAAGGCATCGACATCCGCGCCTTGTTTCTGGCCGACACCCAGGAGTACGGTATTCTGCGGATGATCGTCGCGGACTGGCAAAAGGCCGCCGCGCTGCTCGAAGCTCATGGATTCGTCGCCAAAGTGACGGAGGTTCTGGCCGTCGAAGTGGCCGACCGGCCGGGCGGCCTGGCCGACGTCCTGGGGGCTCTGGAGGGCAGCGGCATCAACATCGAGTACATGTACGCCTTCCCCTGCCTTCGCGGCGACCAGGCCATTCTGATCTTCCGCTTCAACGACACCGATGCGGCGATCGAGCGCTTGCAGGCGGCGGGCATCAACCTGCTGGCCAGCGAAGAGCTTCTGGAAAAGTAAGAGGCTCACGACCATGCCCGTCTCCAAGACCATCGCCAGCCAACTCGAGAACGCCTCCTGGATTCGGCGCATGTTCGAGGAGGGCGTGCGGCTGAAGCGCGAACGGGGGGCCGAGGCGGTCTTCGATTTCTCGCTCGGCAATCCCGACGTCGAGCCGCCTCCGGCGGTGCTCGAAGCCTTGCGGCGCGTGGCGGCCGGAAACCTTCCTGGCATGCACGGCTACATGCCGAATCCTGGCTACACGCAAGTCCGCGAGGCCGTCGCCCATAAACTCAGCCGGGAGACGGGCCTGAGCTTCACCGCCGAGGACGTTTTTATGACGGTCGGCTCGGCCGGCGCCTGCAATGTGATTCTGAAGTCGATTCTCGACCCCGGCGATGAAGTCCTGGTTTTAATGCCCTTCTTCCCCGAGTACCAGTTTTATATCTCGAACCACGGCGGCCGCATGGTCCCCGTCGAGACCGACGCCGCGTTTTTGCCCGACGCGGAGCGCATCCAGGCGGCCATCACCCCCCGCACCCGCGCCCTGATTCTGAACACGCCCAACAATCCCACCGGACAGGTTTACCCGGAGCGTGTGCTGCGCGATTTGCAGGCGGTTCTCGAGCGCTCCGGCCAGCCGATTACCGTCATCAGCGACGAGCCCTATAAGGCTTTCGTTTACGACGGCGGGCATCAGCCCGAAGTGGCCTCTTTCATCGCCCAGACGGCGATCTGCAACTCGTGGTCGAAGTCGCTGGGCCTGCCGGGTGAGCGCATCGGCTACCTGGCGCTTTCGCCGCAACTGGAGGACCGGGAGGCGCTGCGCCGCGCCTGCGCCTTCTCGAATCGCATTCTGGGCTTTATCAACGCGCCGGCGATCTGGCAGCGGGTGATGCTGGAGTCGCTCGATGAGGCCATCGACCCAGCTCCCTACGAGCGGAAGCGCAATCTGCTCTGCGACGCGCTCCAGGCCATCGGCTACGAGGCGAGGCGGCCCGAGGGCTCGTTTTACGTCTTCCTCAAAACTCCCATCCCCGACGACATTGCCTTTACCCAGCGGCTGGCGGCCGAAGGCGTGCTGGCCGTCCCCGGCACGGGCTTTGGCCGCTCCGGCTACATTCGCCTCTCGCTGACCATTCCGATCGAGCGGATTCAGAAATCAATCGGCGGATTCGAGCGCGCCTTTCTCGCTTTGCCCCGGCAGGAATCCTGATTGGCCTCAAAATGAGTTCTTAGAATCTGTTTAAAAACTATGAGTTTTGAAGGGGACGGGCTTTAGCCCGTCCGTTGAGAGCTGGATTAAATTTCGGCTTTAGCCGCTGAGGGGATGCAAATAGCCGCGAAAAACCTCCCTCGGGGGCTAAAGCCCTGGCTCATTTCTCCCATTGATGTACGGGCTAAAGCCCGTACCCTTCTCCCAAAATCGCGTTTTTAGACGGATTCTTCAATAGCCCCTGGAACAAAGAAAGACTTACATCGCCTCGGGGCTCTCGATTCCCAGCCAACTGAGCGCCACAACTAGCTCCCGCAATGCGACGGCGGCTGTCGCCAGCAGAAACGTCTTCCGCTTCGGGTCTTCTTCGGTCAGAATGTGGTGGCGATGGTAGAAGTTATTGAACTCCTGGGCTAACTGGAAGGCGTGCTTTGCCAGGTAGGCCGGCTCCGAGGTCGCAATGCACTGCTCCAGAACCAAGGTGCGGCGCGCCGCGCGCAGCCACAGCGACCAGATGTCCTCGGCGGCCTCGCCTTCAAGATAGGCCGCCGGGTCGATGGCGGCGAACTCCGCCAGCACCGCTTCCGGTGTCGTTTCCCCCTTGCGGAAGATATTGCGCGCCCGCACCACGGCGTACTGAATGTAGGGGCCGGTCTCGCCCTCGAAGCTGAGCGCGTCCTTGAAGTCGAAGGCGATCACCGAGTTGCGCGTGAACTTGAGCATGAAGTAGCGCAGCGCGCCAATGGCGATCTGCCCGGCGATTTTTTGCCGTTCCGCCTCGTCGCGGCCGGTCTGGCGTGCATCCACCTCGGCGCGCGTGGCGGCAATGAGCTTGTCGATCAGGTCGTCGGCCTTGACGCCGAAGCCCTTCCGTCCGCTGACCTCGAGGTAAGGCCGCTTCAGGTCTTCTTCTGAAACGTCGTAGCCCAGCTCGACGGCGCAGCGCGGCGTCAGCGCGACCATTTCGTAGCTGAAGTGCGTGTAGCGATTGGCCTGATCGACGTGCCCCATGCCGCGCAAAGCCTGGATCACATTGGCCTGGGGGTCCGACTGCCGCGCGTCGATCACGTTATAAATCGCCTGGGCCCCGCCAAAGTGCGGGTGCGGCTCCACTCCCTGTTCGGTCGAAATCCAGCATTCGTGATCGGGGTAGGTGAAAAACGGCTGGTAGCCAAAGTCCTTGCCCAGCAGGCCGAACTTCCACAGGTGGTAGGCGATGTCCTTGCCGACGTAGGTGACCGTGCCATTCGAGCGGACGATAACCTTGGAGTCCTCATCAAGATCGCCCTCGGCAACCTCGGCGCCGGGCCGGGTCATCACCCAGCAGCCCTTGTTCTTGCCCTCGCTCTCGAAGTAGAGCACGCCGGTCTGCTTCAGTTGCTCGAAGGCCGACTCCCAGAACTTCAGGTGCAGAATCTCGCTCTCGCGGGGCAGAAAGTCGTACTCAATGTCTAGCCGCTGCATGGTTTCGAGATGCCGCCGCAAGACCGCAGTGGAAATCATCTCGGCTACTTCGGCAGTGTCGTTGCCGCCTCGCTCGATCTCGTGCAAGGTCGCATAGCGAAGCTCTTTCCGCGCTTCGTTCTCTTCCGCCGTTCCCTGCTCATACCATTGCGATGTGCGCGCATACAGGTCCCAGCAGTAGTAGTCGATGCGCTCGCCGTTGCCCTTGAGCACTTCGAGCAGTTGCCTGACTTCAGCCTCCGGCAACCCCTCCAAATGCAGAAAACCCACCACCACATCCGCCACCTGCACGCCGGTGTTGTCGATGTAGTTCTGCACGTCCACCTTTTGCCCCGCGGCGCGCAGCAGGCGCACAAACGTATCGCCCAGAATGGCGTTGCGCAAGTGGCCGATGTGCGCGGCCTTGTTGGGATTGATGCTGGTGTGCTCCACCAGCGAGTGCAGACCGCTCGATGCGCGCGCCAGACTCTCTCCGCCCACAACCAGCCGCACGCCGGCCGCGCGGTCCAGCCGCGCATTGATGTACCCGGCTCCGGCAACCTCGAAACCAGCGAAACCCTCAAGCCCGTTCAGCGCGGACACAATCTCCTGCGCGATGATCCTGGGCGCTTTGCGCAGCTTGCGCGCCAGCTCAAACGCAATGGGCGTGGCCAGTTCGCCGAACTTCAGGTCCGGCGGAATCTCCAGCGGAATGTTCTCAACCAGCAGGCCGTACTTTTCCTCTAAAAGACTGCGTAGCCGGCTTCCGAGCCTTTTCTGCAATTCCAGATACACGTCGATATGCCTCTTGAGCGTTTCCAGAAATGACCTGCCTCGAAGCCAATCCCCTCAAGTCGACGCGAGCCTCAGCGAGCGTCGACCCTGAACGACCTCAGAAAGGGCATAGCATTTCTGGAAACGCCGTAAAATCCTTCGTTTTCAAGGGCGATTCTAACAGAGCGGCGCACCGCGCCGGGTTTGACGCTGCCCGCCCCGCAACCTAAGATGAAAGATAGATTGCATCGAGATTCCGTGTGCTTCATTGCCGGATTTCCAGCAACGCCCCGCTCATGCCGACCAAAGATTCCAGCCCCGCCCGCTTTTACCTGACCACGCCCATCTACTACGTGAATGCGCGTCCGCACTTGGGCCACGCCTACTCGACCATCGTGTGCGACGTCGTTGCGCGGCGCAAGCGGGCGCTGGGCATCGACACCTGGTTCCTCACCGGCACCGACGAGCACGGGCAGAAGATCGAACGCTCCGCCGAGTTGGCCGGCCGCACGCCGCAGGAATTCGCCACCGCCGTCTCTGCCGAGTTTCGCGGCCTGTGGGACCGCCTGGGCCTCACCTACGACGACTTCATCCGCACCACCGAAGAGCGCCACAAGCGCGGCACACAGCGCCTGTTCGCCACGCTCCGCGACCGCGGCTTCATCTACAAGGGCTCCTACACCGGCCAGTATTGCGTCTCCGACGAGCTTTATGTGGACGGCCCTCCCGGCACGCCCTGCCCGGACTGCGGCCGCATTACGGAGACGGTGAGCGAGGAGAATTATTTCTTCAAGCTTTCGGCCTTCGAGCGCAAGCTGCTGGAGTTTTACGAGGCCAATCCAGGCTTCATGGCGCCCGAATCCACGCGGCGCGAGGTGATTTCGTTTGTGCGCGGGGGCTTGAAGGACCTGTCCGTCAGCCGCACCAGTTTTTCCTGGGGCATTCCCGTGCCGGACGACGAGAAGCACGTGATCTATGTGTGGCTGGACGCGCTGGCCAACTACATCACCGCGCTGGGCTACGGTTCGGACACGCTCGCCGACCAGGCCCGCTTTGCCAAATTCTGGCCCGCGGACATGCACCTCATCGGCAAGGAGATCAGCCGCTTCCATTGCGTCTACTGGCCGGCCTTCCTGATGGCGGCGGGGATTCCGCTGCCGCGCTCGGTCAAGGCCAACGGCTGGCTGCTCTTCGACCAGGGCAAGATGTCCAAGTCGCGCGGCAACATTGTGCGCGCGGAGACGGTGCAGGAGATTCTCGGCGCCGATGCGCTGCGCTACTTCCTGCTCCGCGAGATCCCCTTCGGCCACGACGGCAGCTTCAGCTTCGACGCCCTGGTGCAGCGCTACAACGGCG
>PMPH01000012.1 GCA_003161045.1 Acidobacteriaceae bacterium
CAATCCGATAGATGCTCTTGCACTACGAGATCAGATACCTGAGCAGGGATTTTTTAGTGTTTACTTCCCGGCTATGTGGCCGTGCCCATCACGAACTTCGTTTCCTTTGAAGTGGGCAACCTTATCGGGCCGCTTTGACGGCTCGGGCTTATCCCCACGTTGGGGCTTTGGGCCGTTATAGCCGTGTTCGGGATGGAAACGGTTATTCACGTGGCCCCGGAAGTTCTCAGGACCATGAAACCACGGACCGGTGCCAATGAAGACGCCGCCCGTAAACCATTCCGGGCCATAGTAGCCGTAGGGAGCACAGTCATAAGGCGCGGCGTCATAGTAGCCGTAGGGGCAATCGGGCGCAACTCCAACCTCTACGGCAATTTGAGCCGCCGCTTTCGGAGCGGTTGCCATCATAAGGCATCCAGCAACAGCCGCTAACACAACAAGCTTAAAACCGGTCATAAGCTCTCCTCACTCTTGCTTGTGGGGCGTCATCGAACACCCCAGGCTATTCACCGTAGCGACTTGAATCATCCTCGTCTGAGCAGAATTGACCACATGCGATATGTTCGATATGGGAGCCAACTCAGGAATCGGAATGACCAGTAACGCTGGCTGGAATACGGTCAAGGCGGCGATTACGCGGCATGGACGATGGCGATTGGTCGTGCACCCCACCGAACATTGATTCGATGGGAAGCTGTTGCATATATGGTCAAAACTGCCAAATCTCTGGTGCAAATCGCCTAGGTCTCTGACCGCGTAAATTTGTGCCTTCCCACCCTTGCGGCAAGAACAAGTACGCCGCAAGGATGGGCACAACAACAAGCGGTCAGAGACCTAGTCAAAAGCGTGAACTCCGCGAGAAAGCCGGGGAGAGATACCCAACTACTCGTTCCGGGCGAATCATGGGGGACACGGACATCTGGTCCCTTGATGAACAGCCCGATCTCAAAGACTGAGGGCGGAAATGTGCCGGTATAGTCCCTGAAAAAGTGCGGCAACTATATTAACAACAATTAGTCATGTCTCCGATGGTGAATCGGTCCCGGGAATTCGGCATCGCTCCTGGGATTCAGCAGGGAGATAGCCTGCCTCTGCCTGTTTCCCCTGCATCTTCTTGTGTATCTCAACCCTTACCTTTTGGAACAGACGAATCGGGCAGATCCGGCAGTGATTCCATTGGAGTTAGAGGAGGGGTTTTCATCAGCCTTTTGGAACAGTGCTCCCGGAGGGTATTTTGTCTTGGACCATACGATGGACGGTAGTACGGGAGATGCGGTAAGTCTTGGCGATCTGGCCAAGGCTCTGCCCTCGCTGATGGTCTCGGACGATGGCTTCGCGATCGAGATCGTTTATCGTTCCTCATCCGATGAGTGGTGAGGGTTTCTCAAGAATCGTGTTGTGTTGAGACCTCCAAGCTATCAAATCTCGTGGTGGCGCTGGCGGCAGTCTTGCCTAGGACTCATCTGCGCGAAAGGGAGCCGGGGCGTTGCCGGACCTGGCCCAATGCCAGCAGGATGCCATAGAGCAGCGCTTCCGGGCGGGGCGGACAGCCGGGGACGTAGACGTCAACGGGAATGACCGCATCCACTCCGCCCAGTGAGGCGTAGTTTGTTCCGAAGATGCCTCCGCTGATACCGCAGGCGCCCACGGCTACCACTACCTTCGGATCCGGCGTCGCGGCCCAGGTCTTGCGCAACGCCAGTTCCATGTTGCGAGTGACCGGACCGGTGACCAGCAGCATGTCGGCATGACGCGGCGAGGCCACGAAATGAATGCCGAAGCGTTCGATATCGTGAACCGGGTTGTTCAACGCAACGATCTCCTGCTCACACCCGTTGCACGAGCCTGCATCCACCTGCCGAATCGACAGCGAGCGCCCGAGCAGGTTGTGGATGGCCGCTTCGATCCTCTTGCCGGGCTCCTCGGCGCTGGGGCCGCTGGTGGCCGACTTCAATTCGGCGTGGCGGCCATCGGGATGGAGTGTGTATTCGGCGGTAAGAACGAGGTCGCGGCGATCGGCGGCCGCAAGCTCGAAGTTCTGGCTCATCCGCACGGGGTTAATTTGCGTCGCGCTCGCTTGCACCGCGCTCGCTTGCACCGCGCTGGCGGCAGAGGCCGCCTCGCATTCGCCGCAGAAGATACAGCGGCCGTAATCCACGGTGACAAGGCGCACGCCGTCGCGGTCACGGAAGGCGATGGCCCCGGTGGGGCAGGCTTCGGCTGCGGGACGCGCGTCGCTCCATGCGTCGAAGTCGAACTCCGGGCATCCCCGAAACTGCTCGGCCAACTGAGGCGCAATGCCCGGATAATCGGCCGTCGCGACGCCGACTTTGAAGGTCTTTTGGAGGATCTTGAACATCGCGCTACCGATCCGTCCCCGAGTAGGACAAGTTGAAACTCTTGTTGATCACTGGAAAATCCGCCACGATATTGCCTTCCACCGCTTCCACAATGGCTGGCCAGTTGTTGATGGATGGATCTTTCACCTTGCAGCGTTCGAGGCGATTGCCGTCGCCGGTTCGGACCCAGTGAATGATCTCGCCACGCCACCCTTCCACTGCGCTCAGCGCGCACCGGCCCGGCGGAATGGGCTGAGCGGGGGCGCAGTGCGGACCGTCTGGCAGATGGGCAACTGTGGCGCGGATTATCTGTATCGACTCGCTCACTTCATCAATGCGAACCAGCAAGCGGTGGCGGACATCGCCCGCCTGATAGACGGGCACGCTGAACGTGAGGTGACGGTACACTTCATACGGGTGATCGCGCCGAACGTCGAGATCGACGCCGGAGGCGCGTCCTGCCACGCCGACGATTCCCAGCATGGAAGCCTTCTCCGGGCGCAGGATTCCGGTGCGCTCCAGGCGGTCGCGGGTGGAGTTGGACGACCGAATGATGGCCACCAGATCGCGGAACTCGTGCTCCACAACTTCGAGCGTCTTCTCGATAGCTTCAACTTGCGTCCGCTGCCAATCCCTGCGCACACCGCCGATGGCGACCATTCCGCGCAACACGCGGCTTCCGGTCAGGGTTTCGCAAAGGCGCAGCACCATCTCCCGCACACGGCCGGCATGGGCATTGGCAATCATGAATCCCACGTCGTTGGCGATGGCGCCGGCATCGGAGATGTGATTCGCAATTCGTTCCAGTTCAAGCAGAATGGTGCGCAGAAACTGTGCCCGCGCCGGGACCTCGATTTCCGCTGCCCGCTCGATGGCCTGGCAGAATGCAGTTGCGTGAGAGAAGGCCGAATCGCCCGAAATGCTTTCGGCCAGAAAGACCGCGCGGGGGATGGGGAGACGCTCGAAGAGCTTCTCGGTTCCCTTGTGCGTGTAAAACATACGGAGTTGCAGGTACAGGATCGGTTCGCCGGCGACGGCGAAGTCGAAGTGGCCGGGCTCGATGATGCCGGCATGAACCGGGCCGACCGGAATGTGAAAGACGCCCTCGCCGTGCGCTGGCCGGTAGACGTGCCGCTCGCCCTCGAACGGGGGCAGCACGGTGTCGAGCGGGAAATCCTTGCGCAGCGGATGCACGTCGGGCCAGTTATCGTGCAGCGCCACGCGCCGCGGATTCGGATGCCCGGCGGCTTCCAGGCCGAACCAGTCCTGAATCTCGCGCTCCGCCCAGTTGACGCCCGGCAACTCCGCGGCCAGCGACGGAAATGAAGGATGGCCCGCGGGGATGGGAGCCTTCAGCAGCACCCAGGCAGGATCGCCCGGCCGGTCGAAGAGGTAGTAGTTGTAGAAAACGCCTTCCGCGCTCACCCGGTCCTCGGCGAAAACGGTCGCCAGCCTCGCCTGTCGCCCGGTCAGCAGGTGCCGGGCTATGGCGGTGGCATCGGGACCGTTCAACAGAACCGTGAATTGACCGGGGACAGATTCTTCCACGGAGCAGACCTGCTCGGGAAAACGCTCGCGAAGTTCTTTCAATAAGGTCGTCATTGCCCGCTCACCACCCGCGCCGCGTTGCTGATCAGTTGGAAGAGCGGAGCCGGCACCCAGAATCCGATGACCACCAGCACCGAGGCCAGCGCCAGCAGAGAGCCATCGCGCCAGGGACGGCGCGCCGCCACCGGCGTATCGCCGCCTGGGCCGAGGATCATGCCGCCCACGTGTATGAGCGCGCCGGTGAAGACGCCCGTACTGAACAGGACAAATAGGGCGCCGGTAAGAAGATGCCCGCCCTCGAAGGCCGCGCGCACAATCAGGAACTCGCTCTGAAAGAGGCTGAACGGCGGCATGCCGATGATCGCCAGCATGGCCATGAGAAAGATCACGCCGGTCAGCGGCATGGCCCGGATCACGCTGCCTTTGATCTTGGAGAACAGGTCGGTGCGGAAGTGCTGGGAGACGTTGCCCGCGCACAGGAACAGCAGCGACTTCGCGATGGTGTGAAAGGTCATGTGCAGCATGAGGCCCAGGCTGCCCAGCGCGCCCCCCAGTCCCAGCGCCGTTACCATGATGCCGGCATGATCGATGGTGTGATAGGCCAGCAGGCGGCGATAGTTTTTCTGCACCAGCACGAAGGGAACCGAGACGCCCATGGAGAGCAGCCCGAAAAGAAGCAGCAGGCGGCTGGGGTACTCCGCGCCCAGGCAGCGGCTGGCAAGAATGAAGAAACGGATGAGGCAGTAGAGGGCGCAGTTCAGTAGCGCCGTGGAAAGAATAGCGGCGGAGGGCACCGGGGCCTCGCTGTACGCATCCGGCTTCCAGGTGTGCATCGGCGCGAGGCCAGCCTTGGTGCCATAGCCCAGCAGAATCAGGACGAAGGCCAGCCGCATCGAGGTCTTGTCGAGTTCCGCGGCGTGCAGTGCCAGCACCGACCAGTTCAACCCGCTGAGAGAGTCGGAGCCGGCGAGGTGATGGCCCGCATAGTAGGCCACCAGCGTGCCAAACAGCGCCATCGATAAACCCACGCCGCCGATGATGGCGTACTTCCAGGCGGCCTCCAGCGAGGTAATCTTTCCATAGAAGGTAACCAGGAAGATGGAAGCCAGCGTGGTGGCTTCCATCGCCGCCCACATCACTCCCAGGTTGTTGGCCACCGCCATGAACAGCATGGAGAAGACGAACAGCGGCGTCAGCGTGTAGTACATGCGAAGCTGCGCGATCTGCTCCTTGCCGCTGGCATCCTCGCCCAGTGCTCCGCTTTGCTGGTCGTCGCGCAGGTAGCCGATCGAGTAGGCGGAGCAAACCAGCGCCACCGAAGCGGTGAGAAGAATCACCAGCGCGCTGAGCGCGTCGGCATAGAAGAAGCCGTTGCAGAGCGAGACCGTGCCATTGGCCAGCACCCGCGCGGCCAGCGCGACGGCGACCGCAAAGACCGCGGCAAAGCCCGCCAGGTTCAGCGCCTCCATGGCCGCGCGCCGGCGCACGAAGAATGACGCGGCGGCGGTGGCAAGGGGGACCAGCAATAAAGCAATCAGCAGCATCCTATCCTCGCAACCTCCGCAGCCGGCTCACATCCATCGACTCGNNACTCGAAGGTCTCGCGGATGCGGTAGACCAGAATGCCCAGCACCATCGCCGCCACCAGCACATCGAAGAAAACGCTCAGTTCCACGATCAGCGGCATTCCATAGGTGAGCGAAATGGCCGCCAGGAACATCCCGTTTTCCAGCGACAGCAGCGCCAAAACCTGGGTCAGCGCCTTGCGGCGGTTGATCATCGTAAAAAAGCCAATCAGAAAAAGAGAGATGGCCACGGCCAGCGCGTTGTGCCCCAGACCGGGCGCGTCCGGCCGGTAAAACGAGGCCGCGACGACATAGCCCACCAGCGTCAGCCCACCCGCAATCACCACAGAGAGCGGCACGTTCACAATCGGCTCGATCTCTTCATGAATCTCCATGCGTTCCACCAGGCGTTCAAAGAGGATGGGCACCAGAATCACCTTGACCACCAGGGTGAGCGCGGCGGCGACGAAGATATGCGGCGCGTGGTTGAACCAGGCGATGGTAGCGGCAATCATGGCGAGGAAAAAAGATTGCGCCGCGAAGATGCGGATGTGGACGACGATCCAGCGCTGGGTCACCATCGCAATCTGTAGAACCAGCACCAGCGCCGCCATCAGAGTGACGATCCGTTCGCCGAATTGAAGATTGAGAAAAGGCGTCATAGGCATCAGAAGAGGAACGTGGAAACCAGTGCGAGCGATCCCAAAGTAAAGGCCACCGCCAGCAGTTCCGGCACCCGGAAGAGCCGCAGCTTGGCGTTGACGGTCTCGAGCAAAACAATTGCGCAACTCAAAAAAAGCAGCTTCGCCAGCAGCCAGCCGATTCCCTGCAACGCGCCGAAACCAAACCATGTCGGCTGGAGGCCGATCGGCCAGAAGCAGTTGATCAACAGAGTCATCAGGACAAGCTGCTTGATGGAGGCGGCCCATTCAACAAGGGCCAGGTAGGGGCCGGAATACTCGAGGATCATGGCTTCGTGGATCATGGTGAGTTCCAGGTGAGTGTCTGGATTGTCCACCGGAATCCGTCCCGTCTCCGCGACCAGCACCAGCGCCAACGCGGCGAAGGCGAACATCTGCGCCGGAGCGAGAAAACGCCAGTTTTGTCCAATGGCTGCTCCGGCGATTTGAGTGAGGCCGGTCGAGCCGGCGCCGATGGCGACGGTGAAGATGGCCAGCATCATGGCCGGTTCGGCCAGGGCCGAGATGGTCATCTCCCGGCTGCTGCCCAAGCCGCCAAATGAGCTGCCGCTATCCAGCCCGCTCAGCGCCAGAAAAAAGCGGCCCAGCCCCAGCAGGTAGATCACCGCCAGCGCGTCGCCCAACAAACCGAACGGCGCCACGGCGGCAACCATGGGAATCATCAGCCCTGCCAGAATCGTGCTAAAGAAGACCACCCAGGGCGTGGCGGCGAAGATCCAGGAGGCGGTCTCGGGAATCACCATGCCTTTGCGAAAGAGCTTCAGCAGATCCCTGTAGGGCTGAAAGATGCTGGGGCCGCGCCGCGTTTGCAGCCGCGCCTTCAGCGTGCGAATCACTCCCGTCACCAGCGGCGCCAGCGCCAGCAGCAGGAAGAGTTGCGTTGCGTTCTCGATCAGCCGGGTTATCATTTGCTCCTTCATCCGCGCACTCCAAACAGCAGAAGCAGAATCAGGGTGATGAAAATGTACGCGAGATAGAGGTTGATGCTGCCCGCCTGAATGCCCTTCATGCGATTCGCCGCCGCCATGATCCTCTCCCACAGCGGGCCGTAAAGGCGCTTCTCAAACGTGGGTTCGATCTCATTTTCGAAGCGGATGGCGCTCGGGTAGTAGGGCGACACTTCATACTCCGCCTGAATCTCCCGGCGCGGGCGATAGAGGGCGGAGAAGATCATGCGCAGCGGTTTGGAAAATGCGGTAGCGGTGTATTCGTTGTCGGCGGTCAAGCCCGGCTGGCCGCAATCCCACGCCGGCCCGGTGACGCTGCGACGCCTCCATCGCAAGGCCAGCGGAAGCGCGAATGCCGCGCCGGCAAACAAAAGGAGCAGTGCAATCCCGGCTGTCGATATGGTGCCGCCATGGGCCGTTCCCGGCGACAGCGCCCAGCCGCGAGCCATCATCAGCGCCGAAGTGGCGCGAATACCGAGAGCCTGTTGCGTGATGGGATCGAAGACCCGCACGAACCAGGTGGCGCCGAGACCCAGCGCCGCGCATCCCGCCGCCAGAACCGCCATCCCGGCGCGCATCGAAGGCGAGGCCTCCCGCGCATCCGCGGCTTCCTCGCTGCGCGGCAGCGCGAGAAACGGAATCGCGAAAGCCTTGACGAAACAGGCCGCCGCCAGGGCCGCCGTCAGCGCCAGCAGAGAGCCGGCGATGGGGAACATTAATCGCGTCAGGCTTTGCGTGGTGCCGAAGCCGGCCAGCAGCGCCTGGTAGGTGAGCCACTCGCTCACAAATCCGTTCAACGGAGGCAGCCCGGAGATGGCCACCGCGCCCACCAGGAAACACAGGGCCGTCACCGGCATGCGCCGGATCAGCCCGCCCATCTTCTCCATGTTGCGCGTATGCGTGGCCTGCACCACCGAACCAGCACCCAGGAAGAGCAGTCCCTTGAACATGGCATGGTTGAACGTGTGATACAAGCCGGCGATCAGCGCCAGAGCGGCGAGATTCGGCTGCCCCAGC
Source organism: Acidobacteriaceae bacterium (assembly GCA_003161045.1). GTDB lineage: Bacteria > Acidobacteriota > Terriglobia > Terriglobales > Acidobacteriaceae > Telmatobacter. Next base: position 8,118 of record PMPH01000012.1, read on the forward strand.
GAGCGAAACATCAGCGCCGCGCCGAAGCCCATCAGGATGATGCCGATGTTTTCGATGCTGTGCCAGGCGAGCAGGCGTTTGAGGTCGTGCTCCATCAGCGCATAGAGGACTCCGAGCAACGCGGAAACCACGCCCAGCCCCAGCACCACGGTTCCCATCCACAGCGGAGGCGGCCCGTAGAAGTCGAAGAAGACCCTCGCCATGCCGTAGATGCCGGTCTTGATGACGATGCCCGACATCAGAGCTGAAACATTGCTGGGCGCTACCGGATGGGCTTCCGGAAGCCAGATGTGAACAGGAACCAGGCCCGCTTTTACGCCGAAGCCGAAAAGAAAAAGCAGAAAAACCGCGCCCTGCTGGAGCGGCGGCATACTCGACGCCAGCAGGTGGAAGCTGGAGAAATCCAGACTGCCGCTGGCGGATGCGAGGACCAGGAAAGCGATCAGCAGCAGGCCGGTGCCGGCGTGCGACATAATGAGGAAAAGCACTCCGGCGTGGCGCGTTTTTTCCTTCTCGTGCTCGAAGCTGATCAGGCAGAAGGCCGAGAGCGCCATTACCTCCCACGCCACCAGAAAGAAGAAGACGTTTGACGCAGTGAAGACCAGCGCCAGGCTCAACAGTTGCAGGTTGAAGAAGAACCCGAAGGCACCCAGATTTCGGCGTCCTTCCATCTCCCGCAGGTATCCGAAAGAATAGAGCGAAACGGCGGCCGCCAGCACCGCCAGCGTCCCACTGAAATATGCCGACAGCGGGTCCAGGCGGACGACCCAGGTGAAGACCGGGTTACCGAAGGGAAGGCCGATGACGGTAGAACTGCCGCTGAAGATAGCGGCAGCCGAAGCGGCCAGATCGAGAAGCGAGCCAGCTAAAGCAGCCGCGCAGCTCACACGGCGAGCGGCGGCCGGTTGGCGCCAAAGAGCCAGACTGGCCCCAGCGCCCGCCAGCCAGACAATGATTCCGCTCAGGAACAGCTCGGCAATCATCGGGTAGACGCCTCCCGTTCGGCTTCCCCGAGCATCTGAATGGCGTCAGTGAGGCTGGTTTGGAAGTACAGGCGCATGATGTCGAGAACCTCTATCAGCACCGGATTTCGAATGGAATAGAAGACCTGGTTTCCGTCCTTGCGGTTCACCACAATCTGCTGACTTCTCAGGATCGCCAGGTGTTGGGACAGGTTCGCTTGTTCGACGCCGAGCTTCTCCTGGATGGCCCGTGCGGAGAGTTCCCTGTCGCGCAACACCTCAAGGATGGCGATCCGAGTGGGATGGGACAGCGCACGAAAGAAGTTGGCCTTGTATGTACGCAGCGTCTCCTGCATATTTTGCAGTATATTCTATATTTCGAATATACGCAATAGACTCAGACGCCAATCAGACAATGCTCCTGTACGTCCCTCGAAACCTGGCCGATCAACTGGGAGAACTTGCGAGTCGGTTACCTTCTTGCCGAGCATCCAGACCGATCGCATGTTCGGGAACTCGCGGCGCAGACTAGTAGTGTTCTTCGGTAGTAGCGGGCCACACCCATTCTCGGAACTCTAGTCGCGTTTGTCGCAGATGAAAACGAGCTTGTCCTCAACGTAGACCACGAGCAGTCTAACCTGGAGTCGGTCTCTGTTGCGACAAGGCGGCCGATGGCTTCGAGCACGAACGCATGTGGACGTTCTTGCTCTGGTTGACGGCGAAGAGGGCATCGTCAAAGAGGAACAACGACGTACTGCTGTACTGCTGCGGAAAGTCGACAAAGGACTTTCGGATATCTGGTTCCTATGTCGAGAGAAGATCGCGATTGAGGGAATCACATTTTCAGCGTTGGAAAGGCAATCCGGTAGGAACATCCGTTCAGCCTTGCGGTAATCAGGACCGGCAAGTCGGCCAGTGTCCGGGATTCCAGCTGCCCTCGCCGCCGCCTGTTTCCCGGCCGGATCGGCGTTTCCGAGGACGTATTCCGTGCTGGGTTGAGTCCGGCCGTCGGGCACATTCGTTCTACCCGCGAATCGGCCGCCCCCGGAATGTCGGTCGGTGGAACGTCGAGGACTCCAAAGGTGCGGATCGCCGACCATTCAGGCGCCATATTTCCTTCCGACGTCTAATATAATTTGGAGACATGGAATCCGGGATCTCGATCGCGCTGGGCCACATTCGCGCAGAGATCGCTAGCACCGATGACTAGGATTTGTGCGGTCGATACAGAAGGAGATATTTCATGTCCAGTTGGATGATCGATGATATTGACCCTGCACGCTGGGAAATCGTTGGTCGGGCTCAAGAACTCGGCATTACGGGGACGCCCGATAAAGCGGCTCATTCTTTGGGAAAGATTACTTTAATGAATGGGAGAACAGTCAACGCACATGTAGTGCACGCGGTTGACCCAATCATCACGGACGGTTATGAAGTAGTCATGATTAATCGCAAGAACCCTCCAGGCATGGGAAAGCCAGCATTGCCAGGCGGGTTCATAGATCCGGGGAAAGGCGGTGGGGTAGAATCGGCCATACAAGCCGCCGCGCGCGAAGCTGCAGAAGAAGTGGGCATCGATCTTCATAAAACGAAAGCCACGCTTATCGGTACGCGCAACATGAATCGTCCTTTTGACGTCCGCGTTGCGGCGAACAACAGCCTGGAAGAAAAATACAACATCAAAGAAGGGGATGTCTTCATGGTGTCAACGCAGGCGGTGCGTTTCGACGTGCCAGATCTTGCAAGAACACAGCTTGTTGCCGGCGATGATGCAGCCCCCGGCTCGGCACGGCGGGTGAAGATAGATTCCCTCACCAAGGATAGTTTGGGGATTCCGGATCATTTTGCAATGATTGAGGCAACATTTCCTGATCACTTTCCCAGCCCTCGAACCCCGCCTTCCGATCCAGGCTGCACTGCTCAAAAAAAGGCTGCACTGTAACAAAGTTCACGGTGTCATCAGGTGGCGTTGGCCTTATAGGCTATATGTCAAGGGCGGAGCAGAACTAGGCCACCGCGGGATATCGAAGATTCGCGGATCCTGCGGGCGTTTGCCGATACTAATCCGGTCGGCATTGCCTCAGCACTACAGAAACGCAGCAGGATGAGTGCTTTGGCCTAAAACTCCACTCGAACTTCGGCTCCGTTGTTCAAGCCCCGCATCGGCCTGGCGCTGAGTGCGGTCTCACCTCCAAGCCCGCGAACATGAACCATTCATTGATCCCCGATCTTTTCCGGGAACAGCCCTGGCATCCAGCGCTGCACCAATGCGGCCGGAAAGGCCAGCCGCAACGGGCCGCGGGGACTCTCCGAATCCAACACGCCGCGCTTCTCAAGAGAAGACACAATGCGGCGCGCTTGGCGCTCGCCGGTACCGACAATCGTATCGGCCTCGCCGCGTGGCAGTTCCCCCCGATAGAGAACGGCCTCCAGGATGCTTCCTGACTTCTGGGGCAGCAGCCCAAGCCGGATCTCTTCTTCCGCCCAAAGCAGGATGCGGGCGCGCAGCCGCTCCGGCTGCATAAGTCCCTCCATGAAGGCAACCTGATCGATGCAGACCGTGAGAAAGAACCGTGTAAACTTGGCCAGCGCCTCTTCGCTCAGATTGCCGCGTCCGTCCAAATCGTTGCGCCGGGCCAGATCGCAATTTGCAAGCAGCGTTTTGTACTCTCCCGCGTTCCGTGCCAAATCACCCTTCCTCAAGGCGAATGGCAGGACGAACGACTTCGAGTCCGACGATGAGCGGCTGCTTCACCGGACTAGCGCCTCCATGCATCTCAACATGTTCATTACGGCAACAACACGGATGCGGCGCTATCTGGACTGTGTAACGCTGTCCTTTAGCGGTCCACCTGAGCCGGAAGCGGAGTAATCTGCCCAACGAAAACGCTCCCGAGAAACTCAAAGAGGCCAGAATCATGGGTTTCAGAGCCTTGAGAGCCACTTTCGCCAGTGTTTACGCGGTGATTCGCTCGTCCCCTTGCAGGTACGCCGATTCGCCAGCTCTCTACCTTGAAAGAACTCCAACTCACAACAAAGGACTTGCACCCCATCACAAAGCCGCAAACTGTTGGTTTTGCGGCCCAGAACCTTCGATAACGGGTGCGAATCGAACCCCTCAGCCTAGAGCCTGACTTATCTCTCAAGCGTAAGACCGGCAACCGGGTCCGCATCCTGTCAGCTCATTGACGGAGATCGTTTATTGAGGCATGGCGGCGCTGGAATCAGCGATTTGAGGGCACATCAGGACGATAGTCCTTTTTAGTCCTGCAAGATCAGCTCAGAAGAAGGGGCTGTTGCTATGTAAGTATTCTATATTCAATAATATAAAGGAATTATGGCGGAGAGAGGGGGATTCGAACCCCCGGTAGAGCTTTTGACCCTACAACGGTTTAGCAAACCG